>NZ_JBVIQR010000010.1:72217-183331 GCF_055576875.1 Streptomyces sp. NPDC033229 | reverse complement strand
GCTTTTCTTGCCACCTGTGGGGAGAAAAACTGCGTGGGTGGGGCTGGGGGCATGGGGCGGGCGGAAAAAAGCAGCCCGTCCGGCGCTTGAGGACGCAGGCACGGCTAGCGCTTGCGCGCCACGCGCCCCTCGTCCCACACCGGCTCGGAGACCTCGCGCACGACCCCGTCCGCCCCGAAGACCAGGAAGCGGTCGAAGGAGCGGGCGAACCAGCGGTCGTGCGTGACGGAGAGCACGGTGCCGTCGTACGACTCCAGGCCCTCCTGGAGGGCCTCCGCGCTCTCCAGGTCGAGGTTGTCGGTCGGCTCGTCGAGGAGCAGGGCCGTGGTGCCGGACAGTTCCAGCAGCAGGATCTGGAAGCGGGCCTGCTGGCCGCCGGAGAGCCGCTCGAAGAGCTGGTCGCCCTGCTTCTCCAGCTCGTACCGGCGCAGCACGGACATCGCGGCGCCGCGGTCCTTGGCGTGCTCCGTCCACAGGATGTCGACCAGCGTGCGGCCGAGCAGCTCGGGGTGGGCGTGGGTCTGGGCGAAGTGGCCGGCCACGACGCGGGCGCCCAGCTTCCAGGTGCCGGTGTGCTGCACGTGCTCCCCGGCCAGCAGCCGCAGGAAGTGCGACTTGCCGGAGCCGTTGGAACCGAGGACCGCGACCCGCTCGCCGTAGAAGATCTCCAGGTCGAACGGCTTCATGAGGCCGGTCAGCTCCAGCTGCTCGCAGGTCACCGCGCGCACACCGGTGCGGCCGCCGCGCAGCCGCATCCGGATGTCCTGCTCGCGCGGCGGCTCCGGCGGGGGCCCCGCCTCCTCGAACTTCCGCAGCCGGGTCTGCGCGGCGGCGTAGCGGGAGGCCAGCTCATGGCTGATGGAGGCGGCCTGGCGAAGGCTGAGCACCAGCTTCTTCAGCTGCGCGTGCTTCTCGTCCCAGCGCCGACGCAGCTCCTCGAAGCGCGCGAAGCGCTCCTTGCGGGCCTCGTGGTACGTGCCGAATCCTCCGCCGTGCACCCATACGTCCGACCCGGCCGGGCCCGGCTCGACGCTGATGATCTTCTCGGCGGAGCGGGCCAGCAGCTCCCGGTCGTGGCTGACGAAGAGCACGGTCTTCTTCGTCTCGCGGAGCTTCTCCTCCAGCCAGCGCTTGCCGGGCACGTCCAGATAGTTGTCCGGCTCGTCCAGCAGCAGCACCTCGTCGGTGCCGCGCAGCAGCGACTCCAGCACCAGCCGCTTCTGCTCGCCGCCGGAGAGGGTGCGCACCTGGCGCCACTGCGCCTGGTCGTAGGGGACGCCGAGGGCGGCCATGGTGCACATGTCCCAGGTGGTCTCGGCCTCGTAGCCCCGCACCTCGGCCCAGTCGGAGAGGGCCTGGGCGTAGGCCATCTGCGCGGCCTCGTCGTCGCGCGTCATGATCGCGTGCTCGGCCTCGTCGACGGCCGCGGCGGCCTGCCGGATGCTCGGCCCGGCCACGGAGACCAGCAGGTCACGGACGGTCCGCTCGTCCCGCACGGACCCCACGAACTGCGGCATCACACCCAGTCCGCCGGTGACCGACACCGACCCGCCGTGCGGCTGCAGCTCGCCCGCGATCAGCCGCAGCAGCGTCGTCTTGCCCGCGCCGTTCGCCCCGACGAGGGCGACCGCCGCGCCTTCCCCGACCCGGAACGACACATCCCCGAGCAGCACCCTGCCGTCCGGAAGGTAGTACTCCAGATGTCCCGCTTCCACATGTCCCATGCCCGAATTCTCGCCGCTCCCGGGGCGGTGACCAACCGGTTTACGATGCACGCCATGAGCTTTGGGCAGGGAGGGCCGCAAGAGGCCCCCGGGGGATCTCAGCCGCCGACTCCTGGATGGGGTCCGCCGCCGCCGAACTTCACCCCGGAACCGCAAGGGCCACCGGGCGGGCAGCTGCCGCCGGGCGGGCAGATACCGGGCCCGTACGGCGCGCCGCCCCCGCTCGGTGACGCGTCGACGCCGGACTGGGCGGCGCTCGCCGCCACCACGGAGGCCCGCGGGCGGCGCCGCAAGTGGCTGCTGGTCGGCGGTGGCGTGCTGGCCGCCGGCGCGGTGGCCGGGATCGTGGCGACGGCCGTGGCGAGCTCCGGCAAGGGATCGGACAAGAAGCTGCCGTCCGCCGAGAAGCTCCCCAGCGCCGGTGCCTCGCCGGAGCCGTCCTTCTCCCCCGTGGCGCCGCCGCCCCCGCCCAACCCGCGGGAGTTCATCGCCAGCGCCGAGAAGGACAGGGCGCCGCTCACCACGAAGTCCCTCTTCCCGCACTCCAAGCCGTCGCTGAACAAGCGCACGTACAAGAAGGTGGCCACCGACACCACCAGCGACTGCGCCTCCGCCGCCCAGGGCGGGCTGGGCTCCGTGCTCAGCGACAACGGCTGCCGCAAGGTGCTGCGCGCCACCTACGTGCGGGACGGGGTCGCGGTCACCGTCGGCGTCGCCGTCTTCGACACCAAGGAAGCGGCCGACAAGGCGAAGTCGCAGTCCACCGGCAACATCGCCGCACTGCCCGACGACGACGGCCCGAGCTTCTGCAAGGGCACCGCCTGTCGGCTGACGGCCAACGCCGAGGGCCGCTACGCCTACTTCACCGTCGCCGGGTACACCAGCGGCAAGGCCGTCGACTCGGACGACACGAAGGCGCGCACCGCCGGGCGTGACGTGTCGGGCTACACCTTCCGGCGCATCATGGCCCGCGCCAACGCCCAGGCCGCGGCCTCGGTGAAGTCGCCGTCACCCAAGTCGTCCAAGACGGCCAAGGCCGAATCGGGCGACTCGAACAAGAGCGCCTGACGCCGGGCGCCGCGGCCGGCGGATCAGGTGCGGGCGCCGCGGGCCACGTCGTCCGCACCACCGCTGCGCGGCGGTGTCCTCAATCGCCGGACGGGCTGTCATCGGCTGAGCCCAGCCGTCCAGCCGGTCCGGCGGTTGAGGACGCAGCACAGCAGGCCCGTCCGACGTCGAGGACCGCACGCAGCCGGGGATCCGCCGGCCCTCGCGGGTCTATTCGACGCTGTCCCCCGCCTCGCCGCCCTCCGGCGCCACGAGGGTGGAGGGCGAGGGCGGCGCGGTGGGCACCCGCTCCGCGTTCGCCAGCTTCTCCACCTTCCCGACCTGCGCCTCCACCAGTTCCCGGGGGATCTCCACGCCCTCCGGGTCGGACAGGCTCGTCGCGAAGAACAGCGAGAGATTGCTGCCGGTCCGCACGACGGTGACGAGGCTGGGTGCCTTCTCCGCCGCGTTCGCCAGGCGGTAGGCGACCGCCTCGTCGCCCAGTGACGGCGGCGCCAGCGTCTGAACCGCCTTGAAGGTCTGCGCCTCGCCTTCGCCGGTCGTCATCCCGAAGCCGTCCGCGCAGGCCGTGGCAGCCCGGCGCAGCTGCTTGAGCGTGGCGGCGGCGCCGTCCCGGTCGTAGGCCGAGACGCGGATCGTGCCCAGCAGGCCGTCGAAGTGGTGGCCATCGCCCGCCTTGGCGAAGGTGTTGACCACCGAGGCGGCGGGGGCGGGCTGCGGCCTGGAGCCGAGGAGAGCCACCAGCGGCCGGCAGGGCGCGCTGTCCGTTCCGGGCCTGCCGTGCCCGGCCGTCCCTATCGACGCGCGCTCGATCTGGAAGCCGGGGACCTCCCTGGGCCCCAGCTCGGCGTGTTTGAGCTGATCGGCGCTGAGCACCCGCCCGGTGTCCCGCCGGTCCTTGGCCTCTTTGTCGTCGGCGCGGTCGGCCGCGCCGTCGGTGCACCCGGTCGTCAGGGCCAGCGCCGACAGGGCCGCCACCGCGGCCACGGAGGCCGCCACCTTCGCTTTCACATCACCCAGCCTCCCAGCGCCCGCCGGGCCCGCGACGACGCCACGCCCGGTGCTCGATTACCCGCCGCGAGACGGTCTCACGCACGGATGGCGCGGACGGACCGCGAAGCGGTGCGGGGCAGGGGCGCGGCGCGGCCGGACGCGCGGCGCCCCTGCGGGTTCAGTCCGTCGCCTTGGCGGTCTTCTCCACCTTGGCGACCTGCGCCTTCACCAGATTCGGGTCCATCGTGGCCTTGGCCGGGTCCATCATGTTCGCGGCGAAGATCATCGAAACGTTGGCCCCGCTGCGCACCACTGTGTAGAAGCTCGGCGCGCCGGAGGCCTTGTCCACCGCGCGGTAGGCGACTGCCTCGTCGCCCAGCTTCGGCGCGTCGAGGGACTCGACCGCGCTGAACGTCTGCTCGGTGCCCGCACCCGTGGTCATCCGGAAGCCGTCCTTACAGTCCTGGACGGCTTTGCCGAGGTTCGCGAGCGTTCTCTCGGCGCCGTCCCCCTCGTACGAGGACACTTCCAGCATGCCCATTGCGCCCATGGCCCCGGCCTTGGAGTCCTGCACGCCGAAGGTGCTGACGGCCCAGGCGGCGGGCGCCGGATCCGGGGAGGAGCCGAGGAGTGCCGCGAGCGGCTGGCACTCGGCCTGCTTGGCCTTGGGGGCCTTCGCGCTGGTGAACTCCTCCTTCGACATCCTGGTGACGGCGTATCCCTTGGCGTCGGCCGATTCCAGGACGGCCGACGCCACCCGTTCCTTGCCGAGTGCCTTGGCCCCCGAGCCGGGGCCCTTGGTGGTGGCGCGGTCGTCGCCCATGGTCCTGGCGGTCCTGTCGCCGCCGCCCCCGCCGTCGTCCGAACCGCCGCACGCGGTCGTCATTCCCAGCGCGGCCACCGCCGCGATCGCCCCCACCAGACGCACCACAGTCCGCATCACAGTTTCCCCAACCCTTTGCGTTCGCGGCGAAAAGCGCCGTATGTCCCCTATCTGCGCTTGCAGGTCCTTTACCTATACATCTACAGTTCGGTCACTCGTACTAACGGGCGTACTCATCGCGCACCGTACCGAGCGGTAGACCAGTTCCGCAGGGATCGCCAGGGAGAGGGGCCCGCGCGGCGCCCGGGGGGTGGCGCGCTTCCGTACGCTCATGAAGATCGCGTTTCTGATTCACAACGCCTACGGCATCGGCGGCACCATCCGCGCGACCGCCAATCTCGCCGGCGCGCTCGCCGCCCGCCACGACGTCGAGATCGTCTCGGTCTACCGCGGCGCCGACACGCCCCAGCTGCCCGTCAGCGGCAAGGTCAGGCTGACCTCGCTGATCGACATCCGCAAGGACGCGGCGGGCTGCGAGAGCGACAACGAGCTCCAGCAGGAGCCGAGCGCGCTGCTGCCGCACCCCGAGGGCTCGGTCAAGGCGTTCACCCGCCTCGCCGATCTGCGCGTCTCCCAGTACCTGGAAGCCACCGACGCGGATGTCGTGATCGCCACCCGGCCGGGGCTGCTGGTCTACCTCACCGAGTGCGCCACCGACCGGGGCTTCCTGCGCATCGGCCAGGAACACCTGATCCACGGCTCCCACGCGCCGAGCATCCGCGCCGCCCAGGACCGCGCCATTCCGCGGCTCGACGCGCACACCACCGTCTCCGAGGCCGACGCCGTCACCCACCGGGAGCACTTCCCGGACGCCCGCACGCACATCGTCGCGCTGCCCAACGGCGTGCCCGCCGGCGCGGTCGAGCCCTCCGAAAGCGACACCAAGCTGGTCGTCGCCGCCGGGCGGCTCATCCCCGTCAAGCGCTACAGCCTGCTCGTCGAGGCCTTCGCCAAGGTGGCCGCCGAGCGCCCCGACTGGACCCTGCGCATCTACGGCCGCGGCCCCGAGCGCGCCGCACTGCGCGCACAGATCGACGAGCTCGGCCTGAACGAGCACATCCAGCTCATGGGCCCCCACTCCCCCATCGAGACCGAGTGGGCCAAGGGCTCCATCGCCGCCGTCACCTCGGACTACGAATCGTTCGGCATGACGATCGTCGAGGCCATGCACTGCGGCGTCCCCGTCGTCGCCACCGACTGCCCGCACGGCCCCGGCGAGATCATCGACGACGGCACCGACGGCCTCCTCGTCCCCGTCGGCGACGCCGACGGCATCGCCAAGGGCCTCCTCAAACTCATCGAGGACGACGAACTGCGCCGCGCCATGGGCCGCGCCGCCCGCGAGTCCGCCCAGCGGTACGCGCCCGCGCGCATCGCCGAGCGGTTCGAGGAGATCGTCCGTACGCTCCGCCCCGAGCTGCTGCCCCAGGCGTCCGCACCCGCGGCCAAGGCGGCCGAGCCGGCCCCGGCCGCGACCCCGGCGAGCAGCCTGCGCCGCACCGCCGCCCGGCTCGTCCGCCCGCTGCGCCGCAAGCCCGCCCCCGCGGCCCCCGCCCCGGTCGTCGCGCCCACGCCCGCGCCGCTCAAGGCGCTGCGGCCCAAGGCGTCCGCCCGCGCCACCGCGGACGGTGGCCTCGCCGTGCGGCTGCCCCGCGCCGGGGTCACCGGCGAGTGGCTGACCCTCGTCGGCCGGCTGCGCGGCACCGACGGCACCGGGGCCGGTGAGCGCGTCGTGCTTCCGCTCGCCCACCCCGGCTACGGCAAGGGCCCGCTGACGGCCGTCCTCGACCGGGCCGGCACCCGGCTCGCCGAGGGACGCTGGGACTTCCACGTCGAGCGGGCCGACGACGGCAAGCGCGCCCGCGTCGCCGCCGCCCTCGTCGAAACGGCCCGGCTGCTGACCCTGCCGCTGACCGACGACGGCCAGGTCTCCGCCTGGGTCCCGTACACCACCGCCGCGGGCTCCCTGACCCTGCGCACCTGGCTGCGCCCGGCCCACGCCGAACTGGAGCGGATCGCCGTCGGCGAGGACTCCCTCACCGTGACGGCCCTCCTGTACGGCGACGCGGCCGTCCTCGACGCGCAGGCCACCACCCTGGTCGCCGTGTCGCCGGAGGACAGCGCGTACGACGTCGAGGTCCCGGTCACCGCCCTCGACGGCCGGCGGCTGCGCTGCACCCTGCCCTACGAGCGGCTGCTCACCCGGCGCGGCACCGCGCGGGACGTATGGCAGCTGCGGCTGCGCCCCGCCCCGGGCGCCCCGCTCGTGCCCGTCGGACGGCTCGTCGGCGACAGCGTGGACCGCAAGCGCACCGACGTCCACCCGGCCCGCACCCTCACCCACCCCGAGCGCGGCCCGGTCGCCGTTCGACCGTTGTTCGATCCCGAGAACGACCTCACCCTTGACGTACGGGATGTGACGCAAGCCACAATGTAGGCTGCGCAGGCAACCGATACCCCTCCCAACGGTCTTAACCGGCGGATCGGACCGCAGCTACCAAGCGATCCGATCAAGAGGGGACGACTCGGACACCCAGGCCAGGGGGAAGGACGGACGCGACGCCGCGACGCGTCGCGCACACACCGCCATGAAGATCTCTTTCCTTTTGCAGAACGCCTACGGCATCGGCGGCACCATCCGCTCCACGTTCAACGTCGCCGGCGCGCTCGCCGCCCGGCACGACGTGGAGATCGTGTCGATCCACAGAACCGGTGGCACGCCCAAGCTCCCCCTGCACGGCAAGGTCAAGCTCGTCCACCTCGTCGACACCCGGGCCGAGACCGGCGCCGACCGGGACAACCCGCTGCTCCAGCAGGACAGCGCGCACGTCCCGCCCGTCGAGGCCAAGGGCGCCCACTTCAGCGCCCTCACCGACAAGCGCGTCGCCGAGCACCTCGCCCGCACCGACGCCGACGTCGTGATCGCCACCCGGCCCGGCCTGGTGATGTACCTCGCCGAGTTCGGGCAGGACCGCTATCTGCGGATCGGCCAGGAGCACCGGATCTACGGCACCCACGAGCCGAACATCCGCGCCGCCCAGGACCGCGCCATCCCCCACCTCGACGCGCACACCGCCGTCTCCGAGGCCGACGCCACCACCCATCGCGAGCAGTTCCCGGGGATCAGGACCAAGCTGATCGCCCTGCCGAACGGCGTCCCGGCGTCCGAGGTCGAGCCCTCCGACGGCAGCGCCAAGCTGGTCGTCGCCGCGGGCCGCCTCATCCCCGTCAAGCGCTACGACCTGCTGGTCAAGGCCTGGGCCACCGTCGCCGCCGCCCACCCCGACTGGCGCCTGCGCATCTACGGCCGCGGCCCCCAGCAGGCCAAGCTGCGCGAGCAGATCGACACGCTCGGTCTGAACGAGCACATCACGCTCATGGGCGCCCACTCCCCCATCGAGACCGAGTGGGCCAAGGGCGCCATCGCCGCCGTCACCTCCCGCGAGGAGTCCTTCGGCATGACGATCGTCGAGGCGATGAACTGCGGCGTCCCCGTCGTCGCCACCGACTGCCCGCACGGCCCCGGCGAGATCATCAACGACGGCACCGACGGCCTCCTCGTCCCCGTCGGCGACGCCGACGGCATCGCCAAGGGCCTCCTCAAACTCATCGAGGACGACGAACTGCGCCGCGCCATGGGCCGCGCCGCCCGCGTCTCCGCCGAGCGCTACCACCCGGACTCCATCGCCCGGCAGTACGAGGAACTGATCGCGAGCCTGGGCGGCGACACCGCCACCACCCCGTCGGCCGCCACCTCCACGGACGAGACCGAGCCCGCGCCCGTACCGCTGGCGAAGATGCTGCGCCGCACCGCCGGAAAGATCATCCGACCGCTGCGCCGCACAGTGGCCAAGCCCGCCAAGCCCACGGTGAAGGCGGCCCTCAAGGAGATCGTCCGCAAGCCGCTGCGCTGCACCGCCTCCTGCCGCGTCGACGCCGACGGCAACATCCACGTCTCCGTCGACCGCAAGGGCCTGTCCGGCGACAACCTCTCCCTGACGGTCACCCGCCGCAAGGAGGGCAAGCCCGTCAGCGTCCCCCTCCGGCAGCCGACCACCGCCACCGGCCCCTGGACGGCCGTCCTCGACCGCCGCGAACTCCGCCTCGGAGAAGGCCGTTGGGATCTGCACGTCGTCCGGGGCGAGGACGGCGCACGCCGCCGGGTCGTCTCCCACCTCGCCGAAGGACGCGGCCTGGTGGAGCTGGAGCCGCTGCCCGGCACCCCGTTCACCTGGTGGATCCCCTACCCGACCGTCGACGGCTACCTCGCGCTGCGCGCCTGGCACCGCACCCGGCACGCGGAGGCCCGCTCGGTGCGCCAGAGCGGCGCAGCGCTGATGGTCGAAGGAACCCTGCACGGCGTCGAGTTCACCTCGGAGAGCAACCCGGTCGTCGTCGGCACCCCGCGCGTCGAGGGCGCCGAGCCGGTGACGGCGGAGGTGATCGTCGTGGACAAGGCGGCCTTCACCGTCGCCGTGCCCTACGAGCGGCTGCGCGCCGCCCGCGCGGTCGGCGAGAACACCGTCTGGGACCTGGCCCTGCGGCTGACCCCGGACGGCGAACCCATCAAGATCGCCCGGCTCGTCGGCGACATCGTCGACCGCAACAAGACCGACCTCTACCCGACGGTGGACGGCGTCCGCCCGTACTTCACGGTCAACAGCGACCTGGCGGTCAACTGCCCGGCGCCGGACGGGTCCTGACGCCGCCTCAGCGACATCGGCCGGACGGGCGCAGCAATTGAGCCCGTCCGGCGATTGAGGACCGGGGCCCGGGGCGGAGCCCCGAATCCCTAGCAGCAACCCCCACCAGGCAGCGTCCGCTTATTGCGCGCTTCCCGGTTACGCGCGGCAAGCGCGGAGTCGGCCGGATACCCGACCTCCTCCAGCGTCAACCCGTGCGGCCGCACCACATGCACCGCCGAATCCCGCACCCGCGCGGCCAGCACCTTGCCGGGCCACTCCACCGGCCGGTGCCCGTCGCCGACGAACAGCAGCGCGCCCACCAGCGAACGCACCATGTTGTGGCAGAAGGCGTCCGCGCGCACGGTCGCGGTGACGACACCGGACGCGTCACGCTCCCAACTCAGCTGCTGGAGCGTGCGGATGGTCGTCGCCCCCTCGCGCTTCCTGCAGTACGCGGCGAAGTCGTGCTCACCGAGCAGCGCCTGCGACGCGGCGTTCATCGCCTCGACGTCCAACGGCCAGTCGTGCCACAGGACATGACCGCGCAACAGCGGATCGACGCCACCGATGTGGTCGACCACCCGGTAGGCGTACCGCCGCCAGACCGCCGAGAACCGAGCGTTGAAACCGGCCGGTGCCTCCGCGACCTTCCACACCCGCACATCGTGCGGCAGTCGGCCGGCGAGCCGGCGCAGCAGCTTCTCCTCGTGCTCGGCCCACACCTCGACCGGCAGATCGACGTGCGCGACCTGGCCGCGCGCGTGCACGCCCGAGTCCGTGCGGCCGGCGACCGTCAGCTCATAGGTGCGGTCGGACCGGGTCACCGTCCGGAGCGCGTTCTCGATCTCGCCCTGCACCGTGCGCTGTCCCGCACGCTGCTTGGCCCAGCCGGAGAAGTCCTTGCCGTCGTACGACAGGTCCAGCCGCACCCGGACGAAACCGGGCTCCGCCTCGTCACTCACCAGAGTTCCTCTCAGAAATGCGGGACGGGCCCGCCCCCTGGCAAGAGGGAGCGGACCCGTCCGTACACACGCATCAAATGCGTCAGGCGTCCTTGGACTCCTCGGCCGGAGCCTCGGCAGCAGCCTCGGACTCCTTGACCGCACGCTTGGTGGCGGCCTCGGCCTCGGCGACGGTCGCCTTCTTGGCGATCTCGCCCTCGACGAGCTCGATCACGGCCATCGGGGCGTTGTCGCCACGACGGTTGCCGATCTTCGTGATACGGGTGTAACCACCCGGACGCTCGGCGAAGCGCGGGGCGATCTCGGTGAAGAGCACGTGGACGATGCTCTTGTCCGTGATCGTCTGCAGCACCTGGCGACGGTTGTGGATGTCGCCCTTCTTCGCCTTGGTGATCAGACGCTCGGCGACCGGACGAAGGCGACGGGCCTTGGCCTCGGTGGTGGTGATGCGGCCGTGCTCGAAGAGCGACTTGGCGAGGTTCGCCAGGAGCAGCTTCTCGTGCGCGGCGCTGCCGCCCAGACGGGCACCCTTTGCGGGACGCGGCATGGTGTTTCTCCTTGTTCTCTGCACCGGCCGTATCAGGTACCGATGTCAGGTCCGGTGGACGGTTGCCCACCAGAAGTCTTGGTGCGCCGGGGCAGGCGTACCTGCCCCGGCCGAATCAAGCCCGTCCGGCGATTGAGGACAAAGCCTCAGCCCGGACGGCGCGGGACTCAGTACTGCTCGGTCTCCACGAACCCGGCATCCGCGTCGTCGTCGGCGCCAAAGGCGTCGGCCGCAGCAGTCGGGTCGAATCCGGGCGGGCTGTCCTTGAGGGCCAGGCCCATGCCGGCCAGCTTCGCCTTGACCTCGTCGATCGACTTCGCACCGAAGTTGCGGATGTCGAGCAGGTCGGCCTCGGAGCGGGCGACGAGCTCACCCACGGAGTGGATGCCCTCGCGCTTGAGGCAGTTGTACGAGCGGACCGTGAGCTCGAGCTCCTCGATCGGCAGCGCCAGGTCGGCGGCAAGGGCGGCGTCCGTGGGGGACGGGCCCATGTCGATGCCCTCGGCGTCGATGTTGAGCTCGCGGGCCAGACCGAACAGCTCGACCAGGGTCTTACCGGCGGACGCCATGGCGTCACGCGGGCGCATGGCCTGCTTGGTCTCGACGTCGACGATCAGCTTGTCGAAGTCGGTGCGCTGCTCGACACGGGTCGCCTCGACCTTGTAGGTGACCTTGAGAACCGGCGAGTAGATGGAGTCGACCGGGATACGGCCGATCTCCTGGCCCACCTGCTTGTTCTGGACGGCGGAGACGTAGCCGCGACCGCGCTCGACGGTCAGCTCCATCTCCAGCTTGCCCTTGGCGTTCAGGGTCGCCAGGACCAGGTCGGGGTTGTGCACCTCGACGCCGGCCGGGGGGGCGATGTCAGCAGCGGTGACCAGGCCGGGGCCCTGCTTGCGCAGGTACATCACGACCGGCTCGTCGTGCTCCGAGGAGACGACCAGCTGCTTGATGTTGAGGATGAGGTCGGTGACGTCTTCCTTGACGCCCGGCACGGTGGTGAACTCGTGCAGGACACCGTCGATGCGGATGGACGTGACCGCCGCACCCGGGATCGAGGAGAGGAGCGTACGACGCAGGGAGTTGCCGAGGGTGTAGCCGAAGCCCGGCTCCAGCGGCTCGATCACGAACCGGGAGCGGAACTCGTCGACGACCTCTTCGGTCAGCGAGGGGCGCTGAGCGATCAGCATGAGATGTTGCCTTCCAGTCTTAGGCACCCACTATTTGATGCCTAGGTCCAAGGGTACGGGCGGCACGGCTCGAAGGAGCCGTACCGCCCGTGTGCCGTGTCAAGCGGCGCGAAGATGATCAGCGGGCCTCGCGGCCCGTTGGATCAGACGCGGCGACGCTTGGGCGGACGGCAGCCGTTGTGCGGGGTCGGGGTGACGTCCTGGATGGAGCCAACCTCGAGGCCGGTCGCCTGCAGCGAACGGATGGCGGTCTCACGACCGGAACCCGGACCCTTGACGAAGACGTCGACCTTGCGCATGCCGTGCTCCTGCGCGCGACGGGCAGCCGACTCGGCGGCCATCTGCGCGGCGAACGGAGTGGACTTGCGCGAGCCCTTGAAGCCGACGTGGCCGGCGGAGGCCCAGGAGATCACGTTGCCCGTGGGGTCCGTGATCGAGACGATCGTGTTGTTGAACGTGCTCTTGATGTGGGCGTGCCCGTGAGCGACGTTCTTCTTTTCCTTGCGGCGCACCTTCTTGGCTGCACCCTGACGGCCCTTAGGAGGCATGTCTTACTCCTGTGGAGTGGAGGTGATCGGTCCTACAGCGAAGACCGCTGATGAGCGTCCGCTGAGGACTACTTCTTGCCCGGCTTCTTCTTGCCGGCGATCGCGCGACGCGGGCCCTTGCGGGTACGAGCGTTCGTGCTGGTGCGCTGACCGTGGACGGGCAGGCCACGACGGTGGCGCAGACCCTGGTAGCAGCCGATCTCAACCTTGCGGCGGATGTCGGCCTGGATCTCGCGACGGAGGTCACCCTCGGTCTTGAGGTTCGCGTCCACGTACTCGCGGAGCTTGACCAGGTCCTCTTCGGCCAGGTCACGAACGCGGGTGTTGGGGTTGACGCCGGTCGCTTCCAGCGCCTTCTGCGACTGGGTGCGCCCGATGCCGAAGACGTAGGTGAGGGCGACCTCAACGCGCTTGTCGCGCGGAAGGTCAACGCCGGAAAGGCGTGCCATTGATTGGCTCCTGTGTGTCGGAGGTCTTCCGCAGCACCGTTCCCGTAAGAATTACGAGCCGGGTCCCCGGCCTCCGCCGGGGGTGTCGTCCCCTCGCGTGATCACGCGGGGGTCGGGTGTCTGCGTATGTACAAAAATTCGCTTGCGTCGCGCGAAGTACTGCGAGGTGCAGGTACTGCGTCAGCCCTGGCGCTGCTTGTGGCGCAGGTTGTCGCAGATGACCATGACCCGGCCGTGACGGCGGATCACCTTGCACTTGTCGCAGATCTTCTTGACGCTCGGCTTGACCTTCATGGGATGTGAGGTTCTCCGGGTCAGTGCCGTCACCCCACCCGAAGGGGGGCGTCGACAAGATCTACTTGTAGCGGTAGACGATCCGGCCACGCGTCAGGTCGTAGGGAGACAGCTCCACCACAACCCGGTCATCCGGGAGGATGCGGATGTAGTGCATCCGCATCTTGCCGCTGATGTGCGCGAGGACCTTGTGACCGTTCTGGAGCTCTACCTTGAACATCGCGTTCGGCAGAGACTCGATCACGGTGCCCTCGATCTCGATGGCACCTTGCTTCTTGGCCACGCTTCGCCTTTCGAATCGGCTACCTTGATCGACTCTCCTGAGCCCATACCTATACGGACGCAGGCATGGGGATACACGAGAGCCGACGCATCAGTCTACGTCAGGGCAACCGGAAAAGACTAATCCAGGTCCATTGCCCCGCCGCAAAGATCCTTAAGCTGGCTCAGGCGTCGCTCACCAGAGCGAGTACGCCCCCGCGGGACCGGCTTCACGCCGGCGGGACCGCTCCCCTGATGCCGCTCTCGCGGGATCGGCGCCGGGGGCGCCTCACAAGCTTCGAGCGGCCGCACCGGACTCCGTCCGGTGGGCCCGGCTCAGGCCAGCGGGTCGGGTGCCGCCACGACGCCGTACTCCGCGAGCTTCGCCTTGCCGCCGTCGACCGCCGTGAGGACCAGCGGGCCCTCCTCGGTGAGCGCGACCGAGTGCTCCCAGTGCGAGGACCAGGTGCCGTCGTTCGTCAGGACCGTCCAGTCGTCCTCGAGGACGTGCGTACGGGCCGTACCGAGGCTGACCATGGGCTCGATGGCGATGCAGAAGCCGGGGACCAGCTTCGGGCCCTTGCCGCGCTTGCGGGAGACGTAGTTCAGCAGGTGCGGGTCCATGTGCATCTCGCTGCCGATGCCGTGCCCGCCGTAGTCCTCGATGATCCCGTACTTCCCCGAGGCCGGGCGGGGCTGGCGGCGGATGTAGCCCTCGATGGCCCGGGAGATGTCCACCAGGCGGTTGCCGTTCTTCACGGCGGCGATGCCGGCCCACATGGACTCCTCGGTCACCCGGGAGAGCTCCAGCAGCTCCGGGGCGTGTCCGGTGCCCACGAAGGCCGTGAAGGCGGCGTCGCCGTGCCAGCCGTCGATGATGGCGCCGGCGTCGATGGAGATGATGTCGCCGTCCTTGAGGACGGTCCTGGAGTCCGGGATGCCGTGCACGACGACCTCGTTCACCGAGGTGCAGATCGTGGCGGGGAAGCCGCCGTAGCCCAGGAAGTTCGACTTCGCACCGTGCTCGGCGATCACCTTGCGGGCCACCTCGTCCAGGTCCTTGGTCGTGGCGCCGGGTACGGCGGCCTCCCGGGTGGCGGCGTGGATGGCGGCGACGACCAGCCCCGCCTCGCGCATCTTCGCGATCTGGTCCGGGGTCTTGATCTCGACCATGACGGCTGGCGCCTTTCTGAACGACGGATGGAACCTCGGCGGCCGCTGCCGCCACGCACCGCTGACGGTGGGCGCGGGGCCATCGTCAGGCTCCGCCCCGAGGGCGTGAGCGCGTCGGAGGAGGTCCGGCGGACCCGGGGCGTCCTCGGCCCTGCGCGGGGCGTGACCGCCCCATACACCATACGGCCGCGATGCCCGGGCGGGCATCGCGGCCGTAGGAGACTGCTGGTGTGACCGGCGGGGTCAGGCGCGGTCCAGCGCGGCCATGGCCCGCTGGGTGACCTCGGCGACCTTGCCGAGCGCCGAGATCGTCACCACGAGGCCCTGGGCCTTGTAGTAGTCGATGATCGGCTCGGTCTCGCTGTGGTAGACCTCAAGGCGCTTGCGGACGGTCTCTTCGCTGTCGTCCTCGCGCTGGTACAGCTCGCCGCCGCAGGCGTCGCAGACACCCTCGGTCTTCGGCGGGTTGTAGATCGCGTGGAAGACGTGGCTGCTCTCGTTGCGGCAGATCCGGCGACCGGCGATCCGCTTGACGACCTCGTCCTCCGGGACCTCCAGGTCCAGGACGGCGTCGAGCTTCAGTCCGTCGGCCTTCAGGATCCCGTCCAGCGCCTCGGCCTGGGCCAGGTTGCGCGGGAAGCCGTCCAGCAGGAAGCCGCCGGCGGCGTCGGCCTGGTCCATGCGGTCCTTGGCCATGCCGATGGTGACCTCGTCCGGCACGAGCTGGCCGGCGCGCATGTACTCCTGGGCCTTCTGCCCGAGGGGTGTGCCCTGGCTGATGTTCGCCCGGAAGAGGTCGCCCGTCGAGATGTGCGGGATCGCGAGGTTCTTGGCAAGGTACGCGGCCTGCGTTCCCTTGCCGGCGCCGGGCGGCCCGACGAGGACGATTCGCATCAGCGGAGGAACCCTTCGTAATTGCGCTGCTGAAGCTGGCTCTCGATCTGCTTCACAGTCTCCAGGCCAACACCGACGATGATCAGGATGCTGGTTCCACCGAACGGGAAGTTCTGGTCCGCGTTAAGTGTGACCAGAGCCACGGTCGGCACGAGGGCGATCAGGCCCAGGTAGAGAGAGCCGGGCCACGTGATGCGATTCAGCACGTAGCTCAGGTACTCCGCGGTGGGACGTCCCGCCCGGATACCCGGGATGAAGCCACCATACTTCTTCATATTGTCGGCAACTTCTTCGGGGTTGAAGGAGATGGCGACATAGAAGAACGCGAAGAAGACGATCAGCAGGAAGTACGTGGCCATGTAGATCGGGTGGTCACCCTTGACCAGGTTGGCCTGGACCCAGTTCGCCCAGCCCGCCTTGGAGTTGGTGAACTGCACCAGCAGGGCCGGGATGTAGAGCAGCGACGAGGCGAAGATGACCGGAATCACGCCCGCCTGGTTGACCTTGAGCGGAATGTAGGTGGACGTGCCGCCGTAGGAACGGCGGCCGATCATGCGCTTGGCGTACTGCACGGGGATCCTGCGCTGAGCCTGCTCGACGAAGACGACGAGGCCGACCATCGCCAGACCACACAGGATGACCAGGCCGAACTCCAGCCAGCCGCCCATCAGGTTGCCCTGCATCTTGATCGCCCAGAGGGCGCCCGGGAAGCCGGCGGCGATGGACGTGAACATCAGGATCGACATGCCGTTGCCGATGCCGCGGTCGGTGATGAGCTCACCGAGCCACATGATCAGCGCGGTGCCCGCGGTCATGGTGATGACCATGACGGCCGTGGCGAAGATCGACTTGTCCGGGACGATCTGGTTGCCGACGGTGCAGTTGCCGAAGAGCGCGCCATTGCTGGCGGTGGCCACCAGGCCGGTGCCCTGCAGGATCGCGAGGGCGACGGTCAGATAACGCGTGTACTGCGTGATCTTGGCCTGGCCGGTCTGGCCCTCCTTCTTGAGGGCTTCCAGACGCGGAATGACGACGGTGAGCAACTGCAGGATGATGCTCGCCGTGATGTACGGCATGATCCCGAGCGCGAAGATCGTGATTTGCAGCAGCGCGCCACCGCTGAACATGTTCACGAGGCCGAAGAGGCCCTGACCGCTCTTGGCCTGGTCCATGCACGTCTGAACGTTCTGGTAGTCGACGCCGGGAACGGGTACGTGCGCCCCGAGCCGGAAGAGCACCATGATGCCCAGCGTGAACAGCAGCTTCTTGCGCAGGTCGGGCGTCTTGAACGCCCGGGCGAACGCGGTGAGCACGGTGCCTCCTGCGCCCCTCACGCAGCCGCGCGAGAGGTGACGGTCTTGAGGATCGACGAATACATATCAGTCAAAATCCGCACGGACTCATGCCGCGCGGACTGTAACAGTTGCACGCCACCTTACCGGCGACCGTGCCCCCCTTGGAACGACCAACCGGGGATGCCCCTTTTGGGACATCCCCGGTTGTCAGATCAACGAGCTCAGACGAGCTCGGTGACGGTGCCGCCAGCGGCGACAATCTTCTCCTGGGCGGAGCCGGAGACGGCGTCAACCGTCACCTGCAGCGCCACGGAGATCTCGCCGGTGCCGAGCACCTTGACGAGCTGGTTCTTACGAACCGCGCCCTTCGCGACCAGATCGGCCACCGTGACCTCGCCACCCTGCGGGTAGAGCGCGGCCAGCTTGTCCAGGTTCACGACCTGGAACTCGACGCGGAACGGGTTCTTGAAGCCCTTGAGCTTCGGCAGACGCATGTGGAGGGGCATCTGCCCGCCCTCGAAGCGCTGCGGAACCTGGTAACGGGCCTTGGTGCCCTTGGTACCACGACCTGCGGTCTTACCCTTGGACGCCTCACCACGACCCACACGGGTCTTGGCGGTCTTGGCGCCCGGGGCGGGCCGGAGGTTGTGGACCTTCAGCGGGTTCTGCTCCGCCATGTCAGTCGACCTCCTCAACCGTCACGAGGTGGCGGACGGTCTGCACCATGCCGCGGATCTCGGGACGGTCCTCCTTGACAACCACGTCGTTCAGGCGCTTGAGCCCGAGCGAACGCAGCGTGTCGCGGTGGTTCTGCTTGCTACCGATGTAGGACTTAACCTGCGTGACCTTGAGGCGAGCCATTACGCACCCGCCCCGGCACGCGCCCGCAGCAGTGCGGCGGGGGCGACGTCTTCCAGCGGCAGGCCACGACGGGCCGCGATCTCCTCGGGGCGCTGAAGGCCCTGAAGCGCGGTCACCGTGGCGTGCACGATGTTGATCGGGTTCGAAGAACCGAGCGACTTCGACAGGATGTCGTGGACGCCGGCGCACTCGAGCACCGCACGCACCGGGCCACCGGCGATAACACCGGTACCGGGGGAAGCAGGCTTGAGCAGGACGACGCCCGCGGCCTTCTCGCCCTGGATGGGGTGCGGGATGGTGCCCTGGATGCGCGGGACCTTGAAGAAGTTCTTCTTGGCCTCTTCCACGCCCTTGGCGATGGCCGCGGGAACTTCCTTGGCCTTGCCGTATCCGACACCTACGGTGCCGTCACCGTCGCCCACCACGACCAGCGCGGTGAAGCTGAAGCGGCGACCACCCTTGACAACCTTGGCGACGCGGTTGATCGCGACAACGCGCTCAACGTACGCGGTCTTCTCGGCGGCAGCGCCACCGTCGCGACCCTTCCGGTCCCGCCGCTCGCCGCCACCGGCACCGCTTCCGCGGCGCTGGGGTCCAGCCATTGGATTTACCTCTCTCTGTTACGTCCGCTAGCTCCGGAACCGGGGCTTAGAACTTCAGCCCGGCTTCGCGGGCGGCGTCCGCCAGAGCGGCAATGCGCCCGGCGTACTGGTTGCCACCGCGGTCGAACACGACGGCCTCGACGCCGGCGGCCTTCGCACGCTCGGCGACAAGCGCGCCGACCTGCTTGGCCAGGGCGCTCTTGTCACCCTCGCCGCCACGGATGGACGAGTCCAGGGTCGACGCCGACGCGAGCGTGTGGCCCGCGATGTCGTCGATGACCTGGGCCACCATGTGGCGGTTCGAGCGCGTCACCACGAGGCGGGGACGCTCAGGCGTGCCGGAAATCCGCTTACGAACGCGGATGTGGCGACGCTTAATGGCGGCACGCTTGTAGGCGTCGCCCTTAGCGATCTTCACACCGTATGCCATGGCTTACTTACCAGCCTTTCCGACCTTGCGGCGGATGACCTCACCCGCATACTTCACGCCCTTGGCCTTGTAAGGGTCAGGCTTGCGAAGCTTGCGGATGTTGGCGGCGACCTCGCCGACCTTCTGCTTGTCGATGCCCTCGACGCTGAGCTTGGTCGGGGACTCCACCTTGAAGGTGATGCCCTCGGGGGCCTCGATCAGGATCGGGTGGCTGTAGCCCAGGGCGAACTCCAGGTTGGAGCCCTTCGCCTGGACGCGGTAACCGACACCGCTGATCTCAAGAGCCTTGCTGTAGCCCTGGGTCACGCCGGTGATCATGTTCGCCACCAGCGTGCGGGACAGGCCGTGCAGGGCCTTGTTCTGACGCTCGTCGTTCGGACGAGTGACGACAAGAGTGCCGTCCTCGGCCTTAGCGATCTCGATGGGCGCGGACACGGCGTGCGCGAGGGAACCCTTGGGGCCCTTCACATGCACCGTACGGCCATCGATGGTGACGTCCACACCAGCGGGAACCTGGATGGGCAGCCGTCCAATACGCGACATTGGCTTTTCCTCCGTTCCCGATTACCAGACGTAGGCGAGGACTTCCCCACCCACGCCCTTCTTGCTGGCCTGCTGGCCGGTCAGGAGACCGTGGGACGTGGAGATGATCGCCACGCCCAGGCCGCCGAGGACCTTCGGCAGGTTGGTGGACTTTGCGTAGACCCGCAGGCCCGGCTTCGAGATGCGCTTGATGCCGGCGATCGAGCGCTCGCGGTTCGGGCCGAACTTCAGCTCGAGGGTCAGGGACTTGCCGACCTCGGCGTCCTCGACCTTCCAGCCGGTGATGTAGCCCTCCTGCTGGAGGATCTCCGCGATGTGCGACTTGATCTTGCTGTGCGGCATCGACACGGAGTCGTGGTATGCCGAGTTAGCGTTTCGCAGACGCGTCAGCATGTCTGCGATCGGATCGGTCATGGTCATGTTTGGCCTTCGGCCTCTCTCGCCGTGGTTTCCTATCTGCGCCATCCCTCTCCCCGAGCAGAGTCGGGACGGGTGCGGCGCGGGGACCTACGGCGTAGTAAGACGGTCATGGGCGGCGGGCGCCCAACCCTTCTACTGTACGCGAGCGAAAACGCAACGCGACAAGATCAGGTCGGGCGACCGCCATCCAGGATGCTTACCGAGAGCCCTGGACACCCCAAGTGGGGTGTTACCAGGAGCTCTTGGTCACGCCCGGCAGCTCGCCACGGTGAGCCATCTCACGAAGGCACACGCGGCAGAGGCCGAACTTGCGGTAAACGGAGTGCGGGCGGCCGCAGCGCTGGCAGCGGGTGTACGCGCGCACACCGAACTTCGGCTTGCGGGCAGCCTTGGCAATAAGAGACTTCTTCGCCATCTCGCTTACGCCTCCTTGAAGGGGAAGCCGAGGTGACGAAGGAGGGCACGGCCCTCGTCGTCGTTGGTCGCCGTGGTGACCACGGTGATGTCCATACCCCGGACGCGGTCGATCTTGTCCTGGTCGATCTCGTGGAACATGACCTGCTCCGTGAGACCGAAGGTGTAGTTGCCCCGACCGTCGAACTGCTTCGGGGACAGACCACGGAAGTCGCGGATGCGCGGCAGCGCGAGCGACAGCGTACGGTCCAGGAACTCCCACATGCGGTCACCGCGGAGGGTGACGTGGCAGCCGATCGGCTGCCCCTCGCGCAGCTTGAACTGCGCGATCGACTTGCGGGCCTTGGTCACGGCCGGCTTCTGGCCCGTGATCGTGGTGAGGTCGCGAATCGCGCCGTCGATCAGCTTGGAGTCGCGGGCGGCGTCGCCCACACCCATGTTGACCACGATCTTGGTCAGGCCGGGGACCTGCATGACGTTCTCGTACGAGAACTCCTCACGGAGCTTCGCGGAGATCTCGTCGCGGTAGCGCTGCTTGAGACGCGGTGCGTTGGTGGTGGCAGTCATCAGATGTCCTCACCGGTGCGCTTGGCAACGCGGATCTTGTTGCCCTCGTCGTCGAAGCGGTAACCGACACGAGTGACGACCTTCTTGCCGTCCTTCTCCACGACGAGCTGAACGTTGCTCACGTGGATGGGGGCTTCGGTCGTCACGATGCCGCCGGTCTGCGAACCACGAGCGGTCTGGCCGGCCTTGGTGTGCTTCTTGACCCGGTTGACACCCTCGACGAGGACGCGGTTCTCGCGGGGCATGGCCACGATGACCTTGCCCTGCTTGCCCTTGTCCTTACCGGTGATGACCTGAACCAGGTCGCCCTTCTTGATCTTCATCGGTTACAGCACCTCCGGCGCGAGCGAGACGATCTTCATGAACTTCTTCTCGCGCAGCTCTCGGCCCACCGGGCCGAAGATACGGGTGCCGCGGGGGTCACCGTCGTTCTTGAGAACGACAGCGGCGTTCTCGTCGAAACGGATGTACGAGCCGTCGGGACGGCGGCGCTCCTTGACGGTGCGAACGATGACGGCCTTGACGACGTCACCCTTCTTCACGTTGCCACCGGGGATCGCATCCTTGACGGTGGCGACGATGACGTCACCGATGCCCGCGTAGCGGCGACCCGAGCCACCGAGAACACGGATGCAAAGGATCTCCTTGGCACCAGTGTTGTCGGCGACGCGAAGTCGCGACTCCTGCTGGATCACGTCTATCTCCTGATCGTCTGCCGGTTCCCGGCGGGGGCTTCAGTTGCCCGAAGCCCCACGCCGAGCCTGGCGGAACTTATCCGAGGGAAACCCCTCGGACGGTTTCTTTGGAATTCCCTTGCGGGAATT
Source organism: Streptomyces sp. NPDC033229 (assembly GCF_055576875.1). Taxonomy (NCBI): domain Bacteria; kingdom Bacillati; phylum Actinomycetota; class Actinomycetes; order Kitasatosporales; family Streptomycetaceae; genus Streptomyces; species Streptomyces sp. NPDC033229. The sequence continues at coordinate 161,704 of NZ_JBVIQR010000010.1, read as the reverse complement.
TCCTTACTTGGCCTTCTCGAGGATCTCGACGATGCGCCAGCGCTTGCTCGCCGACAGCGGACGCGTCTCCATGATGAGGACGCGGTCGCCGACACCGGCAGCGTTCTGCTCGTCGTGCGCCTTGAGCTTGTTCGTACGGCGGATGACCTTGCCGTACAGCGCGTGCTTGACGCGGTCTTCGACGGCGACGACGACGGTCTTGTCCATCTTGTCGCTGACGACGAGACCCTCACGGGTCTTGCGGAAGCCGCGCTCGTTCGTCTCAGTCACATTCTTCTCGCTCATCAGGCGCTCTCCACCGTCTCGATGCCCAGCTCGCGCTCGCGCATCAGGGTGTAGATCCGGGCGATGTCCTTACGGACGGACTTGAGCCGACCGTGGTTCTCGAGCTGCCCGGTCGCCGCCTGGAAGCGGAGGTTGAACAGCTCTTCCTTGGCCTCACGGAGCTTCGCGACGAGGTCCTCGTCGTTCAGCTCACGCAGCTCGGTCGCCTTGATACCAGCGGCCATCACGACTCACCTGCCTCGCGCCGAACAATCCGGCACTTCATCGGAAGCTTGTGAGCAGCGCGGGTGAGCGCCTCACGAGCAGTCTTCTCGTTCGGGTAGGACAGTTCGAACATCACCCGACCGGGCTTGACGTTCGCGATCCACCACTCCGGCGAACCCTTACCGGAACCCATGCGGGTCTCGGCAGGCTTCTTCGTCAGCGGACGGTCCGGGTAGATGTTGATCCACACCTTGCCGCCACGCTTGATGTGACGGGTCATGGCGATACGAGCGGACTCGATCTGGCGGTTGGTGACGTACGCCGGCGTGACGGCCTGGATGCCGTACTCGCCGAACGCCAGCTCCGTGCCGCCCTTGGCCATACCCGACCGCTTCGGGTGGTGCTGCTTGCGGTGCTTGACCCTGCGAGGGATCAGCATGTCGGTCAGGCCTCCGTTCCGGTGGTCTCTGCCGGAGCAGCGGCGGTCGCGTCGGCCTTGGGGGCCTCGGCGGCAGCGCTCTGCTGCGGCTTGCGGCCGCGGCCGCCACGCTCGCCGCCACGGCCACCACGGGCCGGACGGTCCTGGGCGCCACCACGCGACGGGCGGTTGCCCGCACGGGCGGCGGCGTTCTCGGCGCGGACCTCGGCGATGTTCTTGACGTCGCCCTTGTAGATCCAGACCTTCACGCCAATACGACCGAAGGTCGTCTTGGCCTCGAAGAAGCCGTAGTCCACGTTCGCGCGGAGCGTGTGCAGGGGCACACGGCCCTCGCGGTAGAACTCCGAGCGGGACATCTCGGCGCCGCCGAGACGGCCACCGCACTGGATCTTGATGCCCTTGGCGCCGGCCTTCATGGTCGACTGCATGCTCTTACGCATGGCGCGACGGAAGGAGACGCGGGAGGAGAGCTGCTCGGCGACGGCCTGGGCCACCAGCTGAGCGTCCACCTCGGGGTTCTTGACCTCGAGGATGTTCAGCTGGACCTGCTTGCCGGTCAGCTTCTCCAGCTCGCCGCGGATGCGGTCGGCCTCGGCGCCGCGGCGGCCGATGACGATGCCCGGACGAGCGGTGTGGATGTCGACGCGGACGCGGTCGCGGGTGCGCTCGATCTCAACCTTCGAGATACCGGCGCGCTCCATGCCCTTCGTCATCATGCGACGAATGGCAACGTCTTCCTTGACGTAGTCCTTGTACAGCTTGTCGGCGTACCAGCGCGACTTGAAGTCGGTGGTGATGCCGAGCCGGAACCCGTGCGGGTTTACCTTCTGGCCCATTACCGGGTTCCTTCCTTGCTGCTGACGACCACGGTGATGTGGCTGGTCCGCTTGCGGATCCGGTAGGCACGGCCCTGGGCACGCGGACGGAACCGCTTCAGGGTCGGGCCCTCGTCGACGTACGCCTCGCTGATGACCAGCGAGGAGGCGTCCGTGTGGTCGTAGTTGTGCGCGGCGTTGGCAATGGCGCTGTCAAGCACCTTGCCGACCGGCACGCTGGCGGCCTGCGGGGCGAAACGCAGGACCGCCTGAGCCTCCGTGGCATCCATGCCACGGATAAGGTCCACCACGCGGCGGGCCTTCATGGGCGTGACGCGGATGTACCGCGCCTGGGCCCTGGCTTCCATGGTTGTCCCTTCGGTGTCGTTCATAGTCTTCGCACCCCGCCTTAGCGGCGCTTCGACTTGCGGTCGTCCTTGACGTGGCCGCGGAAGGTGCGGGTCGGCGCAAACTCGCCGAGCTTGTGGCCGACCATGGACTCGGTGACGAACACCGGGACATGCGTCTTGCCGTTGTGCACCGCGAGCGTGTGGCCGAGCATGGCCGGCACGATCATGGAGCGACGGGACCAGGTCTTGATGACGTTGTGGGTACCTGCTTCGTTCTGTGCGTCCACCTTCTTGATGAGGTGGTCGTCGACGAAGGGCCCCTTCTTGAGACTACGCGGCATCTAAACCCGCTCCTAGCGCTTCTTGTTCGTCTTGCGGCGGCGGACGATGTACTTGTTGGACGCCTTCTTCGGCGAACGAGTACGACCCTCCTTCTGACCCCACGGCGAGACCGGGTGGCGACCACCGGAAGTCTTGCCTTCACCACCACCGTGCGGGTGGTCAACCGGGTTCATCGCGACACCGCGGACGGTCGGGCGAACGCCCTTCCAGCGCATACGGCCGGCCTTGCCCCAGTTGATGTTCGACTGCTCGGCGTTGCCGACCTCGCCAACCGTGGCGCGGCAGCGGACGTCGACCAGGCGGACCTCGCCGGACGGCATGCGCAGGTGGGCGTAAGCGCCCTCCTTCGCCAGCAGCTGCACGGACGAACCGGCGGAGCGGGCGAACTTGGCGCCACCACCGGGACGGAGCTCGATCGCGTGGATCGTGGTACCGACCGGGATGTTGCGCAGCGGGAGGTTGTTGCCCGGCTTGATGTCGGCGCCGGGGCCGTTCTCAATCCGGTCACCCTGGCTCAGCTTGGCCGGGGCGATGATGTAGCGCTTCTCGCCGTCTGCGTAGTGCAGGAGCGCGATGCGCGCGGTGCGGTTGGGGTCGTACTCGATGTGCGCGACCTTGGCCGGCACGCCGTCCTTGTCGTGACGACGGAAGTCGATCACTCGGTAGGCGCGCTTGTGGCCACCGCCCTGGTGGCGAACGGTCACACGACCGGCGTTGTTACGGCCGCCCTTGCTGTGCAGGGGGCGGACCAGCGACTTCTCCGGCGTGGACCGCGTGATCTCGACAAAGTCGGCGACGCTGGAGCCACGACGGCCCGGGGTCGTCGGCTTGTACTTGCGGATACCCATTTCTCAGTCCTCGTCCGATTCCGGACGACTCGGACTCCGTTAGGAGACCGGGCCGCCGAAGATGTCGATACGGTCGCCCTCGGCAAGGGTCACGATGGCGCGCTTGGTGTTGGCGCGCTTGCCGAAACCGGTGCGGGTGCGCTTGCGCTTGCCCTGGCGGTTGATCGTGTTGACCCCGGTGACCTTGACCGAGAAGACCGCCTCGACGGCCTGCTTGATCTGGGTCTTGTTGGCGCGCGGGTCGACGATGAACGTGTACTTGTTCTCGTCCAGCAGCGCGTAGCTCTTCTCGGAGACCACCGGCTTGACCAGGATGTCACGGGGGTCCGTGTAGGTCTTGCTGGTGATGACCGCTGCAGTCTGCTCGCTCATCAGGCGTCGCTCCCTTCGAGCTCAGCCTCGGAAGCGGTGGCCTTGGCGGCCGCGGCGGGGCCCGCCACGAAGCGCTCGAAGGCAGCCTGCGTGAAGACCACGTCGTCGGAGACGAGCACGTCGTACGTGTTCAGCTGGCCCGGCTCCAGGATGTGCACCTGGGGCAGGTTGCGGGCGGACAGCCACGCGGCCTCGTCGGCGCGGTCGACGACCAGGAGCAGGTTCTTGCGCTCCGAGATCTTGCCGAACAGCGTCTTGGCGGCCTTGGTGGAGACCTCGCCCTCGACCACGCCGGTGACGACGTGGATGCGGCTGTTGCGGGCCCGGTCGGTGAGGGCACCGCGCAGGGCGGCGGCCTTCATCTTCTTCGGGGTCCGCTGCGAGTAGTCACGCGGCACGGGACCGTGCACGACGCCACCACCGGCGAACTGCGGGGCGCGGGTCGAGCCCTGGCGCGCGCGGCCGGTGCCCTTCTGGCGGTAAGGCTTCTTGCCACCGCCGCGGACCTCGCCACGAGTCTTCGTCTTGTGCGTGCCCTGTCGGGCAGCGGCCAGCTGGGCGACGACGACCTGGTGGATCAGCGGAACGCTGACCTTCGCGTCGAAGATCTCCGTGGGGAGCTCGACGGTCCCGGCCTTGTCGCCTGCCGGCGAAAGGATGTCAATGGTGCTCATCGTTACCTCAGGCCCCCTTGGCCGCGGTACGGACCAGGACGAGGCCGCCGTTCGGACCAGGAACCGCGCCCTTGATGAGGAGCAGGCCCTTCTCCGCGTCAACGGCGTGGACGGTCAGGTTCTGGGTGGTGACCCGCTCGTTGCCCATACGGCCTGCCATGCGCAGACCCTTGAAGACACGGCCCGGGGTGGCGCAGCCACCGATGGAACCGGGGGAGCGGTGCTTGCGCTGGGTGCCGTGACCGGCGCCGAGGCCCTTGAAGTTGTGACGCTTCATGACACCGGCGAAGCCCTTGCCCTTGCTCTTGCCGGTGACGTCGACCTTGACGCCCGACTCGAACACGGCAGCGGTGATCTCCTGGCCGAGCGTGTACTCGCTGGCGTCAGCGGTACGCAGCTCCACCAGGTGGCGGCGCGGGGTGACGTCGGCCTTGGCGAAGTGACCCTTGAGGGGCTTGTTCACCTTGCGCGGGTCGATCTCGCCGAAGGCGATCTGGACCGACTCGTAGCCGTCGCTGTCGTTGGTGCGGACCTGGGTGACGACGCAGGGCCCGGCCTTGACGACGGTCACCGGGACAACCCGGTTGTTCTCGTCCCAGACCTGGGTCATGCCGAGCTTCTCGCCCAGGACGCCCTTAATGTTCTTAGCCATCTCGCGCGTCACCTCAGAGCTTGATCTCGATGTCGACGCCTGCCGGCAGGTCGAGGCGCATGAGCGAGTCAACCGTCTTCGGCGTGGGGTCGAGGATGTCGATGAGGCGCTTGTGCGTGCGCATCTCGAAGTGCTCGCGCGAGTCCTTGTACTTGTGCGGCGACTTGATGACGCAGTACACGTTCTTCTCAGTGGGCAGCGGCACCGGGCCCGCGACCGACGCACCAGTACGCGTCACCGTCTCGACGATCTTCTTCGCCGAGCTGTCGATGACCTCGTGGTCGTAGGCCTTGAGCCGGATGCGGATCTTCTGTCCCGCCATGGCTACTTCGTAGTCCTGTCTCTCGTAACGCTCTGGGACTCGGTGTGCTGCGCCTCTGCTGAAGCGCCACCCTTCTCCGACCCACGCGGTCGGGCGTGTCGCGCCCCTTCCAGTAAAATCTCCCGAAGGAAATTCCCTGATGAAGGGGGCTGTGGGGGAAGGGCACCCACCGAGCGCCTGGCCGGGGCCACGCTGACACTTCCCGGAAGATTCCCGTACTTCCACCCCGTGCCCCTACTGAAACAGCAGGAGCGTGCGGTGACGAGTACTGCGGGACTCGCTTCCAGTCCTCCCGGCGGGAGGCGCGCAGCATTGGCACTCAACCGAGCAACCTGAACAGTGTGCCATACGTGCGGGAAGGTGCGCCAATCGCAGCCGAAGAAGGTACCCCGACCGGCTCAGTTGTCAAACCACCCCGCCGACATACGGGACACTATGGGCCTTGAGTTTCCCGTCGCCCCGACTGCCTCGTCCGGGCTCGTCCGGCTCGTCCGTATCTTCCGGCACCGGCCGCTCGACCCGAATCTTGCCCAATCCGTTAACAGGCATTGTCGGGCCTTGGGCAACCGACGCGATTCCCTCGCCGTCCCCTAACACGCTGGGGCAGCCGGGGACCAGGCGCTGCACGACGGGACGGAGTCACGGACTTGAACATCTCACCGCGCTGGGCCATCTCCCGCAGGGCCGCGCTCGCCGGTGTGGCGGCCACCACACTGGTCACCGCGGTGGGCTGCAGCGGCGGCGACTCCGGGAAGACCAGGCCCGGCGGCGCGAAGCCCACCCGGGCCGTCGACCCCAGGGCAACACAATCGTTCGACGACGGCAAGCATGCCCTGCTCCTGCAGATCATGGCGCACCCCGACGACGACCTGTACTTCATGAACCCCGACGCGGAGAACATCGCCAGAGCCGGGGTTCCCGTCGTCTCCGTGTACGTGACGGCCGGCGAGGCGGTCGGGCGGAACTGGATCGAGGGGATGCCGAAGACCAAGCCGGACAAGGCCGCGTACGCCTCCGCCCGGCACCAGGGGCTGCGCCAGGCGTACGCCGAGATGATCGGCATGGACAAGTTCTCGCCCTGGAAGAAGTCCGTCATGGACCTCCCCGGGGGCGTGAAGGCCGAGACCAACGAGCTGGGCGACGGAAAGCACACCGTCCGGCTGATCTTCCTGAACATCGCCATGCAGTCCGCGAACAACGTGCGCATCCCGCATCTGTGGGAGGACCCGCGCGCCGCCATGCAGAGCCTGGTCTCCACCGGCTCGCCCTGCACCACGACCAGCACCTACCGGCACGACACGCTGGTGGACGCGCTGGCCGCGATCATGGACCGGTTCAAGCCGACGGTGATCCACACCCTGGACCCGGACCCCGACTACCAGGTCCACGACGCCACCCACCCCAAGGACAACGACTACGGGGCGTGCTCGGACCACCGCGACCACACGCCGACCGCGCTGTTCTCCTGGAAGGCCATGTCCCAGTGGACGGCCGACGCCACCAAGCGCGACGGCCGGGCCCCCCGGTTCACCACCACCGCCTTCCGCGGCTACTACAACCAGCGCTGGCCGCACAATCTGCCGCAGGACGTCGTGGACACCAAGCACCGCCTGGTCCAGGCGTACGGCGGGGACCCGTCCTGGGACTGCTCCAACGCCGCCGGCTGCGGTGACTACGGCCAGGGCGGCGACCGCCCGCTGAAGAACCGCAAGGGCTGGATCCGCTCCACCCACTACCGCTACCCCGGTGCGATGCCCGTGGCCGACACCGACCGGGCCGGGCGCCTGGAGGCATACGGCGTGCTGGGCACCCAGGCCGTGCGCTGGGTGGAGTCCGCCCCCGGCAGCGGCCGCTGGGGCGCGCCGCAGAACCTCGGCGGCGGCCCCCTCGCCCCCGCCCTGGCCTCGGTCAAGGACACCGCCGGCCGTCGGCTGCTGTTCGGCTTGCGCTTCTCCGCCCTCGACAGCCGGGCCAACACCCGCGAGATCGCCGTCCTGGAGCAGCGCGAGCCCGGCGGGGCCTTCAAGGCCTGGACGGGCCTCGGCAACCCCGAGCGCAAGCCCGACCGGGGCCGCCGCGTCGGCATGCCGGCCGCGATCGCCACCCCCGACGGACGGGTCCACCTCTTCGTCCGCAACGCCGGCAAGGGCCTCTCCAGCCGGGTCCGCGAGGCCGACGGCCGGTGGGGGAAGTGGCAGAGCCTGCACGGCCAGGAGATCCAGGACGGCCTGACCGTCGTGCTGGACCGGGACAAGCGTGTGCACGTCTTCGGCGCGGGCCGCGACACCGTGCACCACTGGGCTCAGGACGACCCGTCCGGGCCGGTCCGCCACCAGCCGCTCACGGGCCTGCCGCAGCCCGGTGACCAGCCCGCCGCGGCCGTCGGCCCCGACGGCGGGCTGAACGTCGTCTACCGCACCCCGGCGGCCCGGGAACCGGTGATCTACCGCTTCGTCCCCGGCGGCGGGGGCGGGCAGCAGGTCTCGGCCGTCGAGCAGGTCAGCGGCACCGGCCTGGAGAACTTCGCGGGCTACGGGCCGATCGTCGCGCAGTCCGTGGCCGCCCGCGGCAAGGACACCGTCATGGTGCTGGGCCGGGCCGTGAGCGGCGAGATACAGCTCCAGGACGCGGCGGACCCGGGCTCCGAGCCGCGGCGCCCGACGAGCGGCCTCGTCCCCGTGGGCACGCCCTCGCTGCTCACGGACGCGGGACAGCAGCTGTGCGCGGTGGCCCTCGGCCCGGACGCCACCCCCTGGGTCTGGCGCGCGGGCCCCGCCGCGGGCGCCTGACCACCACCTCCACACGGCCGCGCCCCGGGGGGTGACCTCCGGGGGCCGGTGGGGGTTCTCGTCCGTGTTCCCGCTGCCTGACGCGGCGGGCGGGCCCGGCCTGCCGGGCACACAGACGGGAGGTGTCCGGAGGTGACGATGTCGCTCGATCCGGTGGCCGTGGGTGCACGCGAGGAAACCGGGAAGGGTGACGGCGGGCGGGCCGATGGCGGGAAGCTCGTTTTCGCCTTCGCCGGGCAGGGGCACCAGTGGGCCGGCATGGGCCGGGTCCTGCTGCGCGCGGAGGCGGTGTTCCGGGCGGCCGTGGAGCGCTGTGACGCCGCGATCGCCCCGCACACCGGCTGGTCGGTCGTGGACCGGCTCACCCGCGACGACGCCGGACCCCTGCTGCGCCGCACCGACGTCCTCCAGCCCATGCTGTTCACCGTGCAGGTGGCGCTCGCCGCGCTCTGGCGGTCCTGGGGCGTGGTGCCCGACGCCGTGGTGGGCCAGAGCATGGGCGAGGTCGCCGCGGCCCACGTCGCGGGCGCCCTGACCTTGGCGGACGCCGCGACCGTCCAGTGCCGGCGCAGCGCGCTGCTCCAGCGGATCAGCGCCAGGGGCACGATGGCCGTGGTGGAGCTGCCCGCCGCGGCGGCCACGGCACTGATCGCGGACACCGGCGGGAAGGCCGTCGTCGCCGGGTACGGCAGCCCGACGACGACGGTCCTGGCCGGCGACCACGACTCCATCGACGCGGTCCTCGCCCGGCTGGAGGCCACCGACGTCCATGCCCGGCGGATCCCGGACACCGCGCCCTCCCACAGCCCCTACGTCGACGAGCTGCGTGACGACCTGCGGACGGCGCTGTCGGCCGTCCGGCCCCGCCGGGCGGCCGTCCCCATGTACTCCACGGTGACCCTCCGCAGGATCGAGGGCCCGGAGCTGACGGCCGCGTACTGGATCGACAACCTGCGCGAGCCGGTGCGGTTCGCCCCGGCGGTCCGGCAGCTGAGCTGCGCCGGGCACGGCGTCTTCCTGGAGATCAGCGCGCACCCCGTGCTGACCGAGCCGGTCCGGCAGTGTCTGGAGCACTCCGGCCACCGGGGCCTGGCCCTGCCTTCCATGCGCCGCAACGCGGAACTCGACGCGCTGCGCGCCTCGCGTGACGTGCTGCGCACCCTGGGACGCACGGGCCCCGCCCGCGCCCGTCGGCATGACCTCACGCCTTATCAGGCGGCGGTGCTGCCCGCGCTGTTTGCCGCCTGCGGCGACGAGCGCCCTGCGGGCGCGTCCTCAAACGCCGGACGGGCTGGTTTCGGCTGACCTCAGCCGATACAGCCCGCTGGGGGCACCCCCCAGCGGTAGCTGGGGGAGTTTGAGGGCACCGCCGCGCAGCGGTGGCGCCCCCTGGGGTCCGCCGGACAAGCCCTAGCCGTCGTGCGGCCTTCGCCGGAAGGCGTACGTGGGCAGGTCGAGATACCGCCGGAGGCACCCGTACAGCGCGTCCCAGTTCAGCGGCAGTCCCCGCACGTACGCCCGGGCGAGGGTCTCGGCGAGCGCGCGTGTCTGGGACGCGCCGTCCACGGGCCCGTTCGGGCCGACGTGCGGGCCGTACGGGCCGAGTTGCAGCACGTCGGACGCGGGCGGGGTGGCCTCGCCGGTCCGGCGGAGCCAGTATGCGGGCGAGGCCGGCTCCTCGTCGGGCACGACCCGGCCCGTGGCCGACAGCAGGGGGATCGTCGGCGCCCGGTAGGTCAGGCGCCCGGCCACCCGCTCGAACTCCTCCCGTGGCGTACCGGCCACCAGCCTCCCGTGCGCCACGGCCAGCGCGGCCGCGTCGGGCAGGTCGAGCACGCCCGCGGCATGGGCGGCGGCCACGGCGCCGACCGCGCTGCCGGTGAGCCGGTCCGGCCGCAGTCCCAGGTGTTCCAGCAGCCGGAACGTCGCGACCTGGACGGCGAAGAGCGCCGGGTGACCGTACTCGGGCTTTTCCAGCAGCACCGGCTCGTACCAGACGACGTCCCGCATCGGGCGTCCCAGGGAGACGCCCAGCAGCTCGGCCGTCGCGTCGAACGCCTCGGCGTACGTGCCGAAGGCTCGGTAGAGGCCCCGGCCGAACACGGGCCTGCGGCCGTCGTGTGCGGCGAAGCGCATGGTCAGCGGGGTGGGAGCGGTCGCCTCCCCGCGTACGAGGGCGGCGCTGTGTTCGTCGTCGGCCAAGGCGGTGAGCGCGTCGAGGAGTTCCGCGCGGCCCTCGGTGACGAGGGCCGCGCGATGGGCGAAGGCCGTGCGAGTCGTGGCCAGGGCGTGGGCGACCGTCGCCGGGGCGAGGCCGGGGCGTTCCCTCAGGTGCGCCCGGAGCCTGCGGGCCTGGGCGCGCAGCGCGTCGGGCGACTTGGCCGACACCACACAGACGGTCGCCGCCATCCCGGGGCGCCCGCCGGGGGTGAGGGTGGCGGGAGCGGCATCGGCCGGGGGCTCGTCGAGGACCACGTGGGCGTGCGTCCCGTCCGCGCCGGACGCGGAAACGCGTGTGCCCTGCCGCAAGGCCCGCACCGCCGCGATCAGCCCGGCCAGGCCGGGGTCGCGGGGTGAATGCGCTTCGGCCGGCGCGCCCCGGCCGGCCGCGCTGTCCGTCACGAGGGCCAGTACGGGGTGGCCGTGGCGGCGGGCGTCGGAGAGACGTTGCAGGACGAGCACCGCGCAGCCCGCGTCGGTGATCTCGGCCGCCAGAGCGAGCCCGCTCTCGCGGCGGCGCAGGGACTGGACCGCCAGGTGCGGCACCGTCAGGGCGGGTGCGTCCGTCGTGTCGAGGGTGACCGCCGGGCCCTGGAAGCCGTAGGCGGTGGAGACCTGGCCCGCGGTGGTGCCGGGGGCACGGTGGGTGCGGCCGACGAAGACGCTCGCGTGGTCGCCCGCGTGGTCGCCCGCGTTCGACCAGTCCGCCGGGAGGATTCCCGCGGACTCGAACGCCTCCCAGGCGGTCTCCGCCAGGCGACCGGCGGCCGGGCCCTCGAAGAACTCCGGGTCGCAGGCGGGCGTGTCGGCCGTCGCCACCGCCACGATCGCGACGGGGTCCTCGGAAGGGGCGGGGGCCGGGGTCGGGGTCCGGTCCGGTTCGGGGAGGAGGGAGAGCAGGTGGCGGCTCAGTTCCTGGGGTGTCGGGTGGTCGAAGACCAGCGTCGCGGGCAGCCGCAGGCCGGTGTCGGTGGCGAGGCGGTTGCGCAGTTCGACCGAGTTGAGCGAGCCGACGCCCAGTTCCTGGAAGGTACGCGCGACCTCGACCGCATCGGGCGAGGCGAAGCCGAGGACCGTGGCCGTGCGGTCGCGGACGAGGTCCAGGACCGCCCGTTCACGCTCGCCGCCGCCGGACAGTGCGGCCGGCCGGTCCGCCCGTGCGGGACCGTCGTCAGCCCTTGCGGGCGGCTTGACCAGCCCGCGCAGCAGGGGCGGCACGTCGTGCGCGGCGAGGGCGCGGAGGGGGCCGAGGTCCAGCCGTACGGGCACGAGCGCGGCGTCTTTGGCCGCCTGCGCGGTGTCGAACAGCGCGAGCCCGTCCTCCGTGGCCAGCGGCAGGAACCCGGTACGGGCCATCCGGTCGCGGGCGCCCCTGTCCAGGCCGCCGGTCATGCCGCTGCTCTCCTCCCACAGCCCCCAGGCGAGGGCGGAGGCGGCGAGCCCCTGGGCGTGCCGGTGGCGGGCCAGGGCGTCGAGGAAGGCGTTCGCGGCCGCGTAGCCGGCCTGGGCGGGCCCGCCCAGCACGCCGGACACGGAGGAGAACAGCACGAAGGCGGACAGCTCGATGCCGAGTTCGCGCGTCAGCTCGTGCAGGTGCACGGCGGCGTCGACCTTCGGCCGCAGGACGCGGTCGAGCCGGGCCGGGGTGAGCGAGGCGAACACGCCGTCGTCGAGGACCCCGGCCGCGTGCACGACCCCGGTCAGCGGGTGCGCCTCGGGCACCCCCGCGAGGAGCTCCCGCAACGCGGCCCGGTCGGCGACGTCACAGGCGACGACCGACACGTCCGCGCCGAGCCGGGTCAGTTCCTCCACCAGATCCGTGACGCCGGGCGCGCCCGGCCCCCGGCGCCCGGCCAGGAGAAGGTGTCGCACGCCGTGCGCACGGACGAGATGCCGGGCGACGAGCCCCCCGAGGGTGCCGGTGCCGCCGGTGATCAGCACGGTGCCGGCAGCCACGCCGGGCCCTTCCGGCCGATCCGACCGCGCGGCGCCGGCCTCATCGGGCAGCGCGCCCGCGCCACCCGGGGCCCGGGCGGCAGCCGCGTGTTGGACAACGGCGACGCCTGGCCGAGCCGCACCCGCCCCGTCCGCCGTGGTGGATCCGGTGACGGGCCTCGTGCCGGAGGGTGTGGCGTTCACCCGCACCAGGCGCGGTACCCGCAGCACGCCGTCGGCCGTCAGGGACAGTTGAGGCTCGTCGGACGCCAGGGCCGCCGGGAGGCCGGTCAAGGGGGCTGCCGTGTCCGGGAGGTCCAGGAGGACGAAGCGGTCGGGGTGTTCGGACTGGGCGGAGCGGATCAGGCCCCAGAGGGCAGCGTGTGCCGGGTCGCCGGGCGGTTCGGCGCCCGCCGCGCCTCGGGTGACCAGCACGAGCCTCGACCGCGCGAAGCGGTCGTCGGCCAGCCAGCCCTGGGCCAGGGACAGGGCCCGGTGCGCCGCTGTGCGGGCGGTGGCCGCGAGGTCCTCGTCGGGGCGGGGGAAGAAGGGGACGAGCACCGGCCCGGGCGGTGGCCCGGCGGTCAGTGAGGCGAGGTCGTCGTGGACCCGTGCCCGTAGACCGCCCGCTTCCAACACCTCGGCCAGCGCCGGGCCGTCCGGGCCGAGGACGGCCCACGGAACACTCCGCGCCGCCACCGGTTCCGCCGGAAGCGGGACCGGGAGAGGGACCGGCGATGGCGTCCAGTCGACACGGAAAAGTGGAGTCTCCCGCCCCCCGGCGGTGCCCGTGGTGAGGGCTCCTTCCGGTAGGGGGCGTACGACGAGGGAGTCCACCGTCGCCACCGGCCCGCCGACCGCGTCGTGGAGGTACAGGCGCACCCCGCCCGCCCCGGACGTCAGCCGGACCCGCAGGGCACCCGCACCCGAGGTGTGCAGGGTGATGCCGCGCCAGGCGAAGGGCAGCCGGGGCCTCCCCCCGGCCTCGTCGCCCGTTCCGGGCAGGCCCAGGGCCAGCGGGTGCAGCGCGGCGTCGAGCAGAGCCGGGTGCAGGCGGTACGCGGTGGCGTCCGGTTCCGTGCCGGACGGCAGGGCGACCTCCGCGAGCAGGTCGGCGCCGTGCCGCCACACGGCCCGTACGCCGCGGAACACCGGCCCGTACTCCAGGCCGGCCGCGGACATGGCGGCGTAGACGTCCTCGGGGCGCAGGGCCTCCGCGCCCCGCGGCGGCCACTCCCCCACCGCGGGCGGGGCCGTCGGGACGCCGACGGCGAGCATTCCGGTGGCGTGCCGGACCCAGCCACCCGGATCGCCCGCGTCCTCCGCCTGGGAGTGCACGGCCAGCGGGCGGCGGCCGTCCGCGTCGGGTTCGCCGACCGTCACCTGGAGCCGCACCCCGCCGCCGGTGGGGAGGGCCAGCGGGGTCCGGAGCGTCAGTTCCTCCAGGACGTCGCAGCCCGCCTCGCCCCCGGCCCGGAGGGCCAGTTCGGCGAAGGCCGTGCCGGGCAGCAGGACCGTGCCGTCCACGGTGTGGTCGGCGAGCCAGGGGTGGGTGCGCGGCGAGACGCTGCCGGTCAGCAGTAGCCCGCCGGTCTCGGCGAGCGTGACGGCCGCGCCCAGCAGGGGGTGGGCGGCGTCGGTGCCGGGGGCCGGATGCGTGGCCCAGTACCGCTCGCGCTGGAAGGCGTACGTGGGCAGTTCCACCGTCCGCGCGCCCGTACCGGCGAAGGCGGCGGACCGGTCCGGGGCCGGGCCGCCATCGACGTGCGCCCGCGCGAGCGCGGTCAGGGGGGTGTCCGGCACGGCCGTGCCGATGACGGCCCCGGCGCCTGCCGCCCCCGTTGCCAATGCGTCCAGCCCGGCCAGCAGTTCCTCGCGGCCGGACCCCAGCACCACCGCCCGGTACTCGAAGACGGAACGGGTCGTCGCCAGCGCGTACGCCACATCGAGCGGGCGCAGCGCGGGGCGGTCCCGGGCCCAGGCGCGCAGCCGGGCGGCCTGGTCGCGGAGGGCCTCGCGGGTACGGGCGGAGAGGACCCAGGGCAGGGGTCCGGGCCGGATGTCCGACGCCGGTTCCCCCTCCGGCTCCTCTTCCGCCTCCTCTTCCGCCTCTTCGAGGATCACGTGGGCGTTCGTGCCGCTCAGCCCGAACGCCGAGACGGCGGCCCGCCGCACCTGAGAGGCCGTGCCCGGCCACGGCACGGGTTCCGTCAGCAGCCGTACGTCGCCCGCCGACCAGTCGACGTGCGGGGTGGGCTCGTCGACGTGCAGGGTGCGCGGCAGCAGCCCGTTGCGCAGGGCCATGACTGTCTTGATGACGCCCGCGACCCCGGCGGCCGCCTGGCTGTGGCCGAGGTTCGACTTGACCGACCCGAGCCACAACGGCCGCCCCGGCGCCCGGCCTTGTCCGTAGGTCGCCAGCAGGGCCTGTGCCTCGATCGGGTCACCGAGCCGGGTGCCGGTGCCGTGCGCCTCGACCGCGTCGACCCGGTCGGCCGACAGGCCCGCGTCGGCCAGCGCGTCGCGGATGACGCGCTGCTGGGACGGGCCGCTGGGCGCGGTCAGACCGTTGCTCGCGCCGTCCTGGTTGACCGCGCTGCCGCGGACGACCGCGAGGACCCGGTGGCCGTTGCGGCGCGCGTCAAAGAGCCGCTCGACGAGGAGCACCCCGACGCCCTCGGCCCAGCCCGTGCCGTCGGCCGCGGCCGCGAAGGGCTTGCAGCGCCCGTCCGCCGCGAGCCCCCGCTGCCTGCCGAACGCGACGAACGTGTCCGGCGTCGCCATGACCGTGACCCCGCCCGCCAGCGCGAGCGCGCACTCGCCGCGGCGCAGCGCCTGCACGGCCAGGTGCAGCGCCACCAGCGACGACGAGCACGCCGTGTCCACGGTGAGGGCCGGGCCCGCAAGGCCCAGGGCGTACGAGACCCGGCCGGAGACGACGCTGCCGGCCGCGCCGGCGCCGGGGTAGTCGTGGTACATCACGCCCGCGTAGACGCCGGTGCGGCTGCCGCGCAGGGTGTGCGGGTCGATGCCCGCGCGTTCGACGGCCTCCCAGGCGGTCTCCAGGAAGAGCCGCTGCTGCGGGTCGGTGGCGCGGGCCTCGCGCGGCGACATGGCGAAGAACCCGGCGTCGAACCCGGCCGCGTCGTGCAGGAACCCGCCCTCGCGGGTGGGGATGACGCCCTCGCTCCCGGGGCCCGGGCCGCTCCCGGCTTCCGGTCCGTACAGCGCGTCGATGTCCCAGCCCCGGTCCTCGGGGAAGCCGGTGACGGCGTCGGTGCCGGTGGCGACGAGCCGCCAGAGGTCGTCGGGCGTGGCGACGCCTCCGGGGTAGCGGCACGCCATGCCGACGATGGCGATGGGCTCCCGGCCGGGCTCGGCGGTCTCCCAGCCCGACTCGGCGGCGTCCGGCACCGTTGCCCCGCTCCCGAGCTCGCCGCACAAGTACTCCACCAGCGCGTCGGGGGTGGGGTGGTCGAAGGTCAGCGTGGCCGAAAGGCGCGGGCAGTCGCCGCCCAGTGCGCCCTCCAGCCGGTTGCGGAACTCCACCGAGGTGAGCGAGTCGAAGCCCAGCTCGACGAACGGCCGGTCCGACGCGACCGCACCGGTGTCCGCGTAGCCGAGCACGCCGGCGACCTGGGCCCGCACGCACCGCGTCAGCCGCTCGCGGAGCCCGGACCCGGGCAGGGACGTGAGGGGGGCGGGGGCGGGCTCCCGGACCAGGCCGCGCAGCAGCGGCGGCACGGGCCCCTCGCTCGCGGACGGGTCGAAGGCGACCGGCACGAGGTGCGCCCGGCCGGACGCGACCGCCGCGTCGAGGAGCCGCAGGCCGTCGCGGGCCGAGAGCGCGGTGACGCCCGTACGGCCGAGGCGACGGCGACCGGCTCCGTCGAGCGCGCCGCCCATGCCGGCCGCCGTGCCGTCGGCGCTTTCCCACAGCCCCCAGGAAAGCGAGAGCCCGGCCAGGCCCCGGGCGCGGCGGTGGTGGGCCAGCGCGTCCAGGAAGGTGTTGGCGGCGGCGTAGTTGGCCTGCCCCGGGCCGCCGATGACGCCCGCGACGGAGGAGAACAGCACGAAGGCGGACAGGTCCAGGTGGCGGGTCAGCTCGTGCAGGTTCCACGCCGCGTCCGTCTTCGGCCGCAGCACGGCGTCCAGACGGGCGGGGGTCAGCTCGCCCAGCACACCGTCGTCGAGCACACCGGCGGCGTGCACGACGGCGGTCAACGGGCGCCCGGCCGGGACGCGGGCGAGGGCACCGGCCAGCGCCTCCCGGTCGGCGACGTCGCACGCCACGGTGGTGACATGCGCGCCGAATTCGGCCAGCTCGGCCGTGAGCGCCCCGGCCCCGGGCGCCCGCGATCCACGACGGCTGAGCAACAGCAGGTCGCGTACGCCGTGTTCGGCCACCAGATGCCGGGCGACGAGCCCGCCGAGCGCGCCGGACGCGCCGGTGACCAGCACGGTGCCGGGTCCGGCCCAGCCGGTGTTCGAAGCCTTCACCCCGCCGACGGCGAACGCGTCGACGGAACCCGACCCCGGGCGCCCGGCGGGTGCCACACCCGCCACGGCGCCGCCGACAGCGACGGGCACCCCAGCCGTGAGGGCCCCACGCCCGGCCATCAACGCGCCCTCCGGGACCGGCCCGGGGCCACCCGCGACCGCCCCGGCGGCCGTCACGTCCCCCGCGACCGGGCGCGGCGCGCCGGGGAAGCCGCCCGCGACCGACGGGACAGCGCTGCCGGCCACGGCCGACCCGTCCGGCGCGAGGACTTCGCGCCCGACCGACGGCGCACCCCCCGGGCCGAGCCCGGAGACACCCGCACCCGGCCTCGGGGGCTTCACGTCCGCCACGCCGGTCACGGCGTTGCCGAGCGCGGCCCGGTGCGGCGTGCCCGGCGACGGGTGGTGGCTCGCCTCGGGCCCGGTGACGGCCGCTCCCGGCCCCGGGTGCAAGGCACCATCCGCGACGCCCCACTCCCCCACCGCCGTCCCGTCCGAGGCCCAATGGGCCAAACGCGGCACGTGGACGACGCCCGCGCGCACGGCCAGTTGGGGTTCGTCCGAGGTGAGGGCGGAGAGCAGGGCGCAGGCGGTGGCCGTGGTCATGTCGCCCTCCACGTCCGCGAGGGCTAAGCGGTGCGGGTGCTCCGACTGGGCCGAGCGCAGCAGGCCCCAGACCGCCGCGTGCCCCAGGTCGTCCACCCGGTCCCCCTTGGTGACCGCCATCGCGCCCCGGGTCAGGAACACCAGCCGGGACGCCGCGAAGCGGTCGTCGGCCGTCCATGCCCGGGCGAGCGCCAGTGCCCATCGCACCGCCGCGCGGGCCGCTTCCCCGCCGGGCGTCGTCGTCGCGGCGCACGGGACGAACACCAGCTCCGGGACCGTCCCCGAAGCCGCGAGCGCGGCCGGATCGGTGGCGGTCACGACGCGCACGCCCGCCGCCGACAGCGCGGCGGCCACTGGCGGGGAATCGCCGAGGACCGCACAGCGCCGCACGGCCGTACCGGCGGCAGCGGCGGGCAGTTCCACCCAGTCGACCTGGAACAGCGAGCCGCCGCCCACGAACGCGCCCGCGCTCGCGGACAGCGGGCGCAGGGCCAGGGACGCGACGGTGACCACGGGCGCGCCCGTGACGTCCGTCGCCTCCAGGGACACGGCATCGGTCCCCGCCGGGGACACCCGTACCCGCAACCCCAAGGCGCCGGGAGCCGCCCGCAGCCGAACCCCGCTCCACGCGAACGGAACGTACGGCGTGCCGGGCGTCGTGAGGAAGTCCCCGAAGGCGATCGCGTGCAGCGCGGCGTCCAACAGCGCCGGGTGCACCCCGAATCCCCCGCTCCTGCCGACGTCCGCGAGACCGGGCAACGCGACCTCGGCGTACACGTCCCGGCCCTGCCGCCACACGGCCCGCAGGCCCTGGAACGACGGGCCGTAGCCCAGCCCCGCCCGGGCCAGCCGCTCGTACGTCCCCGCGACCGGCACCGCCCGGGCTCCGGCGGGTGGCCATACCGCGTGGCCGGGGGAAGGCCGTGCGGCGGCCGGTTCCCGCTCGGCGGCGGCGAGCACACCGGTGGCGTGCCGCGTCCACGGCGCACCTTCCGGGGCGCCCTCCGGCCGCGAGTGGACGGCGATGGCCCGTCGGCCCGTGACGTCGGCGGTGTCCACCGAAACACGCAGGGCGGCGGCCGCGTGCGGCCCGGGCAGGGCGAGGGGAGCGGACAGGGTCAGTTCCTCGACCACAGGCACACCCGTGCGGTGGGCGATGTGCGAGGTGAGGTCCACGAAGGCGGTACCGGGCAGCAGCACCGAACCGCCGATCACGTGATCGGCGAGCCACGGGTGGTCTGCCAGAGACAGCCGTGACGTGAAGAGGTGCCCTTCGGGCAGTTCGACGGCCGTCCCGAGCAGAGGGTGCTCCTCGGCGGGCGCCCTGGTGAGGGGGACGGCGGCGGCAGCCGTCACGGCGGGCATCCGCCCGGACAGCCGGGTGGCCAGCGAGGCCGGTGTCGCCCCGCCGTCAAGGAAGGAGCGGAGGAAAGAGGGAGATGGCTCGGCCCCCAGCTCCTTCGCCGCCCGCCGCGCGAACGCGGCCATGGCCGGGTAGTCCATGCCCAGTTCGGCGAACGTCTCGGTCCCGGTCACCCCTGCGGCGCCCACGCCGAGCAGCTCCCGCAGGACGCCCGTCAGCCGCGCATCGAGCGCGTCCGAGCACTTCTCCGCGGAACGGACCCGCTGCGACGTGAGCCCGTGCAGCCACATCCGCCGCACACCGTCCGCGTCGTAGAAATCCAGATCGCAGGGATCGAGGCCGTCGGGATCCGGACCACGGAAAGGCAACCGCACATGCACTCGGCTGTCCGCGTCGACGGGCTCACGGGCGCGGAAGGACTCGATGCGGATCGGGACGTACGGCCCGCGCTCCTCCCAAGCCGCCTCCCCGGACCGACGGCGGGTGACGTGGTCGGCGAACCACGCGGGCAGCATCGTGGCGGAGTCCAGGCAGGCCGGGTGCAGGGGGAAGCAGCCGAGGTACTCCCGGGCGGACGGGCCGATCGACAGCTCCGCGAGCAGTTCGTCGCGGGCTACGTGCAGCGTGCCGAGGCCCCGCATGAACGGGCCGTGCACGAGCCCGGCGCCGCGCGCCACCCGGTACGGCTCCGCCATGTCGACCGTGTGAGTGGCGCGGGCGCGCAGCGCGGCAAGGTCGACGGTGTGCCGGGGGAAGGGCTCGACCGCGTACAGCTCGGCCTCCAGCACGGTGGCGGCCTCACCCTGGCCACCGGCGCGCGGAAGCGGCACCCCGCGTACGACGATCCGGTGGCGGCCCACGTCGGCGGTGAAGGTGAACTCCAGCCCGGTGTCGAACTCCTCGCTCGCCGCCACCGCCCGCCGGAACAGCACCCGCCGCAGTTCGACTGCCTCGGTGTCCACACCACGGGAGCGCAGGATCCGGTGGATCAGGTCGAGGAACGTCACCCCGGGCAGGACGCTCGTGCCGTGCGCCTTGTGGTCCCGCATCACCGGGTCGGTGTGGCGGACCAGCACGGTGCACTTCAGCCCGTCCAGGGCATCCGTGGTGTTACTCAAGGCGCGACCACGGCCACGCGTACGCGGCCCGTAGCTCACCACCCAGACCCAGCCGCTTCAAAAGAACATCCTCGGCGGGCAGGGCGAGCACCTGCGACTCCGGCCCCGCCAGGGTGCGCAGGACGGTGTCCCAGCCTTCGCGCGGCGAGATGGAACGGAAGCCCTGACGGGTCAGCCACTCGCGATAGCCCTCGCCCGCGACGGCGCCGACCGTGCCCCAGTAGCCCCAATTGATGCTGCGCACGGGGAACGGCAGCCGCTGGTCCAGGGCGTGCGCGTAGGCGTCCTGGAACGTCGATCCGGCGGCGTAACCGGCCAGTCCGGGGTCACCGAGGAAGGACTGCGCGGAGGAGAAGAACAGCAGGAAGTCCAACGGTTCGGCGCGGAAGACGGAGGCGAGCGCGACGCTGACCCCGGTCTTCGCGGCGAGGCCGGCGCGCAGCGCGCTGTCGTCGAGGTGACGGACCAGGCCGGCGGTGTGGTCCAGCGCCGAGTGGAACACGCCGCGCACGGGCCCGAACCGCTCGTGGATCCGGGCGAGCCCGGCCCGTAGGCCGTCCTCGTCCGAGGCGTCGGCCCGTACGTACAGCAGCCGGGAGCCGTCGGGGTCGGCGTCGGTGATCCGGCGGCGCCGGTCCTCGTCCAGCGGGGAGCGGCCGATCAGGGCTACCCGCGCGCCGTGGTCGCCGGCCAGGAAGCGGGCCATCTCCAGGCCGATGCCGCCCGCGCCGCCGACGACGGCGTATGTGCCGCCGGTGCGGATCGCGGTGGCGTCGGCGGGCGGGAGGGTGACCGGGCGCAGCGCCTGCCGGTAGCGGACGCCGTCGCGGTGGGCGACGCGGACGCCGCGTTCGGCCGGTTCGGCGGTGACGAGGGCGGCGAGTTCGTGCCGGAGGGGGCTGCCGGGTCCGGGGAGGCGGCCGTCGAGGCCGAGGTCGACGACGGGGACGTTCCAGTGCCGGTGCTCGTTCTCCAGCACCCGGGCCATGCCGGCCAGGGCCGCCGCGTACGGGTTCGCGACCCGGCCGCCCGCGACCGGCCAGGCGTCGTTGGTGACGATCTTCCAGTCGGTCCGCCGCGTGGCGGCCGTGGGGATCACGAGGTGCTTGGCGCAGCGGAACAGTGCCCGTACACCGCTCTCCTCGGCCCGGTCCAGCTCCGCCGGGCCGTCCTCGGCGGCGTCGAGCAGCCCGCCGAGGAAGTAGACGGTGCGCGGTCTCGGGAGCGTGTCGCGCAGGGCGGCCGGCACCTCGGGGGCGGTGGCGTCGAGCTCCCAGCGGCCGGGGGCCGACTGCCGGGTGACCGTGCCCAGTTCGACGTGGACGACGTCGTCGGCGCGGTGCCGCCCGGCGAGCGCGTCCGCCAGGGGGCGCCCGGTGGCGGTGTGCAGGATCAGCACCGGGCCCGCCGGGGTGGCGTCTTCCGTGGCTGTCAGGGGCGCGGGCCGCCAGGTGGCGGTGTACGTGAACTCGGCAAGGCACGAAGCGGCCTCCGGCAGCCCGGCACCATCACCGAGTAACTCCCGCCGCGACAGGGCGAGTTCGCCGCACGACCGGCGCTTGGATATCCCGCCCACAGCCGGTTGCGCCGACGCGGGGCGCGCACTCCTGGAACCCACGATTTCCCCCTTGAAATCCTGTTCACCACGTCCGTGGGGGAACACGACACGCCGAGCCTCCCCCGGTTGCATTCGACCAGAGAACGCACCCAGCAAAACCCCTGATTCCGGCGCCCGCAGGCCTCTCCGGCCCCGGAGGAAGGCGTCGTCACGCTCGTTCGGGGGCCGGGCCGCGAGGGCACGTCGCTCGTTGGGATGGAAGGGAAAGGGGAGGAGTCAGGCGTTGCCGCGCGGCAGGAGCACGTCCGCGATCACGTCGATGACCTCGGGCCGGTTCGACTCGATGAAGAAGTGCCCGCCCGGGCAGACCCGCATCCCGAACTCGCCGGTGGTGTGCGCCTCCCAGGCCCCGGCCTCCTCGATCGTGGTCTCCGGGTCGCGGTCGCCGACCAGCACGGTCAGCGGGCAGCCGACGGCCGCGCCGGGCTCGCCCCGGTAGGAGCCCGCCACCCGGTAGTCGGCCCGCACCACCGGCAGCAGCATCCGCATCAGCGCGGCGTCCGCCAGGACGGCCGCGTCCGTGCCGCCGAGCCGCTTCAGTTCCGCCACGATCGCCTCGTCCGTGGGCGGCTCGGCGCCGGGGGCCTCACGGTGCCTGGAGGGGGCCCGGCGGCCGGAGACGAAGAGGGCGACGGGGGCCCGGCCGCGAGCCTCCAGGCGGCGCGCCACCTCGAACGCGATCGCACCCCCCATGCTGTGCCCGAACAGCGCCACCGGCCGGTCGGGCCGGGCCGCGAGCGCGTCCGTCACCGCGTCCGCCAGCTCGGCGACGGTGCGGCCCGGCGCCTCCCAGCGGCGGTCCTGCCGGCCGGGGTACTGCACGGCCAGCACCTCGACCGAGGGGGAGAGCGCCTCCGAGAAGGCGAAGTACGCGCTCGCCGACCCGCCCGCGTGCGGGAAGCACACGAGAGACACGGCGCTGTGGGCCGTGCTGTCCGGCGTGGGACGGAAACGCCGGATCCACAGCTCGTCGTCCTCGCTCCGGATGGCCAAGGCGTCAGTCCAATCCCGCAGCCGGTCGGCCCCGGCCCACGTCGGCGCCACCTTGCCAGAGCCCCGAGCCCCGATACAAAAGCAAAGCCCGGACGCGAAAAAGGCGGGCCCCGCACATCGA
This sequence comes from Streptomyces sp. NPDC033229, assembly GCF_055576875.1. Classification (NCBI taxonomy): domain Bacteria; kingdom Bacillati; phylum Actinomycetota; class Actinomycetes; order Kitasatosporales; family Streptomycetaceae; genus Streptomyces; species Streptomyces sp. NPDC033229. The sequence continues at coordinate 139,138 of NZ_JBVIQR010000010.1, read as the reverse complement.
AATGATGTGCGGGGCCCGCCCAGATCCTTCGGCAACAATCGGCCCGGAGGCCGGGTTGTTACTTGTTGATCTTGACGACCTGGCCGGCGCCGACGGTGCGGCCACCCTCACGGATGGTGAAGCGCAGGCCCTCCTCCATCGCGACAGGCTGGATCAGGTTGACGGTCATCTCGGCGTTGTCGCCGGGCATGACCATCTCCGTGCCCTCCTTGAGGGTCACAACACCGGTCACGTCAGTCGTACGGAAGTAGAACTGCGGACGGTAGTTGTTGAAGAACGGGGTGTGACGGCCACCCTCGTCCTTCGACAGGATGTACGCCGTGGCCTCGAACTCGGTGTGCGGCGTGACCGTACCGGGCTTGATGATGCACTGGCCGCGCTCGACGTCCTCGCGCTTGATGCCACGGAGGAGCAGACCGACGTTCTCACCGGCCTGGCCCTCGTCGAGCAGCTTGCGGAACATCTCGATACCGGTGACCGTGGTGGTGGTCTTCTCGGTCTTGATGCCGATGATGTCGACGGTCTCGTTGACCTTGAGGACACCGCGCTCGATACGACCGGTGACGACGGTGCCACGACCGGTGATCGTGAAGACGTCCTCGATCGGCATCAGGAACGGCTTGTCGACGTCACGCTCGGGCTGCGGGATGTTCTCGTCCACGGCCTTCATGAGGCCGAGGAGCTTCTCGCCCCACTCCTTGTCGCCCTCGAGCGCCTTGAGAGCCGAGACCTGGACGACGGGGCAGTTGTCGCCGTCGAACTCGTACTCGGAGAGGAGCTCACGGACCTCGAGCTCGACGAGCTCCATGATCTCCTCGTCGTCCACCATGTCGGCCTTGTTCAGGGCGACAACGATGTACGGAACGCCGGACTGGCGGGCCAGGAGCACGTGCTCCTTGGTCTGCGGCATCGGACCGTCGGTCGCGGCGACCACGAGGATCGCGCCGTCCATCTGGGCGGCACCGGTGATCATGTTCTTGATGTAGTCCGCGTGACCCGGGCAGTCGACGTGGGCGTAGTGACGCGACTCGGTCTGGTACTCAACGTGAGCGATCGAGATCGTGATACCGCGCTGACGCTCTTCCGGCGCCTTGTCGATCTCGTCGAACGGCGTGAAGGGGTTCAGGTCCGGGTACGCGTCGTGCAGCACCTTGGTGATCGCCGCGGTAAGAGTCGTCTTACCGTGGTCGACGTGACCGATGGTGCCGATGTTGACGTGCGGCTTAGTCCGCTCGAACTTCGCCTTCGCCACTGTTCCTCCTACGGAGTGGTTCTGTACGCCTTACTTCAACGGCGCCAGGTGATCTTTGCTGGGGTGCCGTCCGCCGGGGCATCCGCCGCGTTCCTCGCGGATTGCTGCGGTATGCCCCGACAGTCGGTGTAAAGCCTAAAGCGTGGGCTTCGCGTGCGAAGACGCGGAGTTACTCGCCCTTGGCCTTCGCGATGATCTCCTCGGCGACGTTCCGCGGAACCTCGGCGTAGGAGTCGAACTGCATCGAGTAGCTTGCGCGACCCGAGGTCTTGCTGCGGAGGTCTCCGACGTAGCCGAACATCTCCGACAGCGGAACCAGGCCCTTGACGAGCTTGGCGCCGTGACGGTCCTCCATGGCCTGGATCTGGCCACGGCGGGAGTTGATGTCACCGATGACGTCACCCATGTAGTCCTCGGGGGTGGTGACCTCGACCGACATCATCGGCTCGAGAAGAGCCGGGGACGCCTTGCGAGCACCCTCCTTGAACGCCATGGAACCGGCGATCTTGAAGGCGAGTTCGGACGAGTCGACGTCGTGGTAGGCACCGTCGAGCAGCGTCACCTTGACACCGGTCAGCGGGTAGCCGGCCAGCACGCCGAACTCCATGGCCTCCTGGCAACCCGCGTCCACGGACGGGATGTACTCCCGCGGGATACGGCCACCGGTGACCTTGTTCTCGAACTCGTAGCCGTCGCCCTCGAGGGGCTCGATGGCCATCTGCACCTTCGCGAACTGGCCGGAACCACCAGTCTGCTTCTTGTGCGTGTAGTCGATACGCTCGACGGCCTTGCGGATCGTCTCGCGGTACGCGACCTGCGGCTTGCCGACGTTCGCCTCGACGCGGAACTCACGGCGCATACGGTCGACCAGCACGTCGAGGTGCAGCTCGCCCATACCCGCGATGATGGTCTGGCCCGTCTCCTCGTCCGTGTGGACCTGGAAGGACGGGTCCTCCTCGGCGAGACGCTGGATGGCGACACCCAGCTTCTCCTGGTCGCCCTTGGACTTCGGCTCGATGGCGACCTGGATCACCGGGGCCGGGAAGTCCATGGACTCGAGGATGACCGGCTTGCCCGCGTCACAGAGGGTCTCACCGGTGGTGGTCTGCTTCAGACCCATGACGGCGACGATGTCACCGGCACCCACCGACTCGATCTCCTCACGCTTGTTCGCGTGCATGCGGTAGATCTTGCCGATGCGCTCCTTCTTGCCCTTCACGGAGTTCTGCACCTGGGTGCCGGTCTCCATGCGGCCCGAGTAAACCCGGACGAAGGTGAGCTTGCCGAGGTGCGGGTCGCTCATGATCTTGAAGGCAAGACCGGCGAACGGCTCGTCGTCGGAAGGCTTGCGCTTCACGACCTCGTCGGGGTTGTTGACGGCGTGGCCCTCAACAGCCTCGATGTCGAGCGGCGACGGCAGGTAGCGCACGACCGCGTCGAGCAGGGGCTGGACGCCCTTGTTCTTGAACGCGGTGCCACAGAACACCGGGGTGACGGTGACGGAGTCGGCGCTGCCACGCGAGGCCAGCGTGATGCGGCGGATGGCCGCCATCAGCTGCTCCTCGGTGGGCTCCTGGCCCTCGAGGAAGAGCTCCATCATGGCGTCGTCGTGCTCGGCGACACCCTCGAGGAGCTTGCCGCGCCATTCCTCGGCGGCCTCGGTGTGCGTGGCCGGGATGTCGACGACGTCGTACATCTCGCCCTTGGCGGCCTCGGCGGACCAGACCAGAGCCTTCATCTGGACGAGGTCGACCACGCCCTTGAAGTCGGCTTCGGCACCGATCGGCAGCTGCATGACCAGCGGCACCGCACCGAGGCGGTCGACGATCATGTCGACGCAGCGGTGGAACTCGGCGCCGGTGCGGTCGAGCTTGTTGACGAAGCAGATACGCGGCACGCCGTAGCGGTCCGCCTGACGCCAAACGGTCTCGGACTGCGGCTCAACACCGGCGACGCCGTCGAACACCGTCACGGCACCGTCGAGGACGCGCAGCGAACGCTCCACCTCGACGGTGAAGTCGACGTGGCCCGGCGTGTCGATGATGTTGATCGTGTGGTCGACGTCGTTCAGCGGCCAGTGGCAGGTCGTCGCGGCAGACGTGATCGTGATGCCGCGCTCCTGCTCCTGCTCCATCCAGTCCATCGTGGCAGCGCCGTCGTGGACTTCACCGATCTTGTACGAGACACCGGTGTAGAACAGGATCCGCTCGGTGGTGGTCGTCTTGCCCGCGTCGATGTGGGCCATGATCCCGATGTTGCGGACCTTGGCCAGGTCAAGCGAAGTGGTGGCCATATGGCTCAGTCTTCTCTCGGTCTCGATGTGGGTAGCGACTACCAGCGGTAGTGCGCGAAGGCCTTGTTGGACTCGGCCATCTTGTGCGTGTCCTCACGCTTCTTGACCGAAGCGCCGAGACCGTTGGAGGCGTCCAGGAGCTCGTTCATGAGGCGCTCGGTCATGGTCTTCTCGCGACGGGCGCGGGAGTAACCGACGAGCCAGCGCAGCGCCAGGGTGGAGGCGCGGCCCGGGCGGACCTCGACCGGCACCTGGTAGGTGGCGCCACCGACACGGCGGGACTTGACCTCGAGGGCCGGCTTCACGTTCTCAAGCGCGCGCTTGAGGGTGATGACCGGGTCGTTGCCGGTCTTCTCGCGCAGGCCTTCCATGGCGCCGTACACAATGCGCTCGGCGGTGGAACGCTTGCCGTTCAACAGGATCTTGTTGATCAGCGAGGTGACAAGAGGAGAGCTGTAGACCGGGTCGATGATGACCGGGCGCTTCGGGGCGGGGCCCTTACGAGGCATTCTTACTTCTCCTTCTTGGCGCCGTAGCGGCTGCGAGCCTGCTTGCGGTTCTTGACGCCCTGGGTGTCGAGCGAGCCACGGATGATCTTGTAGCGAACGCCCGGCAGGTCCTTCACACGACCGCCACGCACGAGCACGATGGAGTGCTCCTGGAGGTTGTGGCCCTCACCCGGAATGTAAGCGGTGACCTCGATGCCGCTGGTCAGACGCACACGCGCGACCTTACGGAGCGCCGAGTTCGGCTTCTTCGGGGTGGTCGTGAACACGCGCGTGCAGACGCCGCGACGCTGGGGCGAACCCTCGAGTGCGGGCGTCTTGTTCTTCTCGACCTTGTCCTGCCGGCCCTTTCGGACCAGCTGCTGGATCGTAGGCACCGTTTCTCCGGTTTCTGTGTGCCGATCACGATAAAACTAACCTGGAACTTCGCCGACCCACGCGGTCGGGTGTGTCGAAGGCTGCAGACCCCCGCCGCCCGGCGGGATGGTGCAGATTTCGGCGTCTCTGACCGCTAACGGTCTGGGCCCCTCGTACGGTCAAAAGGCACGCACGAGAGCCCAGGGACACCCCAGGCACAAGGTCAGAGCGTACCTACCGCATGGGCTGCGGTCAAAACAAATGCACACGCGGAGGACACCCTGATGTGCGGCGTATGTCGCCGATCAGGGAGCCCGCGCGGCTCCGGTCCTCCGCACCTCACCGTACCGCTGCCGCCCAGGCGCCCCAAGGGTCCCGGCCGACTCCCGGCCGCCCGCAACCGGACGCCCCGGGTCCGCTCCGGGGCCGCGCGACGCCCGGACGGCGGTCCGGGGACCGCGTCGGCCGGGCGGGCACGCGACACGACTCACAGCGGTGCGCGCCGGGCGGCGTCGGCGCCCACGGGTGACGGCGGGGGTGACGCCAGTGGGGTGATGTGATGCGCGGCTACGCGGGTGACGCCACGGGTGACACACGGGGATGGTCACGCGAGGCGGCGCCACACGGCGGGGCGAATCACCCTGAATCAGCCAATCGTGACAAACGACTACGCCCAACGGCTGACGCGGCCGAGCCGGGCCGACGCGGTCGACGTGGCCAGCGTGGGCAACGTGGCCAGCGTGGCCGACGTGGCCAGCATGGCCGACATGACCGATCCGGCTGGCGCGGCCGACGGGGTGGCCGATCCGACTGACCCGGCCGACGCAGCCAAGGCGACCGACGCGGCCGACGCGGCTGACCGGGTTCGACGCTCAGCGACAACACTCAGCGACGACGCTCAGCGGCCGGCGGAAACGCCCCGCTGAACGCCACCGCGTGCGTCGGCCGGGCGGACCCCGCCCACCGCGATGATCATTTCGGTCATCTCGACGAACTGTCGCCGGTGACTGTCGGGGATGCCGAGCAGGTCGGCCGCCTCGGCGGGCGTCACCCGTCCGGCGCCGGGGCCCGAGACCGCCGCGCCGCTCCGGCCGGCGCCGGGCAGCGGCAGGTCGTCCGCCGTCACCCTGCCGGACTCGATCAGCATGTCGCGCAGCCCCACGCCGAGCACGCGCGCCAGCGCGCGCATCGTCTCCAGGTCCGGCAGGCTCTGCCGCTGCAGCAGCCGCGTCACCGCGGCCCGGTGCACGCCGGCGTCCTCCGCCAGCCGGGACCTGCCGCCGCCCCGCGGGCTGTCGATGTCGTATCCGCGCTCACGCATCAGACCCTCGACCCAGCTCGCGAAACGCTCCATATCCGAGCCTTTTTCGCCCATAACACGCTCTCCCTCCGCAACAACAGACCCTACCGTCCGATCGCGCGCGCAATAACCAGAATGCGGTGCGAGCGCGCAACCCGCTACCCCGCAGTGCACTTTTCTGGCCAGTTGACTAGTAAATGCCCCTCCGAAGCCGTGGCAAGCAGCACACCCTGATCGTTTGTTGCGCTCTCGCACGCAAGCTCGGTAACGTTGATTGCGTAACCGCAACAAGGGTCACAGGGGCCTCCGCAACCCCTCCATGCCCTGAGGGGGACCACCTGCCATGCCCGCATCCGCGCTCGTCCACACGACCTTCCACGGGGACGCCTACCCCGCCGCCGCCCGCCCGACCGACTGGCGCACCCACGCCGCCTGCGCCGGCCTCCCGGACGAGACGGTCTTCGCCCGCCGCCCCAAACCCGCCCTCCCTGCCCTGCGCGCCTGCGCCATCTGCCCCGTACGCCGCCGTTGCCTGGAGACCGTCGCCCCGGCGGAGAGCTGGTTCGACGGGGTGAGCGGGGGGCGCCTGTGGCGCAACGGCAGAGAAGTGAGGATCCCGGCGGACCTGGACCCGGACCTGGCCCCGGAGCCGGACCTCGCCGTCGACCACCCGGACTACCCGTAGGAGCAGCCATGCCCGACAGCCCAGACCGCTCCGCCCGCGCCGCCGCCCTGCCCGACCGCGCATCCCTGCCCGACCAGCCTCGTCAGCCCAACCGGCCCACCCAGCCCAATCCGCCCACCCAGCCGAATCGACCCGACCGGCCCAATCGATCCGACCGGCCCGATCCGGCGGGGGTATGGCTGGGCATCCTGCTCCGGCAGTTCCCCGAGCTGGGCCAGGAGCTCGCCCCCAGCCGCACCTCCGGCCCCTCCCTCACCGGTGGTGGCGGCCGCGGCGGGAGGCCGACGGCCCCCGGCGCCCCCATCCGCCTGTTCATCTCGGACACCATCCGCGACATCACCGACGGAGTGGTGGAGCTGGAGGAAGCGGTCTGCGAGAAGCTGCGCGTCCCGCGCCCGCAGCGCGGCACGGTGGAACAGCGACTGACCCGGCTGCTGGGCCTGCTGGACCGCGTCTCGGCCCAGCCGGTCCTCGCCGAACACGTGCGGGGCGAGGCCCGCCGCATGGCCCGCCGCTGCTCCCTGGCCCTGGGCGACGCCGAGACCCCGGTCCGCGTCAGCGGCCGCTGCCTGCACTGCGACTCCGTCTCGCTGCGCGTCTTCCCGCACCGCGAGACGGTCCTGTGCGTCAACCCGGGCTGCCGCTGCGCCGACCCGGCCTGCACCTGCCGCACGGACACCCGCCACCGGCACTCCTGGGTCCGCGCGGAGTGGCGACAGCTCGCGGAGGCGACGGACGGCGACCTGGCGGAGCTGACAGCCGCCCAGGACAGCGCCGAGGACGAGGACACGAACACGGAGGGTTCCCGATGACGACAGCACCCATGTACGTACCGGCGTCCGCTCTGGTGACGACGGCGATGGCGGCGGAAGAGGCGGCGGTGGTGCCGGACACCATCCGCAAGTGGGTCCAGCTCCAACACCTGACCCCGGCGGGCCGCCGGGGCCGCACGCACCTGTTCCGCCTGGAGGACGTCTTCGCGGCGGAGCGCGCGACGCGCAGGGCGCACGAGCGCCGCGCGCGGGCGTGATCCCTGTCCCCTATATACGCAGGGCCTCTATATAAAAGGAGCGCCCCGCAGCCACGAAGGCTGCGGGGCGCTCCTTACGTACTCCGTTACGTACTCCGGGCCGGCCCCTAACGGACCCGGGGCGGCGAAGAATCGTTCCCGCTGGAGCTGCCACCGGAGTTCCCACCGGAGGAGCCGCCCCCGCTCATAGAGCCCCACGAGGCCATCCGCACCACCTGAGCACCTGCCGAGGCGTCCTCCCCCACCGCCTCGATGGCCTCCTGCCACCCACTGACAAACCCACTGAGCTCAGCGGCGTCGACGGCCCTGTCCGCCACCTTGCCGACGACGGCGGCCAGCGCCTGGGCGACCTCGTCGGTGAAGACTCCGGCGGACCCGGATTCGGCGGCCACCTCCACGGTGGCGGCCACGACCTCCGCGAGCCGCTCGCTGTGGACACTCACCGCGTGATTCCTCCGCACCCCACGACCGACTCGCTCATGCCACCCCCAGGTGCTATTGGCCGACTCATATGCCCCTCCGTGACGCCTCCTGTGCATCTGTCGTGAGATACCCGGGAGTGTGCGCGATCGCCCATTAATCTAACCCGGCGGTCTGACACTCCGTCTCGTCAGGGGGACAGTCCGCGACATCGCCCGCGCGACTTCTCTCGGACGTGACATCGATTTCGCTGCGTGCGGGGCAACGCGGAGGACAGGGGCTGCGTGCTAGGAACGCAGGCATGACCCATACATCGGCTGCTCCCCCTGCCGGACCCGGCTATGCGGATGGGCGCTATCGCATCGTGATCGGCGTCCACCTTGTGCTGCAACGTGGTGATCGAGTGCTGTTGGGCCTGCGGTCCGGCACGGGCTGGCGCGATGGCCACTTCCACGTTCCCGCAGGCCATCTCGAGGCGGGGGAGACAGCCACGGCGTGCGCAGTGCGCGAAGCCCGGGAAGAACTTGGCCTCGCGTTGCGTGAGGAGGACCTGGAGCTGGTGCATACGGTCCATCACTGGACGGGCGTCGATGATCCCCGCATCCAGCTCTTCTTCCGCGTCAGGTCCTGGAAGGGGGAGCCGGAGAACGCCGAGCCGCATCTGTGTGCCCGGCTCGACTGGTTCCCATTGGGGGACCTCCCTGAGCCGATGGTGGACTACACCGCGAATGCCCTGTCTCTCTACCCGCAAGGGATCGCGTTCTCCTGTGTCGGCTGGCCGAAGCAGTCCCGCGCGTGACTCGACCGTCAGGTGGATGGCCCGTCGAGCAGATGATGGTTGATGGCTCGCACGCGCTCGGCGAACTCAGGCAGCTCGGTGACCGAGACGCCTGCCGCCCGAAGGGTCTCAGCGCCGTCGCAGTCGACAAATAGCAGCGGCTCCCGCAAGCCGAAGACGACCGCGGGGATGCCCGCGCGAAGAATGAGCTGCGTACACGTGGCAGGCCGGGATGCCCGCTTGCTACAGGGTTCCAGTGAGCTGTACACCGTGGCGGTGGCCAGCCGCGGATCGTCCGTGGGGAGCTTGCGCAGGGCGGCTTCCTCGGCGTGCTCGCGGGGGTCGCTCTCCCGCGAGTAGCCGGTTGCCAGCACCGTTCCCTCGGCGCCGACGATGATGGCGCCGACGGAGAAGGCCGTCTCTGCGGGCGGGCAGTGACGCGAGAGGTCAATGGCCTCGCGCATCCATTGACGGTGGTCGAGGCCGGACGGGTCAGTCATGCTCCCCAGTGTCCAGCAGGTAGCGCACCAGCACACAGTCGCCGATCTGCCGCACCTCGGCCAGCCGCATGCGATTGCCGACGCCGTTGGGGAAGCTGCCGTGGTTGACGAACCGGGGCGCCGCCGCGTCACCGACGAAGAACGGCGCGATGACAAGGTGGATCTCGTCGGCCAGGCCCGCGGCGAGGAACTGGGTATGGATGGTGCCGCCGCCTTCGACCATCAGCCGCCGTACGCCCCTGCGGCCGAGATCGGTAAGTACCCGGCGCAGGTCGATCGGGTCTCCCCCGTCGACCACCGTACCGACACCGTGGAGGCGGTCGGCTGTCTTGCCCAGGTTGGGGCTGGCGCAGTACACCAGCTTCTCGACGTCACCGGAGGTAAAGAACCTACTGCCTGGGTCCAGGTCGCCGGAGCCGCTGAGCGTGACTTTGACGGGACTTTCGGCTAGCCCCTGTGTGGTGCGTTCGCCGCGACGGGCCTGGGAGCGAACCAGGAGGCGGGGGTTGTCCTGACGGATGGTGTTGGCGCCGACGAGGATTGCGTCGCAGCCGGCGCGGACCTCGTCCACTCGGTCGAAGTCCGCGTCGTTGGACAGCAGCAGCCGCTCTTCGGTGGAGTCGTCGATGTAGCCGTCGACGGAGGTGGCACAGGACAGGAGCACGTAGGGCAGGTCAGTCATGGGGCGGCTCCGGGGTCAAGGGTCAGGACGATTTCGATGAAGCGAACGTACTCTTCCGCACTCGAACACGTTTCGAGCACGCTGAGTTGGTCATGGCTGATCCATGGACGCAGGCCAAGGTTCCGGATTGCTTGGTCATGGAAGCGTTGAGCAGTCCCGCCGGTCACAGGGATGGTGAGGACAGGGATATCCAGCGAGCCGGCAAGGTCGATCTCGTGTTGGGTGCCATCGCCACCTCCTGCCACGATCACGTAGTCCACCCCGCGTACGACGTTCATGCGTCCGAAGAGGCATGCGGTGCGCAGGAAGTCCGGTGGCCGGTAGTGGTCGGCGATGTAGGTCATGACTTCGATCCCGACACCGACAGGTCCGTGGCTGACGGGGAGGCGGCGCGCCAGTACGAGTCGGGCCAGTTCACGGACGGTGCTATCAATGGCCGCCTGGTCGCAGTCGGGAGTCCGGCTGCCGCAGATCGCCAGCCGCCTCAGTGCTGTGAAAGGGGTGACTTCGTCGACCAGCGCAGCCGACGCTGCCGACCCGGTGCGCAAGGTACCCATCAACAGGTCGGCGGGGGCAAGCCCCAGGAGCACCCGGGCGTGGTCAGGCATGCTGAGGCCATCGGCGATACGAGTGAGGACGTCGATATCGGAGACCTTGCCTTGGCGGGCCCCGCGCACCCAGTTGGAGATATCAGCGCGGTCATGCTCGGTGAGCAGCGCCAGTTGTGTCTGTGTGCAGTCCGGGAACGCGCCCAGGTAAGCCTGGAACAGTCGGCCGATGTCGCGACGGGCAAGGTGGGTCTGCACATCGTCCCGGCTCCAGAACGCCCCCTGGACAGATGATGGATGGAAGACCTTGCGTCTAGGCATGCCGGCTACCCCCGGCGCCAGGATAGACGCCGGAAACACCAAGTGCCGCCCCGCACACCCACGGTAGGCGTGGAACCGTCCCACGGACCCGCTCCGCGCATCGCGTCGATTTCCCGCATCCCGTGCGCTCCTGACACTGGCCTTTCCGACCGCATCAGACCGGGAGGCGCAGTGATCAAGGAAGTCGCGGGAATCAGCCGCATCGACATGCTCTACCTGCAGCTGCTGTACAGCTGCAACTTCAACTGCGCGCACTGCTTCCACGGGGAGCGGTTGCGCTGGCGCGACGCGTACACCCTTGCCCAGGCAGAGAGCCTGATCGAGCTCATGCAGCGGGAGTACCGGCTCCAGGCCGTCACACTGCTCGGCGGTGAGCCGTTCCTCTACACCCGGCTGAGGGACCTGATTCAGCACGTCCGCCATACGCTCGGCCTACGCGTGGAGATCTGCACCAACGGTTACCGGATCGATCGGCGGCTCGCGGACTGCGCGGACGGCATCGATCTGCTGCGCGTCTCTCTCGAAGGACTCGAACCCGCAAACGATCGCATCCGCCGACCGGGCAGCTTCGCCGCCGCTATCCGGGCCCTGGACGAAGCGCGGCGCCTCAGCGTGCCGACCGGCGTGACGATGACCGTCACGAACGAGAATGTTGAGGATGTGCTGGCGTTGGCCCGCCTCCTCCAGGACCACGGTGTACGACAGCTCAAACTGCACTGCCTGCGTCTTGTCGGCAATGCCGCCGACCGCCCGGACCTTCAGGTCGCCGACCCGGCCGCCTACACCCGCATGCACCAAGAGCTGGCTCAGGCCGACCTCGACATCGTGGTCACGGCCGACGACGACCTCGCTGAACATCCGGTGGCAGGGTGCGTGCCGGGTGGGCGCGGACACCGTATCGACCGTATCGAGACCGACCCCCGCGGGGCGCTGACCATGTCATGCAAGGCCGTCGGCAAGGACGCGCATGCCTTCTGGTACGACAAGGAACGCGGCAGCATCATCCACCGACCGAGCGGCCACGACGAGCTCGTCCACCCAGTCGGTGATGTGGTGTACAGCGATGTGTGACCAGCCCCTGCTCATCGCACTGGAGGGGCTGCGCGGAGTGGGTAAATCCACCGTCGCTCCCTTACTCGCCAAGGCCTGCGACGCGACCCTCGTCCCCACCGTCCCCGACGCCTACCGGGCAATACGTCGACACGTGGACGCGACGCAGAACGCTGAAGCCCGCATGTGCCTCTACCTGTCCGCGCTCTTCAACGCAGTCGAACAGATCCAGCGGCTGCTCGAAAAGGGGACGCCCGTGGTGGTCGAGAGCTACTTCGCACGCTGCCTGACGACCCACTCCGGCGTGGGTTCACGACTGAACGTCGTACTACCGCCCGACCTCCCCTCTCCGAGCACCTACCGACTGAAGTGCACCGAAGCGGAACGCCAGCGCCGCATCGCCATGCGAGCCAAGCCCACCACGCACTGGGACGCACTTGCCGAGAGCCACACCCACGCGATTGACCGCGCCTATGACCGCTTCCCGATGCACCGCGTCGACACCACCCAACGGTCCCCCGAGCAGGTGGTGAAAGCGATACTTCGCCACGAAAGGCAGGCATCCCTTCATGCAGAGCCAAAGCCTGTGGGAACACACCCTCACCTTCTTCCCCCAGTTCGCCAAGGCCCTGGCTGAGCAGACCCCCTCCGCCGTGGTCGCTGTAGTGGGCGCATCCGACGGAAAGTTCGTCCTGCCCCTCGCTGCCGCCGGGCACCAAGTCATCGCCATCGAACGTGACCCCGTCGCCCTGAACGGAGGCGACATCGAACTGGCGGACGGCACCACAGCACACAGCCTAGGGCTGATCACCCGGCTCAAGAACGAACGTCTACGGGAGCGAGTCGTGGTGGTCGAGAGCGACTTCCTCGAAGGCGATTACCTCAGTGCAAGCTGTGACGCGGTGTGGACCAGCTGCTCCTGGCACTACAGCGCCAACCACCGCCGGCCCCTGGCCGACTTCATCGGCCGCATGCAGCACCTGATCCGCGAGGGCGGCCTGTTCGGTGCAGAGTTCATGATGCCCGTCACCGAACGCCATCACAGCATCGAGCACTACACCTCACCTGAACAACTGGCCCGCTACTTCGGCGCCCCCTGGCAGACGCTCCTGGCACTCCGTACGAGCGAATTCACCGAGCGCCCGCACATCGGCCAGCCCTACGATCACCAGCACCGTATGGGCCTCCTCCTCTCCGTCCTACCCGTCCCCACCACCGACTGAAAGGAATCGAAGCCGTGAAGAACGAGTACGAAGCCACCTTCCTCGCCGTCGACACCGACGCTCTCCGGAAACAGCTCACCGGGCTGGGGGCAACCCAGGCGATGCCCCGCACGCTCCTCACGCGCCTGATCTTCGAAAAAGACACCATGGACGGCAACCAATGGCTGCGCTTGCGCGATGAGGGCCACCGCACCACGCTCACACTCAAGCAGGTCACCGATGCCAGCAGCATCGACGGCACCACCGAGATCGAGATCGCGGTCTCCGATCTGGCCGCGACTGCAGAGCTTCTGCGCGCCCTCGGCCTGCGGCAAGTCCGATACCAGCAGAACTACCGAGAAGAGTGGCACCTCGGGGATATCGCCTACGACTTCGACACCTGGCCGGGTCTCCCCACCTTCCTGGAGATCGAAGGACCCGAGGAGCAGGCCGTCCGTGCCGCCGTTGCCGCCTTGGGCCTCGACTATGCGAAGGCCCGTTTCGGCAGCGTCGACGAGATCTACAAGAGCGAGGTCGGTCGCGACATCCTCGCCGAACCGACTCTTCTCTTCGATCAGTCGGCCGACGAACACTGAAGCCGGCACCCCTGCCTACCCCCTCTGGAACGTGAGATCGTTTCATTGCGTGCAGGGGGCACGCAGAGGAGTGGTGGGGGCGGTATGTGGGGACGGCGACGCACGAGAAGCCACGCGGATGCGGAACGGCACCTCGCGGATCGGATGCGGGCAGCGAGCGAAGCCCAGCTGAGGCTGCAGCAAGGATTTGAACGATTCGACGAGGTGCGAGCGGAGGTCGAGTCCGTTCTTGGTCACGGGGACGGGCTGCCCGCGAAGGCCGTACGGGCACAGTTGAAGGAAGCCGGGGAGCTGTGGAGCTGGTTCCACGAGAGCACGGCGCTCTACGAGCGGATGCGCAGCCTCTGGAGCGACCTGGACAGCGGTGCGGACCTCGAAGCCGTAACAGCGGCTTCGGAGTATTTCTCGGAGCACTGCGACCACTGCGCGTCTCATGTCGCCGAGCTGGACGGCGCCATCAATAGCTTTTTGGAGCTGCGGAGCAAGTTGGTGGAGCTACGAGAGAAGGTAGCTCCAATCCGTGAACGCGCACACACGTCCCTGACCGCAGCCAGAAACGAACTGGAACTCGCCGTTTCCGTCCCGGGAGGGTTTGCACTGACAGCGCGGCTCAACGCGGTCAGTGATCGCCTGAGCGATCTGGACGCGGGCATCGTGGAGCCGGACCCCAACCGCAAGGTCACCGACTGGTACCGCGACGTGGAGAGGGAGATCGCGGAAATCCGCGACGCGGTGCCGCGGTCGGAGTACTGAGCGCGTGTTCGGCAAGGGGGATCGGCAAGTGGCTGGGGGCCACTGTCACAGCGGTGGTGGTCGCTTTGGTGAGCTGGGGCGTGGCCGGGGTCATCGACCTCGGCTGCGGACCGTCACGCCGAGGCGGGTGCGGTGTTCCCAAAGGAGGCGGAGGCTACTTCGCCGTGATGATGATCAGCCCATGGGTCTTCGCCGTCGTCGGGCAAGAAGGTCATCCGCACCGATGACTGGCGGCCGTCGCTGGGGCTCTCGGCAGGCGCCCTGGCAGGCGTCGTCATCACGCTGTCGACGGGCATGACCACGGGGTTCTGGGTGGAGGTGCTGATTCTGCTGGCGCTAGGCGCCGGAATCCCAGTACTGCTGTGGGCAAAAGGGACGGGCGGCGCTGATAGCGCACGGAACAGGTGCGGATTGAAGCCTGCTTCGAGCCGGGCTGAGGACGGCTCGCGCTCGTTTGGGGCTCATGGCGGGGATCGGAAGCGTGGTGGGGAGAGAGCATGTGGGGACGGAAACGCCCGAAGCAGACGTACGACGAAATGCTCACCGAGGGGCGGACGACCTTCGCCGACTTGATCCGTATGGCGGAGGAGTCACACGAAGCAGTGGGCCAAACCTTCGGCATCCTCGACGGCATGCAGCGCGGGATCGAGGAACTGCTGGGCAGGGGTGACGGTTTGCCGACGAAGTCGGTACGAGCACAGCTCGTCGAGCACGAACAGCTGTGGGACGAATTCCTTGAGGAAACATCCGCATACGAGGCGCAGCGCCGCCCCTGGCTCGACGGCGGTATCGAAACCGCGGAGTTCGCGGCGATGTCCCCGTCCCTGGAGTACTTCGCGGAATACATCAACACAAACGTGCCCGTCATGGAGCGGCTGAACGAGCTGATCGGCGACCTCGGAGACCTCCAGGTCTCGCTGGTGGAGCTGAGCGCGAAAATCGCCCCCGTCCGTGAGCGAGTCCATGCGGCCATGGCGGCGGCCGCCACCGAGATCGCGTGGGCGGGCCCGGCGGCCCAGGGCAAGTTCGCACTGGAGGTGCGGCTCAACACGGCCGCCGACCGCCTACGAGAGCTGGACGCCGGCCTCGTGGAGATCGACCCCGACTGCTCGATCGTCGACTGGTACCGCCAGGTGGAGGCGGAGATCGCGGATATTCGTGACGCGATCCTGCGGCTGACTTTCTGACTGTTTTCGCCCTTATGATCACGCTTATGGCGCGGATACCGAGTGGTGTGGTGTTACGAGGACGGGGCGTCGAGTTCCGATTGGCACATGGCACGGTGACGGTCGTACGCGGCCGTACGACGTGGACGGCGCCTCTGGAAGCGATCGGTGAAGTCGTGCGCGACGGTGCCACGGTGCGGATCCAACCGGCCGGCGGCGGGGCGGGTGATGCTGTCACCCTGACCACCCGGAACTCCGTGGCGGCAGACGCGTTCGTACGGTCTCTCCGGACTGCCCTGGTCGATGTGCCGCAGGTGCCCAATGGGCTGCCCCTGGTGACCACCCAAGTGCGGCGCCACCCTTGGTTACGGTGGCTGGACCGGCCGGGCTTGCTCAAATACCTCCTCCTGGCAGCTGCCTACCTCACCTTCGCCGCCGCCGCGTTGTACCGGGCAGCGCAGGAAGAGGTCGTGCCACCGGTGCACATGGTGCTCTGGCTCGGTCCTATCGGAGCCTCGCTGGTCGCCAAGTCATGGCGAGACGTATTTCGCGATGCGGCGATTCTGCGAAGCAGGGGCATCACCGTCCCCGGGCGCATCATGAGATACGACTGGGTCAGCTCGGAGGAGGAGTACCGCCCGATCTATGAGTTCCAGACCGTGGAAGGCCGCATGGTCGTGGCCCCTTCCTCGGTTCTGGTGGCCCGGTACCTCAAGTCACCACATTTGGATGTGACATACGACCCGGAAGCGCCGCACCGAGCCCGGGGCGTGGGCCGAGCCGGCGGCACCGTGCGGGGTGTACTCATGGCCTTTTTCGGCACGCTCATGGCCTTGTCGTTGGCGGTACCGGCGTTCCTGGTGCTCATGCCGCTGCTGCCGGGGTGAGTGCGTTCCCTGTCAGCGAGCCATTCCACCGAACCGCGAGTCCCAAGGCAAGGAGTCGGTCTCGCTGTAGATGCTCTTGCCGGGTGGCTGCTGGGGAAAGCTTCGCGGCAGGGCGGCGAGCCACTGTCACGCCCCACCGGGCCGTTGCCCCCACCACACCGGACGCCGCGCCGTCCGCGACACCATCCGAGCCGCCCCACGGTCCGCCCGACGGGCACCCCCGACCGACGTGACAACCTGAGGCAGCCCCGGAGGACGCAGCGCCCCGTACTCCGTGAACCGCACCACCCCGCACGCCTCGCAGCGAGCCTCACCACCCACGCGCCTCCACCCCGCACCGTGCCCGCACTCCCGCGAGAGGACCGCCACCGTCACTGCCCCTCCTCCAGCAGGTGAGACGTCCGCCGATGCCGACGCAGCGCGACCAGGGCATCCCCGGCCTCCACCTCGTCCTCCCCGGCCGCCGCCTCCCGCCACGCAGCCGTCAACTCCGCACACTCCCCGCAGCCGAGCAACGGCCGGGGCCCCGTCGGCCAGAGACCCGCCGCCGCCCGCTCCTCCCGCGTCGCCAACCGCAGCACGGAGCAAGGCACCTCCCACTCCAGACCACCCCCCGGGCGCCGCACCTGCACCCGCCGACCAGCGTTCCCGATCACCTGCGCGATCCGGTTCTCCCGCGTATCCATCACGAACGCACCGTTCCTGTACGTCATCGCATCGCACCTCCTCGATGACCGTGCTGCTATTCGCGAATAGCAATAAGTAATTCCCCTGACGGCACCCACCTCTGGCTGGTCGCATACCGTGTGAAGAGGCAGGGCGGGAAGCTCGACGGCCGGAGGGCAGACATCGTGAGCAACAGCGGGTGGATCAGCAGCTCGATGCCGTATCTGACGCCGCGCGGCACCGGCGGAGGCGATGCCTGGAGGGCCGAAGCCGCAGCTCAGGGTCGACGCGGAAGCCAGCGCATCATTCACGCCGGGGAGGTGGCGGCACCACCGGATGTCGCCGAGCTGCTCGGACTGCCCGACGGGGATTCCGTCGTCGTGCGCCGCCGGGTCATGTTTCTCGACGACCGGCCGAACGAGCTGACGGACACCTACTACCCGGCCGACATCGCCCGCGGCACTCGTCTCGCCAAGACGGCCAAGATTCCCGGCGGAGCAATCACCCTGCTCGCCGAACTCGGGTACGCGGGTGCGACGGTCCGCGAGGACGTGATCGCCGGGATGCCGAGCGACGAAGAGCGGGAACTGCTCCAGACAGCGAGGGACGAACCGGTTCTGCGTTTGACGCGGCTCACGCTCGACAGCCAGCGGCGGCCGTTTCAGGTCGACATGATGACCATGCCCGCACATCGCCAGCGACTGCGTTACGAGATCACGATCGGATGACCGTGCCCAAGACCGAGGCGGACTCGTTGGACCGCCGCTCCCTGCACGAGCGGATCGCCGCTGATCTGCGCGACGAGATCATGAGCGGCGACTTGCCTCCTGGCGCCAATCTGCCGTCCACCACGCAGCTCAAAGCCAGGTTCGACGCCTCCAACGCAACGGTGCAGAAGGCTCTTCAGCTCCTCAAGGACGAACACCTGGTCATCGGCCGGCCCGGGGCAGCCGTCACCGTACGCGAGCATCGGCAACGAACCATGCGCCCTGCGGCGTACATGGCCCCGTCGAAGGCCGGTGAGCCGTACCGCTGGCTCACCGAGGCGTCGAAACAAGGGGGCCAGGCACGCAGCAAACTCATCGAAGTGGCAGAGGTCGCGCCTGCTGCGGACGTCTCTGCGGCCCTGCAACTTCCGGAGGGAGGCATGGCGCTGCTGCGTTGCCAACTGCTCCTGATCAACGATGAACCGGTGGAGTTGGTGAAGTCCTACTACCCTCTGGAGATCGTCCGTGGCACCGCTATGACGGAGCGACGAAAGATCAAGGGCGGTACACCGACACTCCTGAACGACCTGGGCTTTCCACCCCGGCTCAGCGTGGACAAGGTCTCGGCCCGCGTCCCCACTCAGGAGCAGTACAACGCGCTCCGACTGCCCAGCGACCTGCCGGTTCTCCGGACGCTCCGCGTGGTCTACAGCGACGACGAGCGGCCCATCGAGGCCACCGTCATGGTCAAAGCCGGCCATCTCTACGAGATGCAGTACGAATTCATGCCGGAATGACGGCGCCCTCCCAGCCGCCCCCACTCAGGTCTCGCCGCCCCGGCGGCGAGACCACCGAGCCATGAACGCAGCTCACTGCGACTTCAGGTGGTCGATCACCTCGGTGAACTTCTGCGTCGGCGAGAAGTCCACGAGCTCGCAGTCCTCAAGCGCCTCCGGCGCATGACCGGCCGCCCAGTAGAAGGCCTGGCCCGCCTCGTAGATCTCCTCCCCATGCTTCGTCTTCAGCTTCAGACGGCCCTTGAACATGTAGCCCCAGTGGGGGCACTGGCAGAGGTCGTCCGGCAGACCCTTCAGGGCCGGTGCCATGTCCGTTCCCTTGGGGAACCGGATGAACGCGGCGCCCATGTCGCCGCCTAGATCCTTCAGACGCAGTTCCACGCCGTCGCCTTCAAAGCTGACAGGCGCGTCTTCGCGTGTTGTCGACGTCATCGCTCCTCCCTTCCCGGCCCCGGAGGGGCCCGAGAAGCCTTCCTTCTTCCAGTCTGGTCCTGACGGCGGGACCACGCGAGATCTGGGCCGCACCGCCGACGGCCCGGTCCTTGGGGGTTTGCAGGGTTATGGCCCGCCGGAGAAGACATCGAAACGGCTTTATCGCAGGTCAGGCCTGTGCAGACCGGAATCCGGTCTGCATAATCGCTGCCATTCGACGGAGGGACGAAGGTGACGGCACAGCGCTGCCCTGACTGCGGTACGGAGCGGGACGCGGACGGCGGCCCCGGCTGCGGGTGCGCGCTGCGCGCTGGCGCGGACGCCGTGACCGGGGGCTTCGATCCGTTGCGGATCAGGCCGTACGTCGCCCAGTCGGAGGCCGGGCCGAACGGGGACGGCCCTCGCACGGCACCCATCGCCACGGCCGTGGGCGTCACAACGGACCACGGGGCCGGCGCCACCCCGGAGGACCTGGGCCTGTTCGCCCACCCCGCCCCCGGCGAGAACGGTCCGCAGCGCGTCGACAGCCCGCGCGGACGCCGACGGAACCGGAAGCACCCCCTGGCCGCCGTGGCCGGGGCGGCGGTGGCGGTGGTCGCCGTCTGCGGCGGTCTGCTCGCCGTCAGCCTGTTCGCTGGCGACGGCGACCGAGCCCGCCCCGACGACCTCGCGGGCGGCCCCACGGCGACCGCTCCGACCGGGGGCGCGACCGGCGGCCCGGCGCCGTCGGGCTCGGCCGCCACGGCGAACGCGAAGGCATCGGCGTCCGCGTCACCGTCAGCGGGCAAGAGTGCCGACACGAGGGCGAGCGCGTCACCCTCGGCCTCGGCCTCGGCCTCGGGAGCCCACCCCGCCTCGGCACGGTCGCCCGTTCACGCCGACGCCTCAAGCAGCGTCTCGACACCGCCGGGTGCCACGACCCGCACCGCCCCACCGTCGGGCAACACGGCGGCCACGCTGAAGCAGGGCATGCGGGGCCCGGAAGTCCTGGAGATGCAGCAGCGGTTGAACGAGGAGGGCGGCCGGCCCCTGGCTTCGGATGTCGTCCGGGAGGACGGCCACTACAGCGGCGAGGACGGCCACGCCGTGGCGGACTTCCAGCGGGACAACGACGTCGAGGGTGACCCTTCGGGTGTCTACGGCCCGAACACGCGCCGGGCGCTGGAAGCGATGACCAGCGAGCCGTAGCCGTACCCGGCGGGACCCCTGATTGCGAGCTCGAAACTTCTAGTTGCGCGCCCGCGCGATCTCGTTCACAATAAGTGCAGCGGCGGAGCTGCGCCCACAACAGGGCGGCGGCTACCGCCGCTTCGCGTTGGGCGGCCGGTACGTACGGGCCGCGAGGGCAGCCCGCTCTCCCTACCGAACCCGCTCGCCGCCGCGCCGTGCCGCACGCGCCGGGCGCCCAACGCACACGCCGTCCGCTCTCGCGGTCGGCGTCGGGAGCGTCTCTCGAAAGGAGACCGCATGTGAATGAGGCACTGCTCTCGTTCCCCAATGTGGAACGCCTCATCGTCGACAACCTGAAGTACCGGCCCGAACTGGCCGGGGTGGTGGTCGACAACCGTCCGCCCAACGACTTCGACGGTACGCAGAAGGTGGTGCTGGTCTCCCGGACCGGCGGCGCCTGGGTCGACGATCTCCATCTCGACCAGCCTCTCGTCGAGTTGGAGGTCTACGGACCGGACAAGACGACGGCACACACCGTGTCGCTGTCCGTCCGCGCCGCGCTACTCCAGCTCCGCGGCGTCGTCTACGGCACCGCGGTCGTCACCGACGTCGTCGAGACCGAGGCCGTGCGCTGGCTGCCGGACTACAACCGGCCCGCCGGCAATCGCTACCTCACCACGGTGCGGTTCTCGCTCCGCCCGGCCTGACCGGACCAAGCACCCGCACCTTCCCACAGGCCCTGCCTCAGACCGGCGGGGCCTTTGTCGTACCCCGCACCACCTCACACATCACTCTCATCAAGGAGAACCCCATGCCCGGTATGAACCCGAGCGAGATCCGCGTTGCCGGCACCGGCCGCATCCTCGTCGCCAAGGTCGGCACGTCCGCTCCGGCCGACACCGACACTCCCTGGAGCGACGCCTGGCACGACCTCGGTTACACCAGCACCGACGGTGTGAAGTTCGGCCGCAAGGGCAAGACCGCCAACATCGACACCTGGCAGTCGCTGACCCCGGCCCGCACGATCTACACCGAGCGTGAGCTGACCCTGAAGTTCGGCATGCTCCAGCTCAACGAGGACACGCTGCCGTTCTTCTTCGGTGGCGGCAAGGTCTCCGAGACCGCGCCGAACTCGAAGATCTACAAGTACGAGATCCAGAGCGACCAGGGCGAGGACGAGCGCGCCCTCGGTCTTGAGTTCACCGACGGTACCGACGTCCGTTACCGCTTCGTCGTGCCGCGCGGCCTGGTCACCGTCAGCGATGACATGGACCTCAACCGCAAGGGCGCGGTGAAGCTGGGTGTCACCTTCACGGCAATGGCCAGCAGCTACGGCGCGCCGCTGGCGACTTGGCTGATGAAGGACTCGGCGTACTCGGCGGTGTAAGGCCGAAGCCGGCCCCCTTCACCGGGCCATCTCCATTGGGCGCCGCCCCGGACTCCATCGAGCCCGGGGCGGCCCCGACTTTCAACCCTTCTTCTCTCCCAAGGAGCAGCATCATGTCCGGATTCGACGTCAACGCGGCCCGCGCCCAGCGCATGGAGGCCCACGGCAAGTCGTGGTCGTTCCAGCTCGACGGCGACATCTTCGAACTCCCCACCGAGATCGGCCACCGCACGGCGCGCTCTCTGCGCGACCTCGACGACAACGACGTCGACGGGCTGTTGGGGCTGCTGCTGGGTGAGAAGCAGTTCAAGCTCTTCCTGGAGCACGACGTCACGATGCAGGACATCGCCGCGATCCTGGAGGCGTACGGCAAGGAGACCGGGCTCGGCCTGGGGGAAGACTGAGCCTCGACGCGTTCGTAGAAGAACACGCCGAGGCTCTCGAAGCCGATCTGCTGCGGCATTACGGCGTGGACTTGCTGGACTGGCACCGGGGGTCGCTGTCGACGCGACGGCTCTCGGTGCTGGTCAAGCACATGCCACGTGATAGCGCCGTGAATCGTGATTTGCACGGGGAAGCCGTGGAGTGGGATGCCTCGACGCATTTGCTTGCGGCGGCGGTTGATCACCTGGCGGTGGCCAACTGGATCACTGCCACGATCAACAGTGGCGAGGACTCCGATCCCATGGAATACCCGGATCCCGTACCGAGGCCAAACCTTGCAAACTCGGACCCGGAAACGGATCCACTCCGCGGCGAAGAAGACCTTGACTCTGACACGCTGCCAACACCAGCCGATCTGGCACGATTCTTCGCTTGAGAAAGAGATTGACGGGGCTCAGCGCCCTGCCCCTCGCTTTCCTTTTGTCAAGAGATTACCCACCTGATGAGGACGTACAAGATGGGCAGCACGCCGATCACTCCAGCAAGTATTTCACCCCTCAAATGCTCGAAGCGGGGGTGATGGGCGGCGAGAAAGACCTGGTGCGGCCTCTTCGGGTCATAGGAAATCAAAACCGTGGACCCCACCTCGGCGACTACACCCTTGGCGCGCAGTAGGACCCTTCGGTCCTCGCCAGCTACCGGGCTTCGACTCAGCAGGTGCCGCACCACACCCCCGGGCTCATCGTTCAGTGCCTGACAATCAGCGGGGACCGTCACCCTTCTGCGGTAAGCGAGGGTGTCGGCGAAAGCCAACACCGCCCCGAACAATAGCCACGCGCATCCGAACGCAAATATCAACCAGACGGCAGCCGACAGGGGACCTTCGAGTGCTTCAGCTCTCACTTGCGGTTTTCCTTGCCTCGCGAACAGCAGAAATCGGGCATATGTTCGCCAACACTAGAGCCTGGCCTGACCACCCGTCAACCCGATCTGCACCCGCATGACTTCAGAATGACGAAAGGAGTGAACGCTCCAGTCATGACAACACCAACGATCGAGGAACGACTCAGCAAAGTCGAAAGCGATCTGGCGAAGAAGACAGACAAGCCAGCCGACATAAAGAATGAAGCGCCATCCGTAAACTGGACCGACTGGAAAGTAAACTGGAGCAAGTGGGTCGAGATAATCGTCGTTACCAAGATAACGGCAATATTCACGCTCGGCCTCCCCAAGCTCTTCAGCATCGACACCGCGATCGAGAAACAGTTCAAGCTCGAACGTAATAAATGGGGCTTTCTCTGGAAAAAGCCCGAAAATCCTCTGGATGCACAGGTTCTCCGCCTGGACGCGCTGGAACCCGAGGTGCGCAGAAACACCACAAACATACGTCTACTGCAGGGTGCCGACCGAAATATTCACCTACGCATCGACGGAATCGAAAGGCGTCGGACCGAAACCCGCAACCAAGTGAGTACCGGCGACCGGGCGCAACGGCGTCCGGCACCCGTCGGCGGAAATGAGGCTGCCCGAATCCGCGACCTCGAACTGCGTGTCACGAACCTGGTACGCGCACTGGGTTAACCAGTTAACCCACCGGGTCGCCCGGATGACCAACTGAATGGGGTAGAACATGTCCCTCGTGCAATCCCTCGGCAGAGCCTCCGGCGCTGCCCGAGGCTTCAAAACCAGCCTCGAAGGCGCCGGCCGCTCCGCCGGCACCCTCGGTAAGCAAGCCGGCACCGCCAACACCAACGTCGGCAAAATCAAGAACTCCGCCAAGCAGTCCACCCGTGAGCTCAAGGGCATGAAGACCGCCGCCGACCAGGCGGCCAAGTCGGTTGCCAAGGTCGGCAAGGAAGCCGGCAAGGGCGGGCAGTCCATGGGCAAGTTCCAGGGCGGGCTCAAGAAGGCCGACGGTGGGTTCAAGGGGCTCAACAAGTCCATGAAGGGCAACGTCATCGGGATGTTGCTCGAACTCTTCGCGCCGCTCATCGAGAAGGTCGTCACCATGGCGTCCAAATCGAAGGCGATGCAGAAGGTCATGAAGGTGGCGTTCGACGTCATCGGCAAGGTCGTGTCGACCGTCATGAAGGCCATCGGGCCCATCATGAGGGCCACCGGCAAGATCATCTCCAGTGTGTGGACCGGCATCAAGGCCGCGATCCTGCCTATTGCCCTGTGGATCGGCTCCGCCGTCCCGGGTGCGTTCAACACCGTCAAGGACGCGCTCTCCAGCGCCTGGGGCGGGCTGTCCCGCTTCGCGGGTGGTGTCTTCGACGGGATCATGTCCGCGGTGAAGGCACCGCTCAACGGGGTGATCAGCCTGATCAACAGCGCCATCGGCGCGCTGAACGGGATCAAGGTCTCCATCCCCGGCTGGGTGCCCCTCGTCGGCGGGAAGACGTTCGGGGTCAGCATTCCGCGGATCCCGATGCTCGCCGAGGGCGGCATCGTCGCACCGCGCAGTGGTGGCGTGCCCGCGATCGTCGCGGAGGCCGGGGAGTCCGAGGCCGTCATGCCGCTGTCGAAGCTCGACCGGCTGCTGACACGCACCGCCGTGCAGTCCCGCCTCGCGTCCGCAGGCGCACTGGGCGAGGCAAGCGGCAACGGCTTCCACATCGAGAACTACTACGCCACGTCGTCCAGCGATCCCAAGGACACCGCCATGGCGTTGATGTTCCTCGCCAAGGCCCGCGGATGAGACGTCTGATGTCCCCCACGCCTGAGGGGAGGGAAACCCACCATGGCGGCAGCGATGGCAATCGCCCGCGCCCCGCGCAACCCACTCGCCAACTCCGCCGGAGCCTTCCGTAACTTCGGCTCCGCGCTCAGCCAGGCCACCCGCGCGATCCGTACCAGCCAGACCGGCATCCGCAACGCCTCCCGCGCCGCCGATCGCATCAAGTCCTCCACCGGCCAGGCCGGCAAGGACGTCAAGCAGTTCGGCACCGGGG
This sequence comes from Streptomyces sp. NPDC033229, assembly GCF_055576875.1. NCBI lineage: Bacteria > Bacillati > Actinomycetota > Actinomycetes > Kitasatosporales > Streptomycetaceae > Streptomyces > Streptomyces sp. NPDC033229. The sequence goes on along the minus strand of NZ_JBVIQR010000010.1, from coordinate 114,315 downwards.
CCACCGCCGCCGGGCGGGCCGCCACCGCGCTCGGCAAGCAGGCGGGAACCACCAACACCGGCATCCTCAAGTCGAAGACCGGCGCCCAGCAGTCCACGCGGCTGCTGAAGAACATCAAGCGGCAGTCGGACGGCGCCACGAAGTCCATCGCCCTTCAAGGCAAGGGCGCGGGCGTCATCGGGCGCATCACGGGTGTCCTCGGCGGCAAGCTGAACATCGCCGGCAAGGTCATGACGGCGGTCAACCTCGTCATGAAGACCAATCCCTTCGTGCTCGTCGCCACGCTGCTCGCCCCGTTCGCCGTCCAGATGGTCGAGTTCGCGATGGAGTCGGAGCTGGGGCAGCAGCTCATGGAGACGGTCTTCGACACCGTCGGCGAACTGATCAACACGGCGCTGACCGTGATCGTCCCGGTCGTCACCGCCTATGTCACGGTGATCAAGGGCGTCTGGGACGCCGTCGGCAATGTCATCAAGCCCGTCGTCAAGTGGGTCACCAAGTCGGTCCCGGACGGGTTCCACAAGGTCAACTCCGCGATGGAGAAAGCCCTGCACGGCATGGGGGACTTCCTCCAGACCGGATTCCAGATGGTCGTCGGCGTCGTCAAGGGGCCCCTCAACGGGCTCATCGCCTTCGCCAACTGGGTGATCGACGGCCTCAACAGCCTCAGCTTCAGCCTCTTCGGCAAGAAGTTCGGGGTGCATCTGTCGAAGATCCCGATGCTCGCCCAGGGCGGCGTGGTCACCCCCCGCGACGGCGGTGTGCCCGTGATCCTCGCCGAGGCCGGCGAGGCCGAGGCCGTTCTTCCGCTGTCGGCGCTCGACCGGCTGCTCGCGCGCACCGCCGAAGCCGCCCGCTCGGTCCCCGGCGGCCGCCCGGCACCCCGGCGCATCGAGAACTACCACGAGCCCGAGAACCGCGGCTCCTACGGCATCGCCGAGGATCTGCTGTTCCTGGCGCACACGACGTAGCGCACACGACGTAAACGAGAAGGTGAGGGCCACCCACCCATGCCCCCGACACAAATGAACACGGCCACCGCACCCCCCGGCTCACTGATCACCCGTGATGGGCAGATCCAGTGGGCCGGACTGCTTTTCGGCCCCGGCACCGACTACGAGATCGCCGACAGCGGGCTCACCGGCTGGGCCGATCTGCCCGGCCTCGACAGCGGCGACGTCCTGCGCCCCGACCAGCACGGCGCCTGGCCCGGCTCCCAGTGGTCCCAGGCCCGTACCATCACCGCGCCCATCTGGCTGCTGCCCGACCAGCTGTCCCGGGCGGCCGCCGTCGCCCAGCAGTTCCGGGCCGCCACCGCCGTGCACGCCGGCGAGCAGTGGCTGGCCGTACGACTGCACGGCGAGACCCTCGCCTGCCGGGCCCGGGTGAGCCAGCGGGCCATCCCCCAGGACCGGATGTTCGTCACGCGCGGCGCGGCGAAGGCCACCGTGCAGTGGGTCTGCGCCGATCCGCGCCGCTTCGCCGTCGACGAGCAGACCGAACGCACCGGGCTGCCCACGCCCGAGCGCGGCCTCAGCTGGGACCAGGAGCGGGGCCTGAAGTGGCCGCTGAACTGGGGAGACATCACCTCCACCGGCATCGTCACCGCGGTCAACGGCGGTGACGCCCCGGCGAACCCCGTGATCGAGTTCCGCGGTCCGGTGCGCCGCCCGTCCCTGACCCGGCTCAGTGACGGTCTGCGGATCGAGTACGACATCAGGCTGGCCGCCTCCGACGTGCTGACGATCGACACCAACGCGGGCACGGTCACGCTCAACGAATCCGCCTCCCGCATCCACACCGCCACCCCGGGGTCGACGCCCGAGCAGCTCTTCCAACTGGAGCCCGGGGCAACGGCGTTGGCGTTCCGCGCCGCGCCCGGGGTGGTCGACCCCGCTGCCTCGGTGACCGTCACCTGGCGCAACGCGCACTGGTAAGAGCCCGCCGCCTTCCCATCACCCCGCACACCACCTGGAGAACGGTATGAACATCCGCAGTGCTTGGCTGCTCAACTCCACCGACGCCGACGGCGGCCAGACACGGGTCGACACCCGGCTCGCCCCGCTCGGCACCATGACCCCCAACGGCGTCCTGTCCTCCCGCGACGGGGTGATCCCCGGTTCGACCGGCGGCACCGAGGCCATCTCCGGCCTGCGTGTCTTCGGTGACACCGCGGGCATGAGCGCCAAGGTGGCCCCGGGCCGCGCGATCGTGCAGAGCACCGAGGTCGCCGGCGCCTACCCCGTCTTCAGCGCCGAGCACACCAGCATCACCTTCGCGGACGGCGACCCGGGCTATCCCCGCGTCGACCTCGTGGTGCTGCGCGTGTACGACGCCCAGCAGGACGCCTCCAACCAGACCGCCGCGGTCGTCGAGATCGTCCAGGGCGTACCGGCGGCCAACCCCGTCGCACCCAAGACACCGCTCGGTTCGCTGGCGCTGGCCGAGGTGACGGTTCCGAAGGCCGCCTCGTCCGGGACCGGCGGCATCAACTGGGCCACCGCCGTGAAGGACCGCCGCCGGGCGACCGTCGCGGTCGGCGGCATCATCCCGCTCGGCTGGGGCCTGGGCTTCGACGGTGCCTACCCCGGTCAGTACCGCGACACCGGTGCGGGACTGGAGCGCTGGGACGGCCAGAAGTGGACGCCCTACCCGCAGCGCCCGTCCTGGCAGGACTACACGCCGATCTGGAAGGCGACGCAGGGCCCGCAGGTGAGCCTCGGCAACGGCACCGTGATCGGCCGGTACATCCAGGACGGCCCCATCGTCCACTTCCGCGCCGAACTCACCATCGGCACCACCACCACGTGGGGCGGCGCCGGCAGCAACGGCAACTGGTACCTCAGCCTCCCGGTCCGTCCGGTCGCCAAGCCGGTCCACACGGTCAACTTCCGGGCCCGTATCGGTGGCGAGTCCAACGGCTACTTCCACGGCGGCGCCGAGATCAGCGCCTCGTACGAGGAGAAGGGCATCGCCCGCAACTGGTCCGCCGTCCAGGCCTCCGGCAAGCCCACCGGTTTCTGGGTCGACGGTGACGACCCGATGCCGCCCGTCGCCAAGAACTGGTACGAGGTGTACGGCACCTACGAGGCCGCCGTATGACGCGGACGACGCCGACGGCGGACGTGACGTACCGCGCCCTCTTCTGCGATCTGCGCACCGACCGGGTGATCGACTCCCTGCCCCTGACCGAGGTCGAGTTCGACGACTTCATCGGCAAGCCGGGGCAACTGCGCGCCACGGTCCCGCTCCCCGACACGGCCCTCGCACAGCGGGCCCGCACCGCGCTCCAGCCCGGCCGCACCGCGGTCTGGCTGGAGCGCGGCTCCGACATCTGGTGGGGCGGCATCCTGTGGACGTGCACCCCGGCGGGGGACGAGCGGGGCCGACTGGACGTCCAGATCCAGGCCGGTACCTTCGACTCCTACCTCGACCACCGCATCCTGGGCCGGGACCGGAACTTCTCGACCGTCGACCAGTTCGAGATCGCCCGTGCCCTCGTCCGGCACGTGCAGTCACAGCCGGGCGGCGACATCGGCATCACCTACGGGGACGACTTCTCCGGCGTGGTGTGGAACCGCCGTTACGCGTACACGGACCTGGCCCGGGTGCGGGAGCTGATCGACCAACTGGCCGCCATGCAGGACGGGTTCGAGTGGCGCATCCAGTGCTACCGCGACCCCGAGACGGGCGCGCGGGTCAAGAAGCTCCAGCTCGGCCACCCGAAGATCACGACCGGTGACGCGGACATCGTCCTCGACCGGCCCGGCCAGGTCCTCACCTACAGCCTGCCGGCCGACTCGACCGTGCAGGCCAACGTCTGGGTCGCCCGGGGTGAGACCGCCAACCGCAACCAGGCCTCCGACTCGCTCCCGGAGATGTCCGCACCGGCCGTCGCGACCGAGGACCTCGACGCGGGCTGGCCGCGCCTGGAGAACTCCTCGGACCACAGCGGAGTGTCCGACAAGGCGGTCCTGGACAGCGCGGCGCGGGCCGAACTGGCCCGAGCCCGCAGGCCGCAGGTCATCCCCGAGGTGACCATCCGCGTGGACGGCCGGATCACCCCCGCGCTCATCGGCGCGTCCGTCCGGCTGCGCATCCGCGACGGCTGGCACGTGGACGGCCCGGACCTGCGCTACCGCGTCGTCGGCCTGACCGTCACGCCGCCCGCGCGCGGCAAGAGCGAGACCGCGAAGCTCTATCTGGAAGAGGCATAGATGGCCGCGATCCCCACCGATCTCCTCGACCGCATCCGCTCCCTGGAGCGGCAGGTACGGGCACTCATGGGCAGCGCGAACACCCGCCCCGCCATGGACCGGGTCAGCGGCGGCAACGTCGTCATCAGCGACGGCGGCCAGCTGGCCGTCCGCAACCGCGACGAACAGAAGGGCGCCGAACTCCTCTACATCGGCCAGGTCTCCCCCGCCCGGCCCGACGGGGAGCAGCAGGGCTTCTTCGTCCGCCGCGACGACGGCTCGAAGGCACTGACCGTGCACGCCGAGGCCCCCGACCTCCAGCCGAGCCAGTCGGTGAAGGTCTTCGACCGCAAGGGCAACGCCCTCTTCGCCGACGACACCACGGGGGAAGGGCTCGCCCGGCCCTACATCCCGTATCCGATGCCGACGCCGGAGAACACCGGCCGCTGGGAGTCCACCGCCTCCACCGAGTGGACGACGCTCTACAGCGGCGAAGCCATCGCCCAGCACCCCAACCTCTACTGCCTGATCGCCGCCACGGCGGGCGGCGAGGTCCGGCTGCTGGCCAACGACGTCCAGCTCGGTCCGGCCGGGCCGGGGCCGCTGGAGTTCACCGCGCCCGTCGGGGTGCCGTTCGACAGCCGCGTGACCTTCAAGGTCCAGGCCCGTGCGACCACGGCCGGGAGCACCGTCGCGTGCAGCCCGCGCGCGCTGTACGGCGTCCAGTCCTGACCGCCTCCTCAACACATCAGGAGCCACCCACGTGTTGCCCAACAACATTCCCACGGTGACCGTCACCGCCCGTTACCTCACCCCGGACGGTCTCGCCCTCACCGGCAGCGTCATCTTCCAGACGCCCACCCTGCTGACGCACACCGGCAGCGACGTCATCCTCGGCGGCCCGATCGTCGCCCCGCTGGACGCGGACGGCCGGATCAAGGCCGTCCTGCCCGCCACGGACGCGCCGGGCATGAACCCGGTCAAGTGGCAGTACACCGTCACCGAGCAGCTGTCCGGGCTGCCGGTGAACCGCACGTACAACATCGTGCTCCCGGCCGCCCAGCCGACCGTCGACCTCGCCGACATCGCCCCGGTCAACCCCGAGGCCCCCGAGTACGTCGCCGTCCCGGGCCCGCCCGGCCCGGCCGGCGCCCCGGGCCCGGCGGGCCCGGCGGGGGCGCCGGGCCTCGTCCGGTCCGTCAACGGCAAGAGCACGGCCGACATCACCCTCGCGGCCGCCGACGTCAAGGCCGTCCCGGCCGAGTCGGTCGGTGCGGCGAACGGCGTGGCGGGCCTGGACGCGACCGGCAAGGTCCCGGCCGCCCAGCTGCCGCCGGGCGCGGTCGCGCCGGTGTCGTCCGTCAACGGCAAGAAGGGCGCGGTCGCCCTGACCGCCGCCGACGTGGGCGCGCTCGACCAGGCGGCGGCCGACCTGCGGTACGCCAAGCCCGCGGACTTCCCCGTCCAGTCCGTCAACGGCTCGACGGGCAAGGTCGTGCTGACCGCCGGTGACGTGGGCGCCGTCCCGGCGGACACGGCGATGCTGCTGAGCGGTTCCCAGACCATCGACGGCACGAAGACCTTTTTGACGCCCCCGATGGCGCTGGGCGCGCCGACCAACAACGGTCATCTGGTCCGCAAGGACTACGTGGACCTGGTGTCCAGTCCCGGCACCTGGGGTCCGACGGACCTCGGGTTCAAGGCCTGGACGTTCGACCCGGCCTCGTCGTCGATGTCGACGTCCACCGACAAGAACCAGGCACCGCAGTACTGCTCCACCGGAAACGTGTACCTGATGGGGGTCGTCTTCCACACCCCCACGGACATCAGCAAGCTGGCGTTCTTCTGCCACGGCTATGTGGGCAACACCCTCAGCGCCGCGTCGTACGCGGGCCTGTACAACGCCGCCGGCAACCGGGTGGCCGTGACCCCGTCCCTGAAGGACATCTTCCCGGCGGTGCACGAGGGCGCCACGGTCGCCTTCCCCCTCACCGCGTCGTACGTCGCGCAGCCCGGAAAGTACTGGGTCGCCTTCGTCTTCAACGGGCCGGCCATCAAGACCGACGGGCCGGGCTTCGCCGTCGGGTCCAACTTCGGCCTCCGCCCGTCCTGCGCTGCCCGCATGCCGGGCGAGTTCGTCCGGCACGGCCGCCTCCCGGCGACCGGCCAGACCTCGCTGCCCGCCTCCTTCACCCCGTCGTCCGTCATCGACGACGCCAACGCCATCTGGGCCGCGGTCGCCTAGGCCGTGAGCCGTTCTTTGCCGCCTGCGGCGGCGAGCGCCCTTCGGGCGCGTCCTCAAGCGCCGGACGGGCTTGATTCGGCTGAGCTCAGCCGATGACAGCCCGTCCGGCGTTTGAGGACACCGCCGCGCAGCGGTGGTGCGTACGACACGGCCCCGCAGCGGCCGCGGGGCGGGCCCTGGGCTTGTCCGGCGGAGTTCCGCCTGCGGGCGCGTCTCCCGTCTTCACATGGCCCGGATTCAGCCCGTCCGGCGTTTGAGGACACCACACAGCAGCATCCCCCCTACCCACACTGGAGCGAAGCACATGGCTACTCCCCTCTCCGCCGACCAGTTCGTCGCCGCCCTCCGCGCCGAGGGTGTGAACGTCGTCGAGGTCGGCGACTGGCGTGAGCACAACCGCAACCACAAGGGCGCCTGGGGCCCGGTCAACGGTGTGATCATTCATCACACCGTCACCAGCGGCACCCAGGAGAGCGTCGATATCTGCTACGACGGGTACGACGAGCTGCCCGGCCCGCTCTGCCACGGCGTCATCGACAAGGCCGGCACCGTCCACCTCGTCGGCAACGGCCGCGCCAACCACGCCGGCAGCGGGGACAGCGACGTGCTGAGCGCCGTTGTCGCCGAGTCCGCCCTGCCCCGGCCCACCTCGATGGACGCCGACGGCAACGCGCGTTTCTACGGTTTCGAGTGCGTCAACCTCGGTGACGGCGACGACCCCTGGCCGGCCGCCCAGCTCGACGCCATCGAGCGGGTGTCCGCCGCCCTCTGCCGCGCGCACGGCTGGGGCTCCGGGTCCGTCATCGGGCACAAGGAGTGGACCAACACCAAGATCGACCCGGTCGGATTCTCCATGGACGGCATGCGCGGAAAGATCGCGGGCCGCCTCGGCTCCGCCCCGGCGAAGCCGACCACGCCGACGACACCGCCCAAAGGGGACGGCTCCGGCACCCAGCCGTACACCGTCCAGCCCGGCGACACCCTCACCCGCATCGCCGAGTCCCACGCCACGGACGTCTCCCGCCTCGTGACGCTCAACAGCCTCAAGGACCCGAACGTCCTGCACCCCGGCCAGAAGCTGAAGGTCCCCGCGGCGGGCAACGACTACGAGCCCTTCCCCGGCGCCGACTTCTTCAAGGGCGAGCCCGACTCCCCCCTCGTCACCGCCATGGGCCGCCGTCTCGTCGCCGAGGGCTGCTCCGCGTACGGCGAGGGCCCCGGTCCCCGGTGGACCGACGCCGACCGGAACTCCTACGCGAAGTGGCAGCGCAAGCTCGGCTTCAGCGGATCCGACGCCGACGGCTGGCCGGGCCGGAACTCCTGGGACGCGCTCAAGGTCCCGCGCTCTTCCTGATCACCCAGTCACCACCCGGAAACCCGGAACACCTGAAAACCCGGAAAGGCCGTCCCTTGTCCGACGCCACCAAGCGGACCCTCCGCACCGTTCTCCAGACCGCCGTCGGCCTCGCGGTCGTCCTGCCCGCGATCGTCGACGCCTCCGGCGTCCCCGCGACCCTCCCTTGGGTCGCCGGGGCGCTGGCCGCCGCGGGCGGCCTCGCCCGCGTCATGGCGCTGCCGGCCGTTCAGGCCCTGCTCCCCGCCTGGCTCCGCACCGAGGGCACGCCCCCGAACGGCGACGCCGCCCTGCGCGCCCTCGCCGCCGAGGACGACCGGGGCCGCGCATGAACGACACCGGCACGGAAGCATCCGGCACCACCGCCACCGTCGCCCTGGAGCTGGAACGGCTCCGCGGCACGATGGAGGCCGGGTTCGCCCGGGTCGACGGCGCCCTCGCACTGCTCGTCCAGCGCAGTGACCAGACCGACAGACAGCTCGCCGACCACGAGTCCCGGCTCTACGCCCTGGAGCGGGCCCGCTGGCCGCTGGCCAGCATCGCCGCGCTCACGGCCCTCGCCGGGCTGGTGCTCTCAGCGTGGGGCATCACCGCACGCTGAGGGTGACGAAAACGCCGCAGGGCGGCCACCTCTTCCGAGGTGACCGCCCTGCGAGCGTGTTGTACAGACCTACTGGTTGTACGGACCGTAGTCGTAGTCCTCCAGCGGCACGGCCTGACCCGAACCCGTCCCGAAGGGCGAGTAGTCGATGTCGTCGTAGCCGACGGCCGAGTACATCGCGGCCTTGGCTTCCTCGGTCGGCTCCACCCGGATGTTGCGGTAGCGGGACAGACCCGTACCGGCCGGGATGAGCTTACCGATGATGACGTTCTCCTTGAGGCCGATCAGGGAGTCCGACTTGGCGTTGATCGCCGCGTCGGTCAGCACCCGGGTCGTCTCCTGGAAGGACGCCGCCGACAGCCAGGACTCGGTGGCGAGCGAGGCCTTGGTGATACCCATCAGCTGCGGACGGCCGGAGGCGGGGTGACCGCCCTCGGTGACCACACGACGGTTCTCACCCTCGAAGCGCGTGCGCTCCACGAGCTCGCCCGGCAGCAGCTCCGCGTCGCCGGACTCGATGATCGTCACGCGGCGCAGCATCTGCCGGATGATGATCTCGATGTGCTTGTCGTGGATCGACACGCCCTGCGAGTTGTAGACCTTCTGGACTTCGCCGACCAGGTGGACCTGGACCGCGCGCTGGCCGAGGATGCGCAGGACGTCGTGCGGGTTGGTGGCACCCACGGTGAGCTTCTGGCCCACCTCGACGTGCTCGCCCTCGCTGACCAGCAGACGGGCACGCTTCGAGATCGGGAACGCCGTCTCGTCGCTGCCGTCGTCCGGGGTGACGACGATCTTCTTGGTCTTCTCGGTCTCCTCGATACGGATGCGGCCGGCCGCCTCCGAGATCGGGGCGACACCCTTGGGCGTACGGGCTTCGAAGAGCTCGACGACACGGGGCAGACCCTGGGTGATGTCGTCACCGGCCACACCACCGGTGTGGAAGGTACGCATCGTCAGCTGGGTACCGGGCTCACCGATCGACTGGGCCGCGATGATACCGACGGCCTCACCGATGTCGACGAGCTTGCCGGTCGCCAGCGAGCGGCCGTAGCAGAAGGCACAGGTGCCGACCGCGGACTCGCAGGTCAGGACCGAGCGGGTCTTGACCGTCTCCACGCCGTGCGCGACGAGCTGCTCGATGAGCACGTCACCGAGGTCGACGTTGGCAGGCGCGATGACCTTGCCGTCGACGACGACGTCCTCGGCGAGCATACGGGCGTACACGCTGGTCTCGACGTCGTCCGTCTTGCGCAGGACACCGTCGGCGCCCTTGGTCGCGATCGCCAGCTTGAGGCCGCGCTCGGTGCCGCAGTCCTCCTCGCGGATGATCACGTCCTGCGAGACGTCCACCAGACGACGGGTCAGGTAACCCGAGTCGGCGGTACGGAGCGCGGTGTCCGCGAGACCCTTACGGGCACCGTGGGTGGAGATGAAGTACTCCAGCACGGAGAGACCCTCACGGAACGACGCCTTAATGGGTCGCGGGATGGTCTCGTTCTTCGCGTTCGACACCAGACCACGCATACCGGCGATCTGTCGCATCTGCATCATGTTTCCTCGGGCACCCGAGTCAACCATCATGAAGATGGGGTTCGTCTTGGGGAAGTTCGCGTTCATCGCCTCGGCAACCTCGTTGGTCGCCTTGGTCCAGATCGCGATGAGCTCCTGCGTGCGCTCGTCCTTGGTGATCAGACCGCGCTCGTACTGCTTCTGGACCTTCTCGTCCTGGGCCTCGTAGCCCTTGACGATGGCCTTCTTGGCCTCCGGGACGACGATGTCCGTGACGGCGACGGTGACGCCGGAACGGGTCGCCCAGTGGAAGCCCGCGGCCTTCAGGTTGTCGAGCGTCGCCGCCACGATGACCTTGGGGTAGCGCTCGGCCAGGTCGTTGACGATCTCGGAGAGCTGCTTCTTGCCCACCGAGTAGTCGACGAACGGGTAGTCCTCGGGCAGCAGTTCGTTGAAGAGCGCGCGGCCCAGGGTGGTGCGCAGGCGGAAGGTGTCCCCCTGCTGCCACTCCGGCTCACCCTCCTCGGCGACCGGCGGGGTCCAGCCACGCGGCGGGACGGTGCCGATCGGGAAGCGGATGTCGACCTTCGCCTGGAGCGAGAGCTCCCGGGCGTCGAAGGCCATGATCGCCTCGGCGACCGAGCCGAAGGACCGGCCCTCGCCGATGACCTTGCGCTCTTCCTCGTCGGTGGTGAGGAAGAACAGGCCCAGCACCATGTCCTGGGTCGGCATGGTGACCGGACGGCCGTCGGCCGGCTTGAGGATGTTGTTCGAGGACAGCATCAGGATGCGGGCCTCGGCCTGCGCCTCCGCGGAGAGCGGCAGGTGCACGGCCATCTGGTCACCGTCGAAGTCCGCGTTGAACGCGGTGCAGACGAGCGGGTGGATCTGGATGGCCTTGCCCTCGACCAGCTGCGGCTCGAAGGCCTGGATGCCGAGGCGGTGCAGCGTGGGCGCACGGTTCAGCAGCACCGGGTGCTCGGCGATGACCTCTTCGAGCACGTCGTAGACGACCGTGCGGCCGCGCTCGACCATGCGCTTCGCCGACTTGATGTTCTGCGCGTGGTTCAGGTCGACCAGGCGCTTCATCACGAACGGCTTGAAGAGCTCCAGCGCCATGGCCTTGGGCAGACCACACTGGTGCAGCTTCAGCTGCGGACCGACGACGATGACGGAACGCGCGGAGTAGTCCACACGCTTACCGAGCAGGTTCTGACGGAAACGACCCTGCTTGCCCTTGAGCATGTCGCTCAGGGACTTCAGCGGGCGGTTACCCGGACCGGTGACCGGACGGCCACGACGGCCGTTGTCGAACAGCGCGTCGACGGCCTCCTGCAGCATCCGCTTCTCGTTGTTCACGATGATCTCGGGGGCACCGAGGTCAAGGAGACGCTTGAGGCGGTTGTTGCGGTTGATCACACGGCGGTACAGGTCGTTCAGGTCGGAGGTCGCGAAGCGGCCACCGTCCAGCTGCACCATCGGACGCAGGTCCGGCGGGATCACGGGGATGCAGTCGAGCACCATGCCGCTGGGGCTGTTGCGGGTCTGCAGGAAGGCGGAGACGACCTTGAGGCGCTTGAGCGCACGGGTCTTCTTCTGGCCCTTGCCGGTCCGGATGATCTCGCGGAGGCGCTCGGCCTCCTCGTCGAGGTCGAAGGACTCCAGGCGCTTCTGCAGCGCGGCGGCGCCCATCGCACCCATGAAGTAGGTGCCGAAGCGGTCGCGCAGCTCGCGGTAGAGCAGCTCGTCGCCCTCGAGGTCCTGGACCTTGAGGTTCTTGAAGCGGCTCCACACCTCGTCGAGGCGGTCGATCTCGCGCTGCGCGCGGTCGCGCAGCTGCTTCATCTCACGCTCGGCGCCCTCGCGCACCTTGCGGCGCACGTCGGCCTTGGCACCCTCGGCCTCGAGCTCGGCCAGGTCGGACTCGAGCTTCTTGGCGCGGGCCTCGAGGTCGGCGTCACGACGCTGCTCGATCTGCTGACGCTCGACGGAGACGTGGGCCTCCAGCGAGGGCAGGTCGCGCGTGCGGCGCTCCTCGTCCACCCACGTGATCATGTAGGCGGCGAAGTAGATGACCTTCTCGAGGTCCTTCGGGGCGAGGTCGAGCAGGTAGCCCAGCCGCGACGGAACGCCCTTGAAGTACCAGATGTGGGTGACGGGAGCGGCAAGCTCGATGTGGCCCATCCGCTCACGACGCACCTTGGCGCGAGTGACCTCGACGCCGCAGCGCTCACAGATGATGCCCTTGAAGCGGACACGCTTGTACTTGCCGCAGTAGCACTCCCAGTCCCGGGTCGGACCGAAGATCTTCTCGCAGAAGAGTCCGTCCTTTTCGGGCTTCAGGGTGCGGTAGTTGATGGTCTCCGGCTTCTTGACCTCGCCGTGGGACCAGGTTCGGATGTCGTCCGCGGTCGCCAGGCCGATCCGCAGCTCGTCGAAGAAGTTGACGTCGAGCACTGTTCGTCAATCCCTCTTTCAGGGTTTGTGCCCCCTCGCGCCAGCGAGTTAGTGGGCTCTACATCATGGTCTGGGGGTCCGGGGACGGCCGGGGCTCTGCTAGAGAGCCCCGACCAGACCCGTCAGACCTCTTCGACGCTGCTCGGCTCGCGCCGGGACAGGTCGATACCGAGCTCTTCCGCAGCGCGGAAGACGTCCTCGTCCGTGTCGCGCATCTCGATGGACATGCCGTCCGAGGACAGCACCTCCACATTGAGGCACAGGGACTGCATTTCCTTGATGAGCACCTTGAAGGACTCGGGAATGCCGGGCTCGGGGATGTTCTCGCCCTTGACGATGGCCTCGTAGACCTTCACGCGGCCGGTGACGTCGTCGGACTTGATGGTCAGCAGCTCCTGGAGGGCGTACGCGGCGCCGTATGCCTCCAGCGCCCACACCTCCATCTCACCGAAGCGCTGGCCACCGAACTGAGCCTTACCACCCAGCGGCTGCTGGGTGATCATCGAGTACGGACCGGTCGAACGGGCGTGCAGCTTGTCGTCGACCAGGTGGTGCAGCTTGAGGATGTACATGTACCCGACCGAGATCGGGTCCGGGAACGGCTCGCCGGAGCGGCCGTCGAACATCCGGGCCTTGCCCGAGGGCAGGACCAGACGGTCACCGTCACGGTTGGGGATCGTGGACTCGAAGAGACCGGCGATCTCGTCCTCGCGGGCGCCGTCGAAGACCGGGGTCGCGACGTTGGTGCCGGCGGCGACATCGTCGGCGCCGATCGCCTGCAGACGCTTCATCCAGTCCTCGTCGCCCTCGACCTTCCAGCCGCGGCTGGCGAGCCAGCCGAGGTGGATCTCGAGGACCTGTCCCGGGTTCATTCGGGACGGGACACCGAGCGGGTTGAGGATGATGTCGACCGGGGTGCCGTCCTCGAGGAACGGCATGTCCTCGACCGGCAGGATCTTCGAGATGACGCCCTTGTTGCCGTGACGGCCGGCGAGCTTGTCACCATCGGTGATCTTGCGCTTCTGCGCCACGTAGACGCGGACCAGCTGGTTCACGCCCGGGGGCAGCTCGTCGCCCTCTTCGCGGTCGAAGACGCGGACGCCGATGACCTTGCCGATCTCGCCGTGCGGGACCTTCAGCGAGGTGTCACGGACCTCACGGGCCTTCTCACCGAAGATCGCGCGGAGCAGGCGCTCCTCCGGGGTCAGCTCGGTCTCACCCTTGGGCGTGACCTTGCCGACCAGGATGTCGCCGGCGACGACCTCGGCACCGATGCGGATGATGCCGCGCTCGTCGAGGTCGGCGAGGACCTCCTCGGAGACGTTCGGGATGTCCCGGGTGATCTCCTCGGGGCCCAGCTTGGTGTCACGGGCGTCGACCTCGTGCTCCTCGATGTGGATCGAGGAGAGGACGTCGTCCTGCACGAGGCGCTGCGACAGGATGATCGCGTCCTCGTAGTTGTGGCCTTCCCACGGCATGAACGCCACGAGGAGGTTCTTGCCGAGCGCCATCTCGCCCTCGTCCGTGGACGGACCGTCGGCGAGCACCTGGCCGGTGATCACGCGGGCGCCCTCGTCCACGACGACCTTCTGGTTGAAGGACGTGCCCTGGTTCGAGCGGGAGAACTTCGCGACCCGGTACGTGTTGTACGTGCCGTCGTCGTTGGCGACGGTGACGTAGTCCGCGGAGACCTCCTGGACCACACCGTCCTTCTCGGCCTTGATGACGTCACCGGCGTCGACCGCACAGCGGTACTCCATGCCGGTGCCGACCAGCGGGGCCTCCGCCTTGATCAGCGGAACGGCCTGGCGCATCATGTTCGATCCCATGAGCGCGCGGTTGGCGTCGTCGTGCTCGAGGAACGGGATCATGGCGGTCGCGACCGACACCATCTGGCGCGGGGAGACGTCCATGTAGTCGATGTCCGTGCCGGGCACGTAGTCGATTTCGCCGCCACGACGGCGGACCAGGACGCGGTCCTCGGCGTAGGTGTTCTCGTCCGTCAGCGGGGCGTTCGCCTGCGCGATGACGAAGCGGTCCTCTTCGTCGGCGGTGAGGAAGTCCACCTGGTCGGTGACGACACCGTCGACGACCTTGCGGTACGGGGTCTCGACGAAACCGAACGCGTTGACGCGGCCGTAGGAGGCGAGCGAGCCGATCAGACCGATGTTCGGGCCTTCGGGGGTCTCGATCGGGCACATGCGGCCGTAGTGCGACGGGTGCACGTCTCGGACCTCGAAGCCGGCCCGCTCACGGGACAGACCACCGGGGCCCAGCGCGGACAGACGACGCTTGTGGGTCAGGCCCGACAGCGGGTTCGTCTGGTCCATGAACTGCGACAGCTGGCTGGTGCCGAAGAACTCCTTGATGGAGGCGACGACCGGCCGGATGTTGATCAGGGTCTGCGGCGTGATCGCCTCGACGTCCTGGGTGGTCATCCGCTCGCGGACGACGCGCTCCATACGAGCCAGACCCGTGCGGACCTGGTTCTGGATGAGCTCGCCGACGTTACGCAGACGACGGTTGCCGAAGTGGTCGATGTCGTCGGTCTCGACGACGATCGTGGTGCCGTTCTGGCCCACGGTCTCCGTCTCGCCGGCGTGCAGCTTCACCAGGTACTTGATCGTCGCGATGATGTCGTCGACGGTCAGCACACCGGCATCGAGCGGCTGGTCCGCACCGAGCTTCTTGTTGGCCTTGTAGCGGCCGACCTTCGCGAGGTCGTAGCGCTTGGGGTTGAAGTAGAGGTTCTCGAGCAGCGTCTGCGCGGCCTCACGGGTCGGCGGCTCGCCCGGACGCAGCTTGCGGTAGATGTCGAGCAGCGCGTCGTCCTGGCCCTGGGTGTGGTCCTTCTCCAGGGTGGCGCGCATCGACTCGTACTCGCCGAACTCCTCGAGGATCTGCTCGGTCGTCCAACCGAGAGCCTTCAGGAGAACGGTCACGGACTGCTTGCGCTTGCGGTCGATGCGGACACCGACCAGGTCGCGCTTGTCGACCTCGAGCTCCAGCCAGGCACCGCGGGAGGGGATCACCCGGGCGGAGAAGATGTCCTTGTCGGACGTCTTGTCGATGGAGGAGTCGAAGTAGACACCCGGCGAGCGGACCAGCTGCGACACGACGACACGCTCGGTGCCGTTGATGCAGAAGGTGCCCTTGTTGGTCATGAGCGGGAAGTCGCCCATGAAGACCGTCTGAGACTTGATCTCACCGGTCTCGTTGTTGGTGAACTCCGCGGTGACGAAGAGCGGGGCCGCGTACGTGAAGTCGCGCTCCTTGCACTCGTCGATGGAGTTCTTCGGCGGCTCGAAACGGTGGTCGCGGAAGGTCAGCGACATCGACCCGGAGAAGTCCTCGATCGGGGAGATCTCTTCGAAGATCTCCTCCAGACCGGACTTGGTGGGGACGTCTTGACCACTGTCCAGCGCAGCCTCGACGCGAGCCTTCCAGGCGGCGTTGCCGAGCAGCCAGTCGAAGCTCTCGGTCTGCAGCGCAAGGAGGTTCGGAACCTCGAGGGGCTCCTTGATCTTCGCAAAAGAGATGCGCAGCGGGGCGGTGCTGGCGCCGTTGTTCGTATTGGCAGTCGAGGCGTTGCGCGAGGCGGCCAAGAGGGGGTCCTTCCGAGGGCTCGGACTCACTACGCGCGTACCGGTCCCGCTCCGTGCATACGAGAGAAATCCCAGCTCAGTGGGTTTCCATCAGCAGTGCTCGACAGCGGGCATGCCCCTGGTGACGGGCAGGGAGCAGCTAACAGGCAGCGCAAAGGGTCAGTGTAGCCACTTGGCCCACTGATGTCCAGAGCGGATTTCCGGAGACCGGTGCGATACCAATCTCTCCCTCCGGGATCCTGTTGTTCCTCGCGTCTGGCACATCGCCTGACGCAAGGCTTCCCTCTTCGTCTTCGATCCATGCCTCGGCCTTTGGATCGATGTGACGCGCGTCCTGAGAATTGCGCGCGACGTGCCGTTCGTCAAGGCCCCTCGGCACCGGGCGGCCCCGTGGAAGCCCGTCAGCAGCCCCCGCGACCCCTCTGAGCGGCCACCTGTGGACCGCACGACGGGGACAACGAAGATCACCATACTCGTCCCCGGGCGGAGGGCAAGGCACCTGCCGGGGGAACGCCCAAGGGCGACCACCCGCATGGGTGATCGCCCTTGAGTTCGCGCTATCGGAACGTGTCCGACGGCACAGGAGAGTCAGCAGACTCCGAAGGTCACTTGACCTCGACGGAGGCGCCGGCGCCCTTGAGGGCCTCGGCGGCCTTCTCCGCGGCGTCCTTGGCGACCTTCTCGAGGACCGGCTTCGGGGTGCCGTCGACGAGGTCCTTGGCCTCCTTCAGGCCCAGGGAGGTCAGCTCACGCACGACCTTGATGACCTGGATCTTCTTGTCACCGGCGGCGGTGAGGATGACGTCGAACTCGTCCTGCTCCTCGACGGCCTCGGCGGCGCCACCAGCGGCACCACCGGCGGCGGCAACGGCGACCGGGGCAGCGGCGGTGACGTCGAACTTCTCCTCGAACGCCTTCACGAACTCGGAGAGCTCGATGAGGGTCATGCCCTCGAACTGCGCGAGCAGGTCGTCCTGGCTGAGCTTCGCCATGATTGGCGGTCCTTCCACTAATTCGGCTGGTGCCGGATGTACATTTCGGCGGGCGTACTACGGGCCCGCTGCGACCGTGACGGACGCGAGGTCACACGCTTGCGCGTGATTACTCGGCAGCCTCGGCCTCGACGGGAGCCGGCGTACCGGCACCGCCCTGCTCGACCTTCGCGCGAAGCGCCTCCGCAGTGCGGACGAACTTCGACGGCAGGGCCTGGAAGAGCGCGGCAGCCTGGGACTGCTTGCCCTTCATGGCACCCGCCAGCTTGGCGAGCAGAACCTCGCGGGACTCGAGGTCCGCAAGCTTCTTGATCTCATCGGCGGACAGTGCCTTACCGTCAAGGACACCGCCCTTGATGATCAGGTTCGGGTTCTCCTTGGCGAAGTCACGAAGACCCTTCGCCGACTCCACCGGGTCACCGGTGATGAAGGCAACCGCCGTCGGACCAGTGAAGTGGTCGTCGAGCGTGGTGATCCCGGCCTCGTTGGCCGCAATCTTGGTCAGCGTGTTCTTCACCACGGCGTACTGGGCGTTCTCACCGAGCGAACGGCGCAGCTCCTTGAGCTGTGCCACGGTGAGACCGCGGTACTCGGTCAGCACGGCGGCGTTCGAGCTGCGGAACTGGTCCGTCAGCTCGGCAACCGCGGCAGACTTGTCGGGCCTCGCCATGAGCCTCGGCCTCCTTCCGGGTGATTCGGACCGCATAGACACGCGAAGGGACCTGGGCAAAACGAAACGCCCCGGCGCAGGCGCTCGGGGCGTGTACTCGACCGTCCGGACCAGGGGTCCTCACGGGAGTTCATCCTCAAATCACCTGCGCAGGTCGCCCGCAGCTAGCGGATCCTTCGGCCACCACACCTTCTTGCGAAGGCACAGCAACGACCAGCGGTCTTTGGCTTCTGGCTCAAGGTACGTGAAGGGGGCGCCCCGAAGCAAATCGCCTCCCGCGGGGTGGTTTGAGCGCTGCTCGGCGGGGGTGTGACGGCCTCCCGCCGCAGGTGCTCCCTTTCGGGCGGCCGACTGCCGCGAGGCGCTCGGAAGGCCCGCCAGGCGCCCGTGCGGGCATACGAAAAGGCCGGGCCCCGCACCCTCGAAGGGGTGCGGGGCCCGGCCCGATAACGATCGCTCGCAATCGCTCGCTACAAGACCGCGTCTATCAGACGGTCTCGTCCTCCACGAGGAGGTTGCGGGTGCGGTTGGAGTCCAGCGGGATGCCGGGGCCCATCGTCGTGGTGAGGGTCGCCTTCTTGATGTAGCGGCCCTTGGCGGCGGACGGCTTCAGACGAAGGATCTCGTCCAGCGCCGCGGCGTAGTTCTCGACCAGCTTCGTCTCGTCGAAGGAGACCTTGCCGATGATGAAGTGCAGGTTCGAGTGCTTGTCGACGCGGAACTCGATCTTGCCGCCCTTGATGTCCGTGACAGCCTTCGCCACGTCCGGGGTGACCGTGCCGGTCTTCGGGTTCGGCATCAGACCACGCGGACCGAGCACGCGGCCGAGGCGGCCGACCTTGCCCATGAGGTCCGGGGTGGCGACGACGGCGTCGAAGTCCAGACGGCCCTTCGCAACCTCGTCGATCAGTTCGTCGGAGCCGACGATGTCGGCGCCGGCGGCTTCCGCGGCCGCAGCACGGTCACCGGTCGCGAAGACCAGGACCCGGGCGGTCTTACCGGTGCCGTGCGGAAGGTTCACGGTGCCACGGACCATCTGGTCGGCCTTGCGCGGGTCAACGCCCAGACGCATGGCGACCTCGACGGTGCCGTCGAACTTGGTGGCGGAGGTGTCCTTCGCGAGACGGACGGCCTCGAGGGGGGCGTACAGGCGCTCCGCCTCGACCTTGGCGTCCGCAGCGCGGAGAGTCTTGCTGCGCTTCACTGCTTCTCCTCAGTGTTATGGAGTCGTGGTGCGGACCAGCGCTGGTCCTTCCACGGGTACTGCGGGGGGTGGAGGCTGATCAGCCCTCGCGTCTTCGCTCGGGCTTCCTCACTCACTCGCTACGCGGTCGACCTCGCTGCGCTCGGCCGGCCACTACGCGAACTCGCTCGTCAGCCCTCGACCGTGATGCCCATGGAACGGGCGGTGCCGGCGATGATCTTCTCGGCGGCGTCCAGGTCGTTGGCGTTCAGGTCGGGCATCTTCGTGGTGGCGATGTCACGAACCTGGTCGCGGGTGATCTTGGCGACCTTCTTGACGTGCGGCTCGCCGGAGCCCTTCTCCACGCCCGCGGCCTTGAGGATCAGCTTCGCGGCCGGCGGGGTCTTCGTCACGAAGGTGAAGGAGCGGTCTTCGTAGACCGTGATCTCCACCGGCACGACCATGCCACGCTGCGACTCGGTCGCGGCGTTGTAGGCCTTGCAGAACTCCATGATGTTGACGCCGTGCTGGCCCAGCGCGGGGCCGACCGGCGGGGCCGGGTTCGCGGCACCGGCGCTGATCTGGAGCTTGATAAGCCCCGTGATCTTCTTCTTCTTGGGAGGCATTGCTCTCTCCGGGTCCTAGTGAGAGTTTTTTTGCCTGCGCACAGAGCGCGCAGGCATACCGCACCACGATAACGGGTAACATGCTGCGGCCAAAAACCGAGCAGGTCAGACGGGCTGCAAGCAGCCCGTCTGACCTGTTCGGAGGCTTGTGTCCCGGAAGAAACTAGTTCTTCTGGATCTGGTCGAAGCTGAGCTCGACCGGGGTCTCGCGACCGAAGATCTCGACGAGGCCCTTGACCTTCTTCGAGTCGGCGTTGATCTCGTTGATCGTCGCCTGCAGCGTCGCGAACGGGCCGTCGGTGACGGTGACCGAGTCGCCCACCTCGAAGTCCAGCACCTGGACCTCGACCTTGCGGGACGGAGCGGGCTTGCCCTCGGCCTCGGCGGCCTCGCGGGCGGCCTTCTCCTCGGCCTCCGGGGCGAGCATCTTGACGATCTCGTCCAGGGTCAGCGGGTACGGGTCGTAGGCGTTGCCCACGAAGCCGGTGACGCCGGGGGTGTTGCGGACGACGCCCCAGGACTCGTTCGTCAGGTCCATGCGCACCAGGACGTAGCCCGGGAGCTTGTTCTGGCGGACGGTCTTGCGCTCGCCGTTCTTGATCTGCGCGACCTCTTCCTGCGGCACCTCGGCCTGGAAGATGAAGTCCTCGACGTTGAGCGAGACGGCGCGCTGCTCGAGGTTGGTCTTCACGCGGTTCTCGTAACCCGCGTAGGTGTGGATGACGTACCACTCGCCCGGCAGACCGCGGAGCTCCTCGCGGAGAGCGGTGACCGGGTCGACGGGGGCCTGCTCCTCGGCGGGCTCCTCGGTCTCTTCCTCGGCCTCGTCCTCGTCGGCCTCGGCGGCGGCCTCGTCCTCGTCGGAGAGCTCGGCGTTCTCGTCCTCGACGTGGATGGCGTCCTGCTCGGCCGGCTCACCGGCGGCGGCGTCCTCGGCGTCGAGCTCGTCGACGCCGTCGGCGTTCTCGACGATCTGAAGCTCGGTGTCGTCGCCGACCTCGTCCGAGGCAGCCGGCGCGTCCACGTCGGCCGTTGCCGCCTCGACGGGCTCGACGGCGTCGTTCAGGTTCGGGTCAGACACGTGGCTGCTTCTTCCTGGCTTCAAGGGGTGGAACGTGCGAAGGGGCGGCTCTCCTGAGAGCAGCCGCCCTACGCGCGGGTTCAGCCGAAGACGTACTTGACGGCGTTCTCGAACCCATAGTCAATCACGGTCACCAGACCGATGACGATGAGGACAAAGACGATCACCACGGTGGTGTACGTCGAGAGCTGGCTCCTGGTGGGCCAGACGACCTTGCGGAGTTCCGCGACTACCTGGCGGTAAAAGAGCGCGAGGCGCCCGATGGGGCCCTTCTTCCCGCGCTTCCCGCCGCGGCGGCCCTTCTTGGCGGCCACCTCGTCCTCGGGACGACCGCTCTCAGGCGTCGCGGTGGAGCCAAGGGCTTCCGTCACTACGTCCTCACCTGAATCCGGGTCGTGGCCGTGCCGCGCCCGGTTGAGCCGCACGGCGGTGCATTTCAGTACGTACGCATGCACGCACCCTGGTGACGATGCGTGTAGCAGGGCCGAAGGGACTTGAACCCCCAACCGCTGGTTTTGGAGACCAGTGCTCTACCAATTGAGCTACGACCCTTTGTGGTTCCCCCAACGTACCGCATCCACTCGGGTGCACGGTGTGTGCGGAGTGGAGTCGCCTGTGAGGGGCCAACGACGCATGAGTGTACGTGCTTCGGAGCCCAGCGTCGAACAGCCGGGGTGCGAGGCGCCTGGATGGAGCCGTGGGAGGGACGTGGAAGGGGGGTGTCGTCCGTCGCCGGGGCCGTCCGTGAGCCGTCGGTGAGCCGTCCGTGAAACCCGTGCGCCTGGTTCGTTCCGGGTCTGGGACGATGCCCTCATGAGCGCTGCCACTCCTCCCGCACAGTCCCCCACCGACCGTCGGGTGTCGGCCCGCATCGGGTCGATCTCCGAGTCCGCGACCCTCGCCGTGGACGCCAAGGCGAAGGCCCTCAAGGCCGCCGGGCGTCCGGTGATCGGCTTCGGCGCGGGCGAGCCCGACTTCCCCACGCCCGACTACATCGTCGAGGCCGCCGTGGAGGCCTGCCGCAACCCGAAGTTCCACCGCTACACCCCGGCCGGCGGGCTCCCCGAGCTCAAGGCCGCGATCGCCGCGAAGACGCTGCGCGACTCGGGCTACGAGATCGACGCCTCCCAGGTGCTCGTCACCAACGGCGGCAAGCAGGCCATCTACGAGGCCTTCGCCGCGATCCTCGACCCGGGCGACGAGGTCATCGTCCCGGCCCCGTACTGGACCACCTACCCCGAGTCGATCCGCCTCGCGGGCGGTGTCCCCGTGGACGTCGTCGCGGACGAGACGACCGGCTACCGCGTCTCGGTCGAGCAGCTCGAGGCGGCCCGTACGCCGAACACGAAGGTGCTGCTCTTCGTCTCCCCGTCGAACCCGACCGGCGCGGTCTACACCCGGGCGCAGGTCGAGGAGATCGGCCGCTGGGCCGCCGAGCACGGCCTGTGGGTGCTGACCGACGAGATCTACGAGCACCTGGTCTACGGCGACGCCGAGTTCTGCTCGCTGCCCGTCGTGGTGCCGGAGCTGCGCGACAAGTGCGTCGTGGTCAACGGCGTCGCGAAGACGTACGCGATGACCGGCTGGCGCGTGGGGTGGATCGTCGGCCCGAAGGACGTCGTGAAGGCCGCCACGAACCTCCAGTCGCACGCCACGTCCAACGTCTCCAACGTGGCGCAGATGGCCGCCCTGGCCGCCGTCTCGGGCGATCTGACGGCCGTCGAGGAGATGAAGGTCTCCTTCGACCGCCGCCGCCGCACGATCGTCCGGATGCTCAACGAGATCGACGGCGTGCTGTGCCCCGAGCCGGAGGGCGCGTTCTACGCCTACCCGTCCGTGAAGGCGCTGCTCGGCAAGGAGATCCGCGGCAAGCGGCCCGCCACGTCCGTGGAGCTGGCCGCCCTGATCCTCGACGAGGCCGAGGTCGCGGTCGTCCCCGGCGAGGCCTTCGGGACGCCGGGCTACCTGCGCCTTTCGTACGCCCTGGGCGACGAGGACCTGATCGAGGGCGTCTCGCGGATCCAGAAGCTGCTCGCGGAGGCGAAGGCGTAACGCCTCGCGGCTGTGCGTGAGTGAACGCGGGTCTCCGGTTGCGGCCGGGGGCCCGCGTTCTGCTGTGGGCCCTGGCCTTCGGCTTTACATTCGCCTCAGCCCTCGTTCAGGTATTTCCCCTACCGCTTGTCACACGTATACGGCAAGATCCTGGGATGCGGCAGTCTTCCGGGGAGCAGCCCCCGTACCCCAGCGAATCCGTCCGTGACGTCCGTTTGCTGCCGAAGGCCCATCTGCATCTGCACTTCACGGGCTCGATGCGCCCCTCGACCTTGATCGAGCTGGCGGACAAGTACGGCGTGCACCTGCCCGAGGCCCTGAGCGGCGGCGAGCCGCCCCGGCTGCGCGCGACCGACGAGCGCGGCTGGTTCCGCTTCCAGCGGCTGTACGACATCGCCCGGTCCTGTCTGCGCACCCCCGACGACATCCGGCGCCTGGTGCGCGAGGCCGCCGAGGAGGACGTCCGCGACGGCTCGCGCTGGCTGGAGATCCAGGTCGACCCCACCTCGTACGCGCCGCGGCTGGGCGGGCTGATCCCCGCGCTGGAGATCATCCTGGACGCGGTGGACAGCGCTTCGCGCGAGACCGGGCTGGGCATGCGGGTGCTCGTCGCCGCGAACCGCATGAAGCACCCACTGGACGCCCGCACCCTGGCCCGCCTCGCGGTGCGCTACGCCGACCGCGGCGTGGTCGGCTTCGGGCTCTCCAACGACGAGCGGCGCGGCCTCGCCCGCGACTTCGACCGGGCCTTCGAGATCGCCCGCGAGGGCGGTCTGCTGGCCGCCCCGCACGGCGGCGAGCTGTCGGGGCCCGCCAGCGTGCGCGACTGCCTGGACGACCTGCACGCGGGCCGCGTGGGCCACGGCGTCCGCGCCGCGGAGGACCCGCGCCTGCTGCGCAAGCTCGCCGAGCGCGGCGTGACGTGCGAGGTCTGCCCCTCGTCGAACGTGGCCCTGGGCGTCTACGAGAAGCCGGGGGACGTGCCCCTGCGGACCCTGTTCGAGGCGGGCGTGCCGATAGCGCTGGGCGCGGACGACCCGCTGCTCTTCGGCTCCCGCCTGGCCGCCCAGTACGAGCTGGTCCGCGAGCACCACGGCTTCACGGACGCGGAGCTGGCGGAGCTGGCGAGGCAGTCGGTACGGGGGTCGGCTGCGCCGACGGATGTCCGGGAGAAGCTGCTCGCGGACATCGACCATTGGTTGGAGACCTAGGCCGAGTCAGGTGCACCCCCGCTGCGCGGTGGTGTCCTCAATCGCCGGACGGGCTGGATTCGGCTGAGCCCAGCCGAATCCAGCCCGTCGGAAAGAGTCCCTACAGACTGACGCCCACCGTCACCGGCTCGTTCACCAGCGTCACCCCGAACGCCGCGAACACCCCGTCCCGGACCTCCCGCGCGAGCGCGAGCAGGTCTTCCGTCGTGGCCCCGCCCCGGTTCGTCAGCGCGAGCGTGTGCTTCGTCGAGATCCGGGCCGGGCCGGCCCCGTACCCCTTCGTGAAGCCCGCCTTGTCGATGAGCCACGCCGCCGACGTCTTGGTGAACCCGTCGCCCGCCGGGTAGGCGGGCGGCGTGACGTCCGGCCCGAGTCGCTCCGCGGCGCGGGCGAGGAAGGCGGCGTACTCGGCCCCGGTGAGTATCGGGTTGGTGAAGAAGGACCCGGCGGACCAGGTGTCGTGGTCCTCGGCGTCGAGGACCATGCCCTTGCCCGCGCGCAGCTTCAGCACCGTCTCGCGGGCCGTGGCGGCGGGCACGCGCTCGCCGGCCTCGACGCCGAGGGTCCGGGCGGTCTCGGGGTACTTCAGGGGCGCGGACAGCCCGCCCGCGTCCTCCAGCTCGAAGCGGACGCGCAGCACGACGTGGCGCGTGGGGTCCTGCTTGAAGCGGCTGTGGCGGTAGGAGAAGCCGCAGTCGGCGTTGGGGATGGTGACGACCTCGTCGGCACGGCGGTCGTAGGCGACGACCTCGGTGATGGTCGCCGAGACCTCCTGCCCGTACGCGCCGACGTTCTGGATCGGGGTGGCACCGGCGGAGCCCGGCACGCCGGCCATGCACTCGATGCCGGCCAGACCGGCCTCGACGGTGCGGGCCACGGCGTCGGACCAGTTCTCACCGGCGGCCAGCTCGAGGCGGGTGCCGTCGAGGCGGAAGCCGGTGGTGGCGATGCGCAGGGCGGTGCCCTCGAAGCCCTTGTCGGAAATGACCAGGTTGCTGCCGCCGCCGATGATCAGCAGCGGGGTGCCGCTCGCGTCGGCCTCGCGGACGACCGCGATGACCTCGTCGTCGGTGGTGGCCGTGACAAGGCGGGTCGCGGGGCCGCCGAGACGGAAGGTGGTCAGGGGGGCGAGGGGGGCGTCGTGGAGTTCCTGCACGAGCACAAGAGTACGGGGGCGCTGCGCTGGGCTTGCGGGGTATGGGCCTCGGTGCGGGCCGGTGGGTCCGGGCCGGGCGCCGGGGCCTCCGGGGGCATCCCCCCTGCGACCCCGTCACCCTCCGTAGCGGGTATGCGTAAGGGGCACCCGCCATTGCGGGTGCCCCTTACGCCTCGTATTCAGGCGAGGCGGACCGTGGCGCGGGACATGCCCAGCACCTTCTGGCCGTCGCTCTTGGCCACGAGGTCGACGCGGACCGTGCGGGCCTCGTCGTCCTTGGCCGCGACCTTGGCGCTGACCTCGATGACCGCGCCCTGGTCGTCGTTCGGCACCACGACCGGCTTGGTGAAGCGCACGCCGTACTCGACCACGGAGGCCGGGTCACCGGCCCAGTCGGTCACCACACGGATCGCCTCGGCCATGGTGAACATGCCGTGCGCGATGACGTCCGGCAGTCCGACCTCCTTGGCGAACTTCTCGTTCCAGTGGATCGGGTTGAAGTCGCCGGAGGCGCCCGCGTACTGCACGAGCGTGGCGCGCGTCACCGGGAAGGACTGGGCGGGCAGCTCGGTGCCGACCGCTACCTCGTCGTAGGAAATCCGGGCGGCCATCACGCCTCCTCGGCGGCGCGGGCCACCAGCATCGTGTGCGCGGTCACCACGTGCTCGCCACTCTCGTCGTGGACCTCGCCACGCACCGACAGCACGTCGTTGCCCGCCAGGGACTTGATCGACTCGATCGTGGAGGTGACCGACAGCCGGTCACCGGCGCGGACGGGGCGGGTGTAGGCGAACTTCTGGTCGCCGTGCACCACGCGGTCGTAGTCCAGGCCCAGCTGCGGGTCCTGGATGACCTGCCCGGCCGCCTTGAATGTGATCGCAAACACGAAAGTCGGCGGGGCGATCACGTCCGAATGACCGAGCGCCTTGGCGGCCTCGGGGTCGCGGTACACCGGATTGGCATCGCCGACGGCCTCGGCGAATTCGCGGATCTTCTCCCGGCCGACCTCATACGGGTCGGTGGCCGGATAGGTCCGTCCGACGAAGGACTGGTCGAGCGCCATCGGCTCGGCACCTCCAGAGTGGACTGGGTGGGGATACGCCGTGAGGCCGCCCCCAAGAAATGGGGACGGCCTCACGAACGAGCCTGAGTGTTATCGCGTTTCGCGGTGCGCGGTGTGCGCCTTGCAACGCGGGCAGTGCTTCTTCATCTCCAGTCGGTCCGGGTCGTTACGCCGGTTCTTCTTGGTGATGTAGTTCCGCTCCTTGCACTCCACGCAGGCCAGCGTGATCTTCGGGCGGACGTCGGTGGCAGCCACGTGAGTGCTCCTTGACGGAATGGACGGATGAACGCATAAAAGAGTAGCCGATCGGAGGACCGACCCCACAATCGGCTACTGTGTGTAGCGGTGACCGGACTTGAACCGGTGACACAGCGATTATGAGCCGCTTGCTCTACCGACTGAGCTACACCGCTTTGATGCGAGAGAGATCCTCGCCCTCACAGGCGAGGAACCTCACACACCAGAGCCCCAATACGGAATCGAACCGTAGACCTTCTCCTTACCATGGAGACGCTCTGCCGACTGAGCTATTGGGGCGAGCGAGGAAGACATTACACGGTCTGCGGCCGAAGGTGAAATCCGTATCGGACCGCCGTACGCAGGGCCTTCTCGCGGCTCTCGCCGGGCCCCTCCCCGAGGGCCTCAGGGGCCACACCGGTACGACTATTGGCCGCCTCCGCGAAGCCGCCCCACCTGCGCCCTAGGCTCGGATCAGCTGCGTGATCATGCCTCGCCACCGGCCCGGAGGAGCGCCATGCCCGACAGCCAGCCGCAGCCGCCGAGGAAGCCCGACGGCGACGCCGTCGGCCCGCCCCCGCACGGCGGGGGCGCCTTGGTGCTCTGCGGCGCCCGGCTCGCCGACGGCCGCACCGTGGACGTACGGCTCAGCAACGGCCGCATCGAGGCCGTCGGAACGGCCGGCAGCCTCGTGCCCGGTCCCCGCGTCGACCTCGGCGGCTATCTACTGCTGCCCGCCCCCGCCGAGCCCCACGCGCACTGCGACAGCGCGCTGACCGCCGACATCGGCGGCCCCGTCTCGTACGCCGTCGAGGACGTGCAGCGGCGCACCACGGAGGCCGCGCTGCTGCAACTCGGCCACGGCGCGACCGCGCTGCGCTCCCACGTCCGGATCGGCGACGTCCAGGGGCTGCGGTCGCTGGAAGCGGTGCTCCAGGCGCGCCGGGCGCTGCGGGGCCTCACCGACCTGACCGCCGTCGCGGTGCCCCGGCTGCTGACCGGCGCCGCCGGGGCCGACGGGCTGGCCATGCTGCGGGACGCCGTGAAGATGGGCGCGTCCGTCGTCGGCGGCTGCCCCGACCTCGACCCCGATCCGACGGGCTACGCCGAGGCCGTCCTGGACATCGCCGCCGAGCACGGCTGCGCCGTCGACCTGCACACGGACGGTGACGATCCGGCGCGGCTCGCCCGGCTGGCCGCCATGGCCGGGGGGCTGCGGCCCGGCGTCACCCTCG
The DNA here is from genome assembly GCF_055576875.1 of Streptomyces sp. NPDC033229. Taxonomy (NCBI): domain Bacteria; kingdom Bacillati; phylum Actinomycetota; class Actinomycetes; order Kitasatosporales; family Streptomycetaceae; genus Streptomyces; species Streptomyces sp. NPDC033229. The sequence continues at coordinate 86,839 of NZ_JBVIQR010000010.1, read as the reverse complement.
GCCCGTGCAGCGGCCTGGCCCGGCTCCCCCGCGAGTCGGCGACGCGGGCGGCCGAGCAGCTCGCGGCGGCGGGTGTGACGGTGGTCTGTCTGCCGCAGGGCGACTGCTGCGCGTCGGCGGGGCCGCAGCGGGGCCGGGTCTCGACGTGCGCGCCGGTGCGGCTGCTGCGGGCGGCGGGTGTCGAGGTGGCGGCGGGCAGCGGTGCGCTGCGGGACGCGGCCAACCCGGTGGGGCGGGGTGACCCCATCGAGGCCGCGTTCCTGCTGGCCTCGCGCGGCGAGCTGCGTCCCGAGGAGGCGTACGCGGCCGTGAGCGAACGGGCGCGGGCGGCGATGGGGCTGCCGGAGGTGCGGGTGGAGGCGGGCTTCCCCGCGGAGCTGCTGGCCGTGCGGGGCGGCGGGGTCGCGGGGATGCTCTCGCTCGCGTACAGCCGCCTGGTGGTCCACGAGGGGCGGGTGGTGGCCCGTACGAGCGCGGTGCGGGAGTTCCGGGACTCCCGGGCGATGGTGGCCCTGGACCTGCCCCGGCAGTCCTCACGGGGCGGCGGCGAGCCGGGCTGACCGGTCGCCCCGGGGGAAGTGGCCGATCTTGTCCGTGCGTCCGATGGCGGCCCGGTGCGTACGGCGTACGGTCGGAGGCATGCGCATTGTCATCGCTGGTGGACATGGTCAGATCGCGCTACGGCTGGAGCGTTTGCTCGCCGGGCGCGGTGACGAGGTAGCGGGTGTGATCCGCAAGCCGGGACAGGCGGGCGCGCTCCTGGCGGCGGGTGCCGAACCGGTCGTGTGCGATCTGGAGTCGGCGACGGTCGAGGAGCTCGTGCGGCATCTGGAGGGCGCGGACGCCGCCGTCTTCGCGGCCGGCGCGGGGCCGGGCAGCGGCATCGAACGCAAGGACACCGTGGACCGGGCGGCGGCCGCCCTCTTCGCCGACGCGGCGGAGGCGGCCGGGGTCCGCCGCTACGTGATCGTCTCGTCCATGGGCGCCGACCGCGAGCCGCCCGAGGACACCGACCCGGTCTTCGCGGCCTACCTGCGGGCGAAGGGCGCGGCGGACGACGACGTACGGTCCCGGGCCGGGCTGGACTGGACCGTCCTGCGCCCGGGCCGGCTCACCGACGACCCCGGCACGGGCCGGGTGACGCTGGCGGAGTCGACGGGCCGGGGCGAGGTGACCCGCGACGACGTGGCGGCGGTGCTGGCCGCGCTCCTCGCCGAGCCGGGCACGGCGGGCCGCACGCTGGAGCTGATCGGCGGCGACACCCCGGTGGAGCAGGCGGTCAAGACGGTCGCGGCGGGGTAGCCGGCCGGCTGCCGCCGATTCGCTTCCGCCGGCAAACGAAAGAGACCCCCGACCAGAAGGTCGGGGGTCTCGTTCCGTGGCGGCGCCAGGGTTCGAACCTGGGTAGGCTGAGCCGGCAGATTTACAGTCTGCTCCCTTTGGCCACTCGGGCACACCGCCAAGGGTTGCTGCCTGGATTCCCACCTCGCGGCGGTTGTCCGTGGCAACGACGTAAACCATACCCGATGACCAGGGGTGGTCCGCCACTCGATTCGCGGCCCCTCGATCGGGCCCCGGGTGGCTAGGCTGGCAGCGGCCCTCCGGGGCCGTACCCCTGATGGATCTACGCACGAGGAGCCAACTCAATATGGCCGACTCCAGTTTCGACATCGTCTCGAAGGTCGAGCGGCAGGAGGTCGACAACGCCCTCAACCAGGCCGCCAAGGAGATCTCGCAGCGCTACGACTTCAAGGGCGTCGGCGCTTCGATCGCCTGGTCCGGCGAGAAGATCGAGATGCGCGCCAACGCCGAGGAGCGGGTCAAGGCGGTTCTCGACATCTTCGAGACCAAGCTGGTCAAGCGCGGTATCTCGCTGAAGTCGCTGGACGCGGGCGAGCCGCAGGCCTCCGGCAAGGAGTACAAGATCTTCGCCTCGATCGAGGAGGGGATCTCGCAGGAGAACGCGAAGAAGGTCGCCAAGATCATCCGCGACGAGGGCCCGAAGGGCGTCAAGGCGCAGGTCCAGGGCGACGAGCTGCGCGTCAGCTCCAAGAGCCGTGACGACCTCCAGGCCGTCCAGGCACTCCTCAAGGGCAAGGACCTGGACTTCGCGATCCAGTTCGTGAACTACCGGTAATCGCACGGGTAGTTCAGACCGCTCTGACCGCGAGCCCCGGCCTGCGGGGACGCCGTTCGTCGGGGAGGGCACAGCGAGGGGCGTCGTCGGGTCCATCCCGACGACCGCCCTGGTGGTGCCCTCCCCCGCGCGACCGAGTTCGAGACCGCCACGGTGCACGCGGCGGGCGAGGACATGCGCGACCTCGCGACCGAGGTCCGCGCCTTTCTCGCGAGCACCTTCTGACGCCTGTGGCATCGACGGACTTGACCTCAAGCAATGTTGAGCTTTTAGCGTTCCCGGTGAACGGCCGATCCGCCCGACGGCCGCCGCCCAGATTCCCGGGAGCGCTCAGCCATGACCGTCACCGCCGCAGAGTTCGCCGCCCTCGAAGCGCGGGTCGGCCTGCTGGCCGACCGCGCCGACATCACCGGCCTCATCGACCGCTACCTGCTGAGCCTCGACACGGTGCCCGCCGGGGGCGGCCGTTTCGACGACGTCTGGGCGCGGGGCCTGTTCACCGAGGACATCCGGATCACGACCCCGATCGGCGGCCACGAGGGGATAGCGGGCCTGGCCGAGTCCGAGCAGGCGACGTTCGCGAAGTTCGAACGGACCCAGCACGTCGGTACGAACTACATGATCGCCCTCGACGGCGACCGCGCCACGGTGCGCTGGAACGCCCTCATGACCCATGTCCACCTGGCGGCGACCCAGCAGGCGCGAGGCACGGAGCCGGGCGGCCACTTCGACGTGGGCGGCACGTTCACGGGCGAGGTGGTGCGGACGGGTCAGGGGTGGCGCTTCCGCCTCCTGACCGTCCAGGCGGTGTGGACGACGGGCCAGGGCCCGCTGGTTCTGACGCCGAAGGCGGAGGCGACCATGCGGGCCCTGGCGGCGGCGTAGGTACCGGTTGATGCGTCAGCGCGTCGCGAACGGCCGGTCCGTGGAAACGATTTCACGGCCGAGCGGCATCAACGAGATGGGAATCAGCTTGAAGTTGGCGATGCCCAGCGGGATGCCGATGATCGTGACGCACAGGGCGATGCCCGTGATGATGTGACCGAGCGCCAGCCACCATCCGGCGAAGACGAACCAGATCACGTTGCCGATCAACGAACCCGCGCCGGCGTCACGCCGTTCCACCGTCGTGCGACCGAAGGGCCACAGGGCGAAGGCAGCGATGCGGAATGACGCGATGCCCCACGGGATGGTAATGATCAAGACGCAGCAGATCAGGCCCGCGAGGACATAGGCGAGTGCCATCCAGAGGCCACAGAGAACCAGCCAGATGACATTCAGAACAAACTTCATATTCAACAGCCTTCCACGCATTTGGCTCGCTGGCGAGTGAGACGCACGGACACCCAGCGACGGTTGCGTGTGATCGCCAGTACAGCCCCCTCGAAGCGACTCATGCCCGTAGGCGACACGCACCATTCGGGCTGACGCGCCCCAGGGGGCGGCGTGGCGGGAGCTCCCTGCTCCTGCCGCCCCAGGGCACCTACGGCACCAGGACGATGCGTCCCCGCATGCCACTCTCTGCCAGCCGCGCGTGCGCCTTGGCCGCCTCCGCCAGCGGGTGCGTCTCGGCGACGCGCAAGGTCAGCGCGCCCTCGTCGACGAGCGCGGCCAGTTGGGCGAGACGCGCCCCGTCCGGGCTCACCTCGACGGCCGCGGTGCGGACGGACCTCGTGGACGCGGGCTGGGCGCCGGGGATGACACCCGCGTACGCGCCGCCATTGCGCACAAGAGCGAGTGCCGCCTCGCCGAGCACCGCCGCGTCCAGCACGCCGTCGAACCCCGAGAGCGTCGCCGTCTGCGAGCGCGGTACGAAGTGATCCGCGCCGAGAGAACGTACGAGGTCCTCGTCGTCCGCGCCCGCGAGGGCCGTGACGATCAGGCCCTGCCGGTGGGCAAGTTGAATGGCGAAGCCGCCGACCGCTCCGGCCGCCCCGGTGATCAGCAGCGTCTGCCCCGCCGAGAGGGCGAGCAGCTCAAGGCCCTGTGCGGCGGTGAGCGCGTTGAGCGGCAGGGTCGCGGCGTGGACGGAGTCGGCGGAGCGCGGCGCCGCGGCCACCGCGGACGCGTCGAGTACGGCATGGTCGGCGTGGGTGCCGAGCTCCTTGGCGGGCCCGTAGGCGAGCCCCACGACCTCGTCACCCACGGCGAAGCCGGCTCCGGGGCCGACCGCGTCGACGGTCCCGGCGACATCCCAGCCGAGACCGAGCCGGCGTCCCTCACCGCCGAACACACCGGAGCGCACGGCCCCGTCGACGGGGTTGAGCGTGGCCGCCGCCACCTTGATCCTCACCTGACCGGCGCCGGGCACCGGGAGGGCGGCCTCGATGATCTCGACCTGCTCGGGACCGCCGAAGGACGTGACTACCGCAGCGCGCATGGAACTGCCTCTCTTTCAGGGGGGTTTGGTCGGGTCGGCATCACTTCCCTCCCCGTTGCGACGAACCTAGAGGCTGGTACTTTCTTTTGGTAAGTACGCACTTCGGAGTGCGTAGGGGACCTGGAGGTGAGCCATGGCAACCAGAACTGCGGCCCAGCGTCGCGATGAGGCACGTGAGGCGTACGACGCCTTCATGCAGGGGTGCCCGACCAACCAGCTGCTCGCCCGCATCAGCGACAAGTGGGTCAGCCTGATCGTCAGCGCACTGGGCGAGCAGGGCCCCATGCGCTACAGCGACCTCGGCCGCAAGATTCCGGGCGTCAGCCAGAAGATGCTCACCCAGACCCTGCGCTCACTGGAACGCGACGGCCTCGTGGCACGCACCGTGACACCGTCCGTGCCGGTGCGCGTCGACTACGAGCTCACCGCCCTGGGGCGGAATCTGTGCTGCCTGCTGACCGCCGTGAAGGAGTGGGCAGAGAACCACTTCGACGAGGTCGACGAGGCACGCACCCGTTACGACGCGGCGGCCTGAACGTATCCGCTCATCCGCTGACGTCTCACCGGCCGCCCACCACTGGTGAAGCGACGTCGGGCGTGCACGCTGTCGCGACCGCCAGGCTGTCCTCGTAGACGTGGTAGCGGGTGATGAGGCCGTTCTCGACCGTCAGGCGGACCGCGAAGGGCGAGCGGAAGTACTTGCCGGTGGCCCGTACCGTGCCGGCCAGGCAGCCCGTCAGGATCGCCTCCGTGCCGTCCACGACGAGGGGGTCGATGATGTGGCCGGTCGGCGCCGGGATCACGCAGGCGGCCAGGTCGCGGAAGTGGGCTGCCACGTCCGCGCGCGTCGAGCGCGGGTGGATCCACGGGGCGGCCGGGTTGTCGGCGACGAGCCAGTCGACCCTCTCGGCGAAGAGGGCCGCGATGTGTTCGGGGCCGCCGGTCGCGGTGCGGGTCAGGAACTCCTGCGCGGTCGCACGGGTGATGTCACGGGTGTCGCCGGTGGCTGTCATGGAGGTCGTCTCTCGTCGAAGGCCTGGTCCTGGTCCTGCGGACGGGACGATCCTGCGACAGGCGCCACGCGGCGTCGATTACCCCGAAGGTAAGCACTACCCCCCGTGGCCCGCCATCCGCTCCAGGCGGCTGATGCGCTCCGCCATCGGCGGGTGGGTGGAGAACAGCTTGGACATGCCCCCGTCCGCGCGGAACGGGTTCGCGATCATCATGTGGCTCGCGGTCTCCAGGCGGGGCTCGGGCGGCAGGGGCAGCCGCTTCGTTCCGGCGTCGAGTTTGCGGAGGGCGTCGGCGAGGGCGAGGGGGTCGCCGGTGAGGCGGGCGCCGGAGGCGTCGGCCTCGTATTCGCGGGAACGGCTGACGGCGAGCTGGATGACGGACGCGGCGATCGGACCCAACACCATGATCATGACCATGCCGATGAGGCCGGGGCCCTCGTCGTCGTCCGAGCGGCCGAAGGGGATCAGCCAGGCGAAGTTGACCAGGAGCATCACGACCGAGGCGAGCGCGCCCGCCACCGAGGAGATGAGGATGTCGCGGTTGTAGACGTGGCTGAGCTCGTGGCCGATGACGCCGCGCAGCTCGCGCTCGTCGAGGAGGCGCAGGATGCCGTCGGTGCAGCAGACGGCGGCGTTGCGCGGGTTGCGGCCGGTGGCGAAGGCGTTGGGGGCCTCGGTCGGGGAGATGTAGAGGCGGGGCATCGGCTGGCGGGCGGCGGTGGAGAGCTCGCGGACCATGCGGTAGAGCTGCGGGGCCTCGAACTCGCTGACCGGCCGGGCGCGCATCGCGCGCAGGGCGAGCTTGTCGCTGTTCCAGTAGGCGTAGGCGTTGGTGCCGAGCGCCACGAGGACGGCGACGATCAGGCCCGTACGTCCGAAGATGCTGCCGATGACGATGATGAGGGCGGACAGCCCTCCGAGGAGTACGGCGGTCTTCAACCCGTTGTGCCGGCGGTGCACGGTACGCCCTCCAAATGGTGCGGCAGGGGAACCCTTTGCTCGGTGCTGCCACCTTGCGCTTCCACGTTCCAGTGGAACCTTCCGAACTGGTCAACGCCAGATGAAGGTGGCTGGTTCCCTTGTGCACACCGGCCGTACGCCGGGTGGCGCGCCGAACCGCCCGTAGGCCGTACGGGTGACCGTGCGGGCATCTACGGGCGGTTCGGGAGTCGCGTTACAGCAGGGCGCCGGAGGCGAAGCGCAGGACGAGCTGCGGGGCGCCGGAGAGGGCGATGCCGAGGACGGCGGCGAGGGCGATCGCCGTGGCCAGGGGGGCCGGGACACGCAGACGCTGATGTCCGCCGGTCGAGGCGGCCGCCGCCTCGTCCGGCGAGGCGACCTCGTCCGGCGCGCGGAAGAGGACCGCCGTCCACTGGAGGTAGTAGTAGAGCGCGATCACGACGTTGATCGCCATGACGACCGCCAGCCAGCCCAGGCCCGCGTCGACCGCGGCCGAGAAGACGGTGACCTTGGCGAACAGCCCGATGATCCCCGGCGGCAGTCCGGCCAGGCAGAGCAGGAAGAAGCCCATGGCCAGGGCGGCGAGCGGACGGCGGGCGTAGAGGCCCCGGTAGTCCGCGACGCGGTTCGCGGGGCTCGTACGGGCGACGAGCACGGCCACGGCGAAGGCACCGAGGTTCACGACGGCGTACATCAGGGCGTACGCGACGGTGGAGCCGATGGCGTGGGCGGGGTCGTCGGTGTACGCGGCGGCCGCGATCGGCACCAGGAGGTAGCCCGCCTGGCCGACGGAGGACCAGGCCAGCAGGCGTACGGCGCTCTGGGCGCGGTCCGCGCGCTGACGCAGCGCGGCGGCGTTGCCCACGGTCATGGTGAGGGCGGCGAGGACGGCGAGGGCCGGGCCCCAGATGTCGGAGTAGGAGGGGAAGCCGACGACGGTCACGAGGATGAGCCCGGTGAAGCCGACGGCCTTGCCGATGACCGACAGGTAGGCGGCGATGGGCAGCGGGGCGCCCACGTAGGTGTCGGGCACCCAGAAGTGGAAGGGCACGGCCGCGGTCTTGAAGGCGAAGCCGACGAGGGTGAGGGCCACGCCCGCCTGGGCGAGGGTCTCCAGGCGCGGGTCGACGTCGGTGAGGGCCTCGGCGACCTCGGTGAGGTGCAGGGTGCCGGTGGCCGCGTAGACGAAGCTGACGCCGAGCAGCATGACGGCGGTCGCGGTGACCGAGGAGAGGAAGAACTTGAGCGCCGCCTCCGAGGAGCGGCGGTCGCCGCGGCGCAGCCCGACGAGGGCGAAGGCGGGCAGCGAGGCGACTTCAAGAGCCACGACGAGGGTCGCGAGGTCCCGGGAGGCGGGCAGCAGGGCGGCGCCGGCGGCGGAGGACAGCAGCAGGAACCAGTACTCGCCGGAGGGGAGTTTGAAGTCGGTGAGCGTACTGACGGACAGAAGCGCCGTCAGCAGAGCGCCGCCGAGCACCAGGAACTGGATGACTAGCGTGAAGTGGTCCGCCGTGTAGCTGCACGCGCGCGTGCCGGTGCTCAGGCAGAACGTGGAGCGGTCACCGTCGTGCAGGGGTAGCAGGGAGAGCCCGGCCAGCAGCAGTCCGCCGATCGCGATCCCGCCGAGGAGGGGCTTGCGCTCCTCGGGGAGGAAGAGGTCGGCGACCAGGATGACGAGCGCCACCACGGCGGTGACGGTGGGCGGGGCGATGGCGAGCCAGTCGACGGACTGGACCAGGGAGCCCATCAGTTGCCTCCTCCAAGGAGCTGCTGAACGGCCGGGTCGGTGAGGCCGAGGAGGGCCGCGGGCCAGAGTCCGGCGAGGACGGTGAGGGCGACGAGCGGGGTCCAGGCGGCGAACTCGTACGACCGGACGTCGGGGAGCGACGTCGGTGCCGGTGCGGGGCCGCCGAAGTGGCCGACGCCGTGGCCACCGGTGTGGCCACTGCCTTCGCCGTCGCCTCCCATGCAGACCCGGCGCACGACGATCAGCATGTACGCGGCGGTCAGCAGGGTGCCGAAGCCGGCGATGGCCATGAAGGTGAGGTAGGCGGGGCGGCTGAGCCCCTCGGCGGGCTCGAAGGAGCCGAACATCGCGAGCATCTCGCCCCAGAACCCGGCGAGGCCGGGCAGGCCGAGCGAGGCGACGGCGCCGAAGGCGAGGAGCCCGCCGAGGCGGGGTGCCTTGCCGTAGAGCGCGGCGCCGCTCGCGCCGGAGAGCCGGTCGAGGTCGCTGGTGCCGTAGCGGTCCTTGACGGCGCCGACGAGGAAGAACAGCAGGCCGGTGATGAGGCCGTGGGCGATGTTGGCGAACAGCGCGCCGTTCACACCGGTGGGGGTGAGGGTGGCGATGCCGAGGAGCACGAAGCCCATGTGGCCGACGGAGGAGTAGGCGATCAGGCGCTTGAGGTCGCCGCCGGCGCCGCTGCGGGCGAGGGCGAGGCAGACCAGGGAACCGTAGATGATGCCGACGACCGCGAAGGCGGCGAGGTAGGGCGCGAAGGTGTGCACGCCGTCGGGGGCGATGGGCAGCAGGATACGGACGAACCCGTACGTGCCCATCTTCAGCAGGACGCCCGCGAGGAGGACCGAGCCGACGGTCGGGGCGGCGGTGTGGGCGTCGGGGAGCCAGCTGTGCAGGGGCCACATGGGGGCCTTGACGGCGAGGCCGACGCCGATGGCGAGCACCGCGACGAGCTGGGTCGTGTGGCTGAGCCCGGAGCCGTTGTCAGTGGCGAGTGCCACCATGTCGAACGTGCCGCCCTTGATGCCGATGAGGAGGAGGCCGAGCAGCATCACGACGGAGCCGAGCAGGGTGTAGAGGATGAACCGCCAGGCCGCGCGCTCGCGGCCGTCACCGCCCCAGCGGGCGATGAGGAAGTACATCGGGATGAGCACCATCTCGAAGGCGAGGAAGAACAGCATCAGGTCGAGGACGGCGAAGGACGCGAGGGTGCCGGACTCGAGCACGAGGATCAGTGCGACGAATGCCTTCGGTGACGGGCCGTCGGGCATTTTGAAGTAGCTGTAGAGCGCGCTGAGGAAGGTCAGCAGCGCGGTCAGTACGAGGAGGGGGAGCGAGACGCCGTCCACGCCGAGGTGGATCCGGATGCCGAGGGCCGGGATCCAGCTGATGTCGGTGGTCGCCTGCATCCTGGCGGGGTCGTCGTGGTCGAAGCCGGCGGCCAGGGCGACGGACAGCGCGAGCACGGCGCCCGTGACGGTGACGCCGTGCCGGAGCACGGCCTGGTCGGGGCTCCTGCCCTTGAGGCCGGGAGGGGCCGGGAGCAGGGCGGCGACGGCTCCGAGGAGGGGGAGGACGACGATCGCAGCGAGGAGGATCTGCATGACGGTATGACTCACGGTCAGGCTCCGGTGGCTACGAGAACGGCGGCGACGGCCAGGACGACGGAGCCGGCGAGCAGGGCGCCGAGATAGGTCTGCACATTGCCGGTCTGGGCCCGGCGGACGGCCCGTCCCAGCAGGCCGGGGGCCGCGCCCGCGCCGCGTACGTAGGTGTCGACGACCTCGCGGTCGAGGAAGTGCGCGAGGCGGGCGCCCGCGCGCACGGGCCGGACGAACAGGGCGCTGTACGCGGCGTCGAGGTGGAAGCCGACGGCGGCGTGGCGGTGCAGGGGGCCGAGGAGGAGCCGGCCGGGGTCGGCCGGGTCCTGGGCGGAGGCGATGTTGCCGTAGGCGGCCGTGTGGCTGGCGACGGCCTCCTCCTCGGAGACCGCGGGGGCGGCGTCCGGGTCGGCGGCGACGGCGCCCATGGGCGTGCCGGCGGCGAGCACGGCGGTCCGCCGCCAGGCCGCCCAGACGGCGAGCACGCCGACGAGGGCGCAGCCGGTGCCGAGGACGGAGGTGGTGAGGGTCGGGGTGAGGGAGTGCCCGTCGAACCAGTCGGGGAGCTTCCAGGCGGCGAGGCCGAGCCCGAGGGCGGGGACGAACAGGACCCAGAGGGTGGCGTTCATGACGGCGGGCTGCTTGCCGTGGTCGGCGGCCTCGGTGCCGCGGCCGTGGAAGGCCAGCAGCCACAGCCGGGTGGCGTAACCCGCGGTGAGGAGGGCGGTGAGCAGTCCGGCGACGAGGACGATCCAGCCCACCGTGCCGGGGATGCCGTTCGCTTCTCCGGTGGCGGCGTGCTCGGCCGCGCCGAGGACGGCTTCCTTGGAGAAGAAGCCGCTGAACGGGGGGATCGCGGCGAGGGCGAGGAGGGCGACGGTCATCGTCCAGTAGGCGTCGGGGATGCGCTTGGCGAGGTGGCCCATGCGTGCCATCGCGGCCAGCGAGTTGGTGCCGGCGGCGTGGATGATCACGCCTGCCCCGAGGAAGAGGAGTGCCTTGAACGCGCCGTGGGTGATCAGGTGGAAGACGGCGGCACCGCGGTCGCCGACGGCGAGGGCACCGGTCATGTAGCCGAGCTGGCCGACGGTGGAGTAGGCGAGGACGCGTTTGATGTCGTCCTGGGCGAGGGCGGCGAGCGCCGAGCCGATCATGGTGATCGCGGCCATCGCGGCGAGCACGACCAGCGCCGCGGTGGAGGCGGCGAAGACGGGCAGGAGCCGGGCGATGAAGTAGACGCCGGCGGCGACCATGGTCGCGGCGTGGATCAGCGCGGAGACGGGCGTGGGGCCGGCCATCGCGTCGGGCAGCCAGGTGTGCAGGGGGAACTGCGCGGACTTGCCCGCGACTCCGGCGAGGAGCAGCAGCGCGACGAGGGTCGGGTGGTCGAGCCCGTCGCCGGAGACGGCGGCGGTCAGGATGCCGTTGATGCGGAACGTTCCGGCGTCGGCGGCCAGCGCGAGGATGCCGATCAGGAAGGGGACGTCGCCGAGCTTGGTGACCAGGAAGGCCTTGAGGGAGGCGGCGCGGGCGGCCTCGGTCTCCCAGTAGTGGCCGACGAGGAAGTACGAGCAGACGCCCATGATCTCCCAGCCGACCAGCAGCACCATCAGGTCGCCGGAGTAGACGACGAGCAGCATCGCGGCGGTGAAGAGGGAGACGAGGGCCGCGTAGGAGGGGTAGCGGGGGTCGTCGCGCAGGTAGGCGGTCGAGTAGAGCTGCACGCAGGACGCGACGACGCCGACAAGGACCGCGACGAGCACGGCGAAGCCGTCGAGGTGCAGGGCGAGGTCGATGGGCACGGACCCGGTCGGGGTGAGCCGGGTGGCGGCGTCGATGTCCTCGCCGCCGCCCTGCTGCCAGGCGACGACGACGGCGAGCACGGCCGCGGCGAGGGTCGGCAGGACGGCCAGCGGTCGTACGAAGCCGGGGGCGCGGCGGCCGAGCAGGATGCCGGCGACGGCACCGAGGAAGGGCAGCAGCGGGACGAGGACGGCGGTGGTCGTGGTCGTCACGCGACGGCCTCTGCCTTCTTGTCGGGGCCGTTCGGCCGGTCGCCGTCGGCTCGGGCCGGGTCCACGGGGGTGTCCGTGTCGGCCGCGTAGCGCTCGGCGTCCTCGCCCTCGTTGAGGTCGCGGAGCCGGTCGACGTCGGCGGTGCCGCGGTTGCGGTACACGAGCAGCACGATCGCGAGGCCGATGCCGATCTCGGCGGCGGCGATGGCGATGGTGAAGAGGGTGAGCGCCTGCCCGGCGTGGAGCGTGTCGCGCAGCCACACGTCGAAGGCGACGAGGTTGAGGTTGACGGCGTTGAGCATCAGCTCGACGGCCATCAGGACGAGGATCGCGTTGCGCCGGGCGAGCACCCCGTACAGGCCGACGGCGAAGAGGAGGGCGGCGAGGACGGCGGGGTAGACGAGGTGCATCAGCGCTTGCCCCCCTTGCCGGCCTTGCCGGGCTGCTTGTCCGTGCCGCCGTCGATGTCGCGGCGGGAGAGCACGATCGCGCCGACGAGGGCGGCGAGCAGCAGGACGGACAGTGCCTCGAAGGGCAGCACCCAGTACCGGAAGAGGCTCTCGCCGGAGACCTTGGTGGAGCCCTGCACGGCGCCGTCGAGATCGATCCAGGTGGCGCGGAAGGCGTCCACGACCACCCAGACCAGCGCGGCGGCCGCGGCGAGGGCGACCGCGAGGGCGGCCCAGCGATTGCCGGAGTCCGCGTCCGGGGAGCGGCCGATGGGGGCCTTGGTGAGCATCAGCCCGAAGAGGAGGAGGACGACGACGGAGCCGACGTAGATCAGCACCTGCACCCAGGCGATGAACTCCGCCGTCAGCAGCAGGTACTCCACGGCGAGCCCGCCGAGCGCCGCCACCAGCCACAGGGCGGCGTGCACCAGCTGCTTGGTGGTGACGGTGACGACGGCGGCCCCGAGGGTCACGATGCCGACCAGCACGAAGAGGATCTCGACGCCGGTCGGGGAGAGGAAGCCGTGGGCGTTCGCGGCGAGCGCGGTGACGTCGGCGGTGCCGGTCATGCCTCGTCCTCCAGCTTCTTCTCCGCCTCGGCGGCTTGTTGCGCGGCCAGCTTCTCGGCCGTCTTCCGGGCCGCCGCGAGCTCCTTCGGCTCCTCGGCCGCCGGGTCGAGCGCGGGCGGCTCCGGCACGGTCCACATCCATTCGCGGAGCTTGTCGCGCTCATGGGTCAGTTCGTGGATGTCGGTCTCGGCGTACTCGAACTCCGGCGACCAGAACAGCGCGTCGAAGGGGCACACCTCGATGCAGATACCGCAGTACATGCAGAGCGAGAAGTCGATCGCGAAGCGGTCGAGCACGTTGCGGCTGCGTTCCCGCCCGCCCGGCGCGGCCGGGGGCACGGTCTCCTTGTGGGAGTCGATGTAGATGCACCAGTCGGGGCACTCACGGGCGCACAGCATGCAGACCGTGCAGTTCTCCTCGAACAGGCCGATCACACCGCGGGTGCGGGGCGGCAGCTCGGGCTGTACGTCCGGGTACTGGTCGGTGATCGAACGCCGCGTCATCGTGCGGAGGGTGACGGCGAGGCCCTTGGCAAGGCCGGAACCGGGGATCGCCACTACTGGATCACCACCTTGATCACGCCGGTCAGCGCGATCTGCGCGAGAGCGAGCGGAATGAGTACGGTCCAGGCCAGCTTCTGCAGCTGGTCCTCGCGGAGCCGGGGATAGCTGACCCGTAGCCAGATGACGACGAAGGCGAGCAGCGCCGTCTTGAGCAGGGTCCACAGGGGGCCGAGGCCGTCGGCCCCGAAGGGCCCGTGCCAGCCGCCGAGGAACAGGACGGTCGTCAGCGCGCAGAGCACGACGATGCCCACGAACTCCGCGAACAGGAAGAGCGCGAAACGCAGGCCGGTGTACTCGGTGTACGCACCGAAGATGATCTCGGAGTCGGCGACCGGCATGTCGAACGGGGGCCGCTGGAGTTCGGCGAGCCCGGCGGTGAAGAAGACGACGCCGCCGACGATCTGCCAGGGCACCCACCACCAGTGGAAGGCCTCCAGGATGCCGGGCAGCGACAGCGTCCCGGCCGCCATCGCGACGGAGGCCGCGGCGAGCAGCATCGGCAGCTCGTACGCCATCAGCTGCGCGGCGGTCCGCAGACCGCCGAGCAGGGAGAACTTGTTGGCCGACGCCCAGCCGGCCATCAGCGAGCCCAGCACGCCGATGCCCAGGACGGCGAGGACGAAGAAGATTCCCGCGTCGATGAACTCACCAACGGCGTTGCCCGGCCCGATCGGGATCACGACCAGCACGAGCAGGTAGGGCAGCAGGGCGACGGCAGGCGCGAGCTGGAAGATCCGCCGGTCCGCGCCCGCGGGCACGATGTCTTCCTTCTGCGCGAACTTCACGGCGTCCGCCATGAGCTGCGCCCACCCGTGGAACCCACCCGCGTACATCGGCCCGAGCCGGCCCTGCATATGGGCCATCACCTTGTGCTCGGTCTGCCCGAGGACGAGCGGCAGCACGAGGAAGGCGACGAACACGGCCGCCAGGCGGACGGCCACGTCGAGGATGTTGTCGCTCATGCGGGGTCGCCTCCTGCCGGGTTGTCGTCTCGGGTGCCGTCGTCGCGGGTGGCGCGGTCGCGGATGTCGCGGTCGCGGTTGCCCTTCGGCGGGTCGGCTGCGCCGGGCTCGGCCTTGGGAGCCGCAGGCTCGGCCGCAGGCTCGGCCGCAGGCTCGGCCGCAGGCTCGGCCGCAGGCTCGGCCGCAGGCTCGGCCGCAGGCTCGGCCGCAGGCTCGGCCGCAGGCTCGG
>NZ_JBVIQR010000010.1:0-72120 GCF_055576875.1 Streptomyces sp. NPDC033229 | reverse complement strand
CGGCCGCCTCGGGCCTGGGGCCCTCGGCGGGGGGCGGCGGGGTGGCGTCCTTGGGGGGACCGGTCTCAGGGCCGGGCTCCCTGCCCGCCTCGTCGAACGCGGGGCGGGCGTGGTGCCACGGGGCGTCGGCCGAGCGCGGTGCCGGGCGGGGGCGCTCGGCGGCGGGCGTCTCGGCCTCGGTGGGCGGCGTGGCCTGGCTCGCGGAGCCTTCGCTCACGCTGCGGCTGCGGCGGGCGGGGCGCGTCGGGGCGTCCGCACCGGCCGCACCGGCCGCCTCGGCCGAGGGAGCAGCCTGGCTCGCAGAGCCCTCGATCACGCTGCGGCTGCGACGGGCAGGCCGCTCAGGGGCCGCCGGGGTACCGGCCACCGCTTCCGTCTGGCTTGCCGAGCCGGCGGCCACGCTGCGCGTGCGGCGGGCCGGACGGTCGGCGGCTGCGGCGCCCGCGGCGCGGGGGCCACGGGCCGGGCGGGCGGGGGCGGGCGGGAGCTGGCCCTTGAGAGGGCCCCACTCGTTGGGGTCGGGGACGCCGGGCGGGAGCATCTGGCGGCGCTTGGGGCCACCGCCCTCGGTCTCGCCCGGTTCCTTGGCCCCGGGCCACGCCTTCGCGACCCGCGCGGCGAGCACGAAGTCCTTGCGCAGCGGGTGCCCCTCGAAGCCCTCGGGCAGCAGCAGCGGCACCAGGTGCGGGTGACCGGTGAAGTCGACGCCGAACATCTCGAACGTCTCGCGTTCGTGCCACGCCGCTCCGGCGTAGACGCCGATGGCGCTGGGCAGCGCGGGAGCGTCGTGCGGCACGGTGGTCCGTACGACGAGACGTCGCACGGCGCCGGCCGCGCCGGGGCCCGCGGGCAGGGCGACGACGTGCGCGCAGATACGGAAGCCCGTGCCGGGCTCGTCGACCGCGCTCAGCCAGTCGAAGTAGGTGCAGCCGAGGGTGTCCCGCGCGGTCTCCAGTGCGGTGATCCACGCGGCGGCGGGTACGTCCACGGTGAGCAGTCCGTACGACTCCTCGGCGCTCGCCCCCTCGCCGAACAGCTCGGAGGCGCCACTCGGCAGCCATCCCACGACGGGCTCCGGAGCGGGTGCCTCCGGCGGTTCGGCGGACTCGGTGTCGTCCCCGGTCGGCTCCGGGGCCCTCGCCCCGGCCGGGCGGGCGGTGCGAGCAGTGCCCTTGGAGACCTCCCCCGCCTTCGTGGCGGATTCGGCGTCCCCACCCGGGGTCGGCTCGGCCGCGCCGGAAGCCCCGTCCGGGTTCCCCGCCGGGCTCGTCGGATCGGTCGTCATCGGTCCGTCTCCTCCGCGCCACCAGCGCCGGACGCGCCACCAGCGCCGGTCGCACCACCGGTGCCGGTCGCACCGCCGGAGGCACCCGCACCGGAGGTGACCGGCGGCGTCACCAACCCGCTGCGCAGCGCCGCAACCGACGCGTCCGCGCCGGAGGCGGACCCGTACCGGTCGCCCAGCGACTCCTTCGCGATCTTCTCCTGAAGCTTGAGGATGCCCTGCAGCAGCGCTTCCGGCCGGGGCGGGCAGCCCGGCACGTAGACGTCGACCGGGATGATCTGGTCGACGCCCTTCGTGACGGAGTACGAGTCCCAGTAGGGGCCGCCGCAGTTGGAGCAGGCGCCGAAGGAGATCACGTACTTCGGCTCGGGCATCTGCTCGTACAGCCGCTTCACGGCCGGGGCCATCTTGTCCGTCACCGTGCCCGAGACGATCATGAGGTCCGCCTGGCGGGGGCCCGGGGCGAAGGGGATGACGCCGAGGCGGATGAAGTCGTGCCGGGCCATCGACGCGGCGATGAACTCGATCGCGCAGCAGGCGAGGCCGAAGTTGAAGACCCACAGGCTGTAGCGACGGCCCCAGTTCAGGACCACCTTCATGGGTTCGGGCGCGAGGCGGGACAGCACCCCGAGCCGGCGCGGCTCGGGAAGGTCAACCGGGGGTGTCACGTCCATTCGAGGACGCCCTTCTTCCATGCGTACAACAAGCCCACGGCGAGGAAGCCGAGGAAGATGAACATCTCGACGAGCGTCGCGCCGCCGAAGCCCGGCGCGGCGAAGACCGTCGCCCAGGGGAACAGGAAGATCGAGTCCACCGCGAAGATGACGTAGAGGAAGGCGTAGACGTAGTAGCGCACCTGGGTGTGCGCCCAGCCCTCGCCGACCGGGTCCACGCCGCATTCGTACGTCAGCAGCTTCTCGGGGGTCGGCACCACGGGCCGCAGCAGTCGCCCGGCCACGAAGGACACAGCGACGAACAGCACGCCGACGACGGCCAGCAGGCCGACCGTCGCGTAGCCATCGAAGTAGTCGGCCGCGAGCCGGACGTCGGCACTCGCGGTGCGCACGGTCGCCTCCGGCACGTCCGCCCCTCGCTCCCTGTGCGGCTGTTCTTCCGGTTTGTCCCGGTCACCCGCGTTCGACGATCTGTACGCACGGGAGTCTAGGCCCTGCCGCGCCTGGAGTGAGCAGCGCTACCGGCCGGTGGTGGGGTTATCCCTACACCTTCGCACCCACGGCCCCCATGGCGTCGTGCCCGGCCGCCCGGCAGTCTTTGCCCTATGAACGCCAGCAGTACGGCCCCCGAGGCCGCCCCGGACACCTCTCCTCGGTCCGGTTTCGCCACCCATCACTCCCACGACGACTTCGACGGCGGCGCGGGTGAGCGGCTTCCCCCTGCCCGCCTGGCCTTCGGCGGGCAGACGTGGCGGGAGATCGCGCATCTATTGCTGAACCTGCCGGAGGGCATCGCGGGCTTCGTCTATGTCTCGGTATGGCTGTATGTGGGCGTGGGTCTGTCGATCACCGTGATCGGGCTGCCGCTGCTGGCGCTGGGGCTGATGGGTGCCCGGTACGTGGGCCGGTTCGAGCGGATGCGGGCGCGTCGGCTGCTGGGCGTGCGGATCGAGGAGCCGAGCCCGCTGCCGCGGGGCCGGCGCGGGACCACCGGTTTCTTTCCCTGGCTGTGGATGACGCTGAAGGACCCGGTGGCGTGGCGGAGCACGCTGTATTCGTTCATCAGACTGCCATGGGGCGTTCTCACGTTCACGGTCACGCTCTGTTCGCTCTTCGTGCTGTGGCCGGTTCTCGGTCATCTGGCACGCGCCATGACCAACGTCGACCGGGCGATGGTGCGCGGGCTGCTGAGCCCGTCCGACGAGCTGGAGCGGCGGGTCGCCGAGCTGGAGTCGGACCGCGGGGTCGTCGTCGACACCGCGGCCGCCGATCTGCGCCGCATCGAGCGCGATCTGCACGACGGCGCCCAGGCCCGGCTCGTCGCCCTCGCCATGGGGCTCGGGCTGGCGAAGGAGAAGGTGCTGGAGGACCCGGCGGCCGCCGCGCAGATGGTGGACGAGGCGCACGGCGAGGTGAAGCTGGCCCTCCAGGAGCTGCGGGACCTCGCCCGTGGCATCCACCCGGCGGTGCTGACGGACCGGGGGCTGGACGCGGCGCTGTCGTCGGTGGCGGCGCGCTGCACCGTGCCGGTGAGCGTGACCGTGGAGCTGGACGCCCGCCCGGCGCCGGCGATCGAGGGCATCGCGTACTTCACCGTCTCCGAGCTGCTGCAGAACATCAGCAAGCACAGCGGGGCCCGCACGGCCGGCGTCGAGGTGTGGCGGACGAAGGACCGGCTGCTGATCCAGGTGCGCGACGACGGCCGTGGCGGCGCCTCGACGGCGACCGGGAGCGGGCTGGCGGGGCTGGCCGAGCGCCTGGGATCGGTGGACGGGCTGTTCGTCGTGGACTCACCCGTCGGCGGCCCCACCGTCGTCACGGCGGAACTGCCGTGGCGCGACCGCTCGGCGGGTTGACGCACGCCTGTCCGGCGGATCGTCGGGGCGGATCGTCGGGGCGCGGCGGTGTCCTCAATCTCCCCCAGCTACCGCTGGGAGGTGCCCCCAACGGGCTGGTTGTGGCTGGGCTCAGCCACAACCAGCCCGTCCGGCGATTGAGGACGCGCCCGCAGGGCGCCCGCCGCCGCAGGCGGCAAAGACCGGCCCGCAGTCGAAGCCCCGCCGTCGGCTCCACCCGTCCGCCGGAGGCGAAGGGTAGGGCTGGCCCCACCCCCAAGACACCCACTCACCACATGGTCCACGGGACCCCGTTCCAGGAGGCTTGAGTCATCAGGCGAACCCCCGGAGACTCGGAGATCGGAAGAGAGATGGCCATCGATTACGGACGGCAGTCGGCCCCCCGGCCCCACCGCGTGCCCGCCGTGCTGCGCGCGCCGTTGGCGGGCCGCACGTGGCGCGAGTTCCTCTATCTGATGCTCAGTCTCCCGATGGCGGTCCTCTTCTTCTCGTACACCGTCACCATGACCAGCCTCGGCGCCGGTCTGCTGATCACCTTCATCGGGGTGCCGGTGCTGACCGGCGCTCTCGTCGGGGCGCGGGCGCTGGGCGCGGTCGAACGGACCCGGGCGCGGGGGCTGCTGGGCCTGGAGGTCGCCGCCCCGGAGCCGATCCGGCCCCGGAAGGGTCACAACGGGCCGATGGCCTGGATGGGGGCGGTCCTCAAGAGCGGGGCGTCCTGGCGGCACCTGCTCTACGGGGTGCTGCACTTCCCGTGGGCAGTCGGCGCGTTCTGCGTGTCGCTGACGCTGACGCTCGTCGGCTGGGTGCTGCTGCTGTACCCGGCGTACGCGTGGGCCTACCCGAAGTACTGGGACCAGCCGGGGATGCAGCTGTACGGGGACTCCGACGGCACGGCCGTCTACCTCGACAACCCCTTCGAGATCGGCGTCACCTGCGCCGCCGGACTGCTCCTGGTGCTGGTCAACCCGTGGATCATCCGGGGGCTCACGCAGGTGGACCGGCTGATGGTGGCGGGGCTGCTCGGGCCGTCCCGGCTGGCGAGCCGGGTATGGGAGCTGGAGGAGGACCGCGGCGTCGTCGTCGACACCGCCGCCGCCGACCTGCGCCGCATCGAGCGCGATCTGCACGACGGCGCCCAGGCCCGGCTCGTCGCCCTCGCCATGGACCTGGGCCTCGCGAAGGAGAAGCTGGAGGAGGACCCGGAGGCCGCCGCCAGGATGGTGGACGAGGCGCACGGCGAGGTGAAGCTCGCCCTCCAGGAGCTGCGGGACCTCGCCCGCGGCATCCACCCGGCGATCCTCACCGACCGTGGCCTCGGCCCGGCGCTGTCGGCGCTGGCCGCGCGGTGCACCGTGCCCGTGCAGGTCGACGTGGACCTGTCGCTCCGGCCGGCCGCCGCGATCGAGGGCACGGCCTACTTCATCGTCTCCGAGCTGCTGCAGAACATCAGCAAGCACAGCGCCGCCCGTACGGCCCGCGTCGACGTGTGGCGGTCGGCGAACCGGCTGATGCTCCAGGTCTCCGACGACGGCCGCGGCGGTGCGTCGACGGCCGGCGGCAGCGGCCTCGCGGGGCTGGCCGAGCGGCTGGACGCGGTGGACGGACTGCTGGTGGTGCACTCCCCCGTGGGCGGTCCGACGACGATCACGGCTGAGCTGCCCTGGCGCGGCTGACCCGCCCCCGCGCGGCCTCCACTCCGCCTCGCCCGACCACTCGCCCCGCCGGTCGTCCGGCGGGGCGACGTGCTGCCGGACGGGAAAACGGACGGGCGCGACCCGACGTCGAACGCGGACGCCGACGGTCCGCGCACCAACGGTCCGGACACCACCGGTCCGCGCGCCAACGGTCCGGACACCACCGGGTCCAGGCGCCGACGGTCCGGGCGCCACCGGCATCGCGTGCCCGCTCGGGGGCCGGATGCTGACATGCTGGCGGTGTCAATTGCCTGCAGCGTGAACCGCTCGGCGTGCGCGCCGGGCCAGGGGGGCCGTAAATCGTGGAGGACAGGGTGCGGGTGGTCATCGCCGAGGATTCGGTGCTGCTCCGGGAGGGCCTGACCCGGCTGCTGACCGACCGGGGGCACGATGTCGTGGCCGGGGTCGGCGACGCCGAGGCGCTGATCAAGACCATCAAGGACCTCGCCGCCGAGGACGCCCTGCCGGACGTGGTCGTCGCGGACGTCCGGATGCCGCCCACCCACACCGACGAGGGCGTCCGGGCAGCGGTGCGGCTGCGCCGGGACCACCCGGGCCTGGGTGTGCTGGTGCTGTCGCAGTACGTGGAGGAGCAGTACGCGACGGAGCTGCTGGCCGGCAGCAGCCGGGGCGTGGGCTATCTGCTCAAGGACCGCGTCGCCGAGGTCCGCGAGTTCGTGGACGCGGTGGTGCGGGTGGCCCGGGGCGGCACCGCCCTGGACCCCGAGGTCGTCGCCCAGTTGCTGGGCCGCAGCCGCAAGCAGGACGTGCTGGCCGGGCTGACCCCCCGGGAGCGGGAGGTCCTCGGTCTGATGGCCGAGGGACGGACGAATTCCGCCGTCGCCAAGCAGCTGGTGGTGAGTGACGGGGCGGTCGAGAAGCACGTCAGCAACATCTTCGCGAAGCTGGGGCTGTCGCCGAGTGACGGGGATCACCGTCGGGTTCTCGCGGTCCTGACCTATCTGCGGTCCTGACCGGCGCCCGCCGCTGTCGTCCGCATTTCATCCGGATTCCCTCGTTCCGACCCGCATCGGCGTTCTGACGTGCTGTCATCCGCCCGGCGAGGCCCGGCCGCACCCCCGGCGTACTCCGGCCGGGCGTGCGGCGCGGGCCGCGTCGGATACATGGCCCCAGAACCGAAGTCCTAGCAATGCACCTCGTAAATGTGAGGGCACGGCAGCGGATGACCATGACATACAAGGGCATAAGGGGGTCATATCCGTGGGTTCATCCTGTGGTACCTCCGGAGGAGGAAACCCTTCCCCACGTACGATGGCCCGTGGGAACGCCGGTCGGCACCACCATGTGCGGACCGCCGCCATGAGGGAGGTCCGAAGCAGTGACCAGCCAGGTCAGTAGCCCGGCCGAGCAGGCCGATCCAGCCGAGCAGCGAGGCGAGCCGTCACACCTCGCCGGACAGCGCAGCCCCGCAGGGGGCCCAGGCGGCGCCAAAGAGGTGCGCCGGCTGGACCGGGTGATCATCCGTTTCGCGGGTGACTCCGGTGACGGTATGCAGCTCACGGGTGATCGGTTTACTTCCGAGACCGCGTCGTTCGGCAATGACCTGTCGACGCTGCCGAACTTTCCCGCCGAGATCCGAGCCCCCGCAGGCACCCTGCCGGGGGTTTCGTCGTTCCAGCTGCATTTCGCCGATCACGACATCCTGACTCCCGGTGACGCGCCGGACGTTCTGGTGGCGATGAACCCGGCGGCATTGAAGGCGAATCTGGCGGACGTGCCGCGCGGCGCGGAGATCATCGTCAACACGGACGAGTTCACCAAGCGCCCGATGGCGAAGGTCGGCTTCGCCACGAGCCCGCTGGAGGACGGCTCCCTGGACGCCTACAACGTCCACCCCGTCCCACTGACGACGCTCACGATCGAGGCGCTGAAGGACTTCGGGCTGTCGCGGAAGGAGGCCGAGCGCAGCAAGAACATGTTCGCGCTCGGCCTGCTGTCGTGGATGTACCACCGGCCGACGGAGAACACCGAGAAGTTCCTGCGGGCGAAGTTCGCGAAGAAGCCGCAGATCGCGGAGGCCAACGTCGCCGCGTTCCGGGCGGGATGGAACTTCGGCGAGACGACCGAGGACTTCGCCGTCTCCTACGAGGTCGCCCCCGCGACATCCGCCTTCCCCGCCGGCACCTACCGCAACATCTCCGGGAACCTGGCGCTCTCCTACGGCCTCATCGCCGCCGCCCGCCAGGCCGACCTGCCGCTCTACCTCGGCTCGTACCCCATCACTCCGGCCTCGGACATCCTGCACGAGCTGTCCAAGCACAAGAACTTCGGCGTGCGGACCTTCCAGGCCGAGGACGAGATCGCCGGCATCGGAGCCGCCCTCGGAGCCGCCTTCGGCGGCGCCCTCGCCGTCACCACCACCTCAGGCCCCGGCGTCGCCCTCAAATCCGAAACCATCGGACTCGCGGTATCGCTCGAACTCCCGCTGCTCATCGTCGACATCCAGCGCGGCGGGCCCTCCACCGGCCTGCCCACCAAGACCGAGCAGGCCGACCTGCTCCAGGCGATGTACGGGCGCAACGGCGAGGCCCCGGTGCCGATCGTGGCGCCCCGGACCGCGGCGGACTGTTTTGACGCGGCGATCGACGCGGCGCGCATCGCACTGACGTACCGGACGCCGGTGTTCCTGCTGTCGGACGGTTACCTGGCCAACGGCTCCGAGCCCTGGCGGATCCCGGAGGTCGACGAACTCCCCGATCTGCGGGTGCGGTTCGCCTCCGGCCCGAACCACGAGCTGGCGGACGGGACCGAGGTCTTCTGGCCGTACAAGCGCGATCCGGAGACGCTGGCCCGGCCGTGGGCGGTGCCCGGCACGCCCGGTCTCGAGCACCGCATCGGCGGCATCGAGAAACAGGACGGCACGGGCAACATCTCCTACGACCCCGCCAACCACGACTTCATGGTCCGCACCCGCCAGGCCAAGATCGACGGCATCACCGTCCCCGACCTGGTGGTGGAGGACCCCAGCGGCGAGGCCGACACCCTCGTCCTCGGCTGGGGCTCGACCTACGGACCCATCACCGCGGCCGTGCGGCGCACCCGCGCCGAGGGCCACCGCATCGCCCGGGCCCACCTGCGTCACCTCAACCCCTTCCCCGGGAATCTCGGGGAGACGCTGAGGCGTTACGACAAGGTGGTCGTACCGGAGATGAACCTCGGTCAGCTCGCGACCCTGCTGCGAGCGAAGTTCCTGACCGACATCCGCTCCTACACCCAGGTGAGCGGAATGCCGTTCAAGGCCGAGCAGCTCGCCGATGTGTTCAAGGAGGCCATCAATGACTGAGACGATCTCGGAGGGCTTTTCCTCGATCGAGGCGCTCTCCCTGGTGCCGAAGGCCGACGCCAAGCAGTCCATGAAGGACTTCAAGTCCGATCAGGAAGTGCGCTGGTGTCCCGGCTGCGGTGACTACGCCATCCTCGCCGCCGTCCAGGGCTTCATGCCCGAGCTCGGCCTCGCCAAGGAAAACATCGTCTTCGTCTCCGGAATCGGCTGCTCCTCCCGCTTCCCCTACTACATGAACACCTACGGGATGCACTCCATCCACGGACGCGCACCCGCCATCGCCACCGGCCTCGCCACCTCACGGCGCGACCTGTCGGTATGGGTCGTCACCGGCGACGGCGACGCCCTCTCCATCGGCGGCAACCACCTCATCCACGCCCTCCGCCGCAACGTCAACCTCAAGATCCTGCTGTTCAACAACCGGATCTACGGGCTCACCAAGGGCCAGTACTCCCCCACCTCGGAGATCGGCAAGGTCACCAAGTCCACGCCGATGGGGTCACTGGACGCCCCCTTCAACCCCGTCTCCCTCGCCATCGGCGCGGAAGCCTCCTTCGTGGCCCGGACCGTGGACTCCGACCGCAAACACCTCACCGAGGTACTGCGCCAGGCCGCCGCACACCCCGGCACCGCACTGGTGGAGATCTACCAGAACTGCAACATCTTCAACGACGGCGCCTTCGAAGTCCTCAAGGACAAGCAGCAGGCGGAAGAGGCCGTGATCCGTCTGGAGCACGGCAAGCCCATCCGCTTCGGCACCGACCAGAACAAGGGCGTCGTCCGCGACCCGGCCACCGGCGACCTCAAGGTCATCGCCGTGACACCGGCGAACGAGGCCGACGTGCTCGTCCACGACGCGCACGCCACGTCCCCGACCACCGCGTTCGCCCTCTCCCGCCTCGCCGATCCCGACACCCTCCACCACACCCCCATCGGAGTGCTGCGCAGCGTCGACCGGCCGGTCTACGACACCCAGATGTCCGACCAGCTCGAAGCCGCCATCGAGCAAAAGGGCAAGGGCGACCTGTCCGCGCTGCTTGCCGGCACGGACACGTGGACAGTCGTGGGCTAGTGACTGTGCTGTGTCCTCAATCGCCGGACGGGCTTGACAGCCCGTCCGGCGATTGAGGACGCGCCCGCAGGGCGCCCGCCGCCGCAGGCGGAACAGCGGTCGGCAGTCGAAGGCCCGCCGGTCAGGGGCTGGTACGTACGGGCACAGACGGGTGCCCGGCCGGGGCGTCTGACGGCGCCCCCGCCGGGCACCCGCTCTCATGGGGCCCATGGCCGACACCGAAGCCGCCCTTGTTCCCCGTGATCCGCTCGGCTACCGGCTCAAGCGCCGTCTGCTCGGCCCGCCGCTGGTCACCGAGCAGCTCGCGCGCGAGAAGCTGTCGAACCCGATGGCGCTCGGCGTCCTCGCCTCCGACTGCATGTCGTCGACCGCGTACGGCAGCGAGGAGATGCTGCGCATTCTGGTGCCGGTCGTGGGGGTCGCCGCGTTCACCCTGCTGCTGCCGGTGACCGGGGCGATCCTGCTGGTCCTGCTGATGCTCACGCTCTCCTACCGTGACGTCGTCATGGTCTACACCCGCGCCGGCGGCAGTTACGTCGTCGCCCGGGAGAACTTCGGGCCGCGCGTCGCACAGATCGCGGCGGTCGCCCTGCTCGTCGACTACATCGTCACCGTCGCCGTCCAGACCGCCGCCGGCACCGATGCCCTGATCTCCCTCGCCCATCTCGTCGGGGAGGGTTACACGGGCATCGACCACCTCAAGGTCCCCCTCTCCGCGGGCATGGTGCTGCTGCTGGCGTACGGGAACCTGCGCGGCCTCCGCGAGGCCGGGCGGGCCTTCGCCGCGCCCGCGTACCTCTTCGTCCTGGCCGTGGCGCTGATGCTGCTCTTCGGGCTCGTCCGGGCCCTGACCGGGGGCCTTCCGCACGCGGACGTGCACGCGGCCGGGGCGGTACCGCTCGGCGAGGCGGGCGACGGCTGGCTGTACGGCGCCTCGATGTTCATGGTGCTGCGGGCCTTCGCCAACGGCGGTTCCTCGCTGACCGGCCTGGAGGCGATCTCCAACGGTGTCTCCGCCTTCCGTCGCCCCCAGGGCCCCAACGCCCGCCGCACCCTCACCGTGATGAGCTGCCTTCTGGGCGGCATGGTCCTCGGCGTCTCCGCCCTCGCCCACTACACCCACGCGATCCCCTACACCGACGGAAACCCGACCGTGATCGCGCAGGAGGCGCGGCTCGTCTTCGGCGACAGCCCGCTGGGCACGGCCGGACTCGTCTACGTGCAGCTCGCGACGGCGCTCATCCTCTATACGGGTGCCAACACGCCCTTCACCGGCTTCCCGTTCCTCGCCAGCTTCGTCGCCGGGGACAGCTTCCTGCCGCGCCAGCTGACGCGGCGCGGGCACCGGCTCGCCTTCTCCAACGGCATCGTCTGCCTCGCCGTCGTCTCCCTCGCGCTGCTGCTGGTGACGCGCGCCAACGTGGACGAGCTCGTGGCCCTCTACGCCATCGGCGTCTTCACCGGCTTCACCATGGCCGCCGCCGGGCTGACGGCCCACTACTGGCGGCGGCCCGACGAGCCGCACCGGCCCTGGAAGCTCACCGTCAATGTCTCCGCCGCCGTGGTCTCCGCGCTGGTCGTGGTGGTCTTCGCGGTCACCAAGTTCACCGAGGGCGCATGGCTCGTCGTCGCGGTCTTCCCGCTCGGGGTGTGGGCGCTGATCCGCATCAACCATCAGTACCGGGCCGAGGCGGAGGCCCTGGAGAGCCTGCCCCCGCTCGCCACGGACCGCCCGCGCTGGCGGCGGCACCTGGTGCACGTCCTCGTCGACAGCTTCGATCTGGCCACCCTCAAGGCACTGGCCTACGCGCACGAGCTGCGGCCGGACGAGGTGCGGGCCCTGCACGTCGTGGTCGACGAGGCCAGCGCGCACCGGCTGGTCGAGCGGTGGGAGCGCTCCCCCGCCACGACCGTGCCGCTGGAGTTGATCGACTGCCCCGACCGACGGCTGCGGCACACGCTCGTCGCCCTCGCGGCGCGGACGACCGCCGACGGCACCACCGCCCTGACCCTGCTGATCCCGCGCCGCGCCTACCCGCCACCGCTCGGACGGCTGCTGCACCCGGGCACGGGCGACGAGTTGGCGAAGGCCCTGGAACACCTGCCGGATGTCGCCGTGACGATCCTGCCGTTCGATGTCGCCCGGGCCGTCGAGCGCTTGCGCTCCGCGCGGGCGCGCTAGTTCGACTGCGGGCCGTCCGTGCCGCCTGCGGTGGCGAACGCCCTGCGGGCGCGTCCTCAAACGCCGGACGGGCTTGATTCGGGCTGAGCTCAGCCACATCAAGCCCGTCCGGCGCTTGAGGACGCCTGTCAGGGCCATCATGCGATACGCACATGACAGCCGGGCCCGGGCGGCGCTACCTTCCGAAGGTTCATGCATCGAAACCTCCGGAAGGAGCCCCGTGGAGTCGCACGAGTCGAGGACCGAGACCCGCGCCGGGATGTTGTGCGGCGTCCTCGCCTACGGGATCTGGGGGCTCTTCCCCCTCTACTGGCCGCTGTTGGAACCGGCGGGCGCGGTCGAGATCCTCGCCCACCGCATGGTGTGGTCGCTGGCCGCCGTCACCGTCGTGCTGGCCGTGACCCGGCGCTGGGACTGGATACGACCGCTGCTGCGGCAGCCCAAGCGCCTGGGGATGATCGCGGTCGGTGCGACCCTCATCTCCCTGAACTGGGGGGTCTACATCTGGGCCGTGAACTCCGGGCACGTCGTCGAGACCTCCCTCGGGTACTTCATCAACCCCCTGGCCACCATCGCCCTCGGCGTCCTCGTGCTGCGCGAGCGGCTGCGACCCGCGCAGTGGGTGGCCGTGGGCGTCAGCGTGACCGCCGTGGTCGTGCTGGCCGTCGGGTACGGCAAGCCGCCGTGGATCGCGCTCGCGATCGCGGCCACGTTCAGCACCTACAGCCTGGTCAAGAAGAAGGTCGGGCTGGGTGGTCTGGAGTCGATGGCCGCCGAGACGGCCGTGCAGTTCCTGCCCGCGCTCGCCGTGCTGGTCTTCCTCGGCTCGCGCGGCGAGTCCACCTTCGCCTCGGAGGGCGGCGGCCACACCTTGCTCCTGCTGGGCACCGGCGCCATCACCGCGCTGCCGCTGATCTCCTTCGGCGCGGCGGCGGTCCGGCTGCCGCTGTCGGTGATCGGGATGCTCCAGTACCTGGCGCCGATCTTCCAGTTCGCCCTCGGGCTGCTGGTCTTCCACGAGGCGATGCCGGCCGAGCGCTGGGCGGGCTTCGCGCTCGTCTGGCTGGCGCTGGCGGTGCTCACCTGGGACGCGCTGCGGGCCGCGCGGATCTCGCGGACGGAGCTGCGGAACGCGCGGAACAAGGCGGCGGAGGCGGCGCTCGCCGCAACCGCTGCGGAGGGTGGAGCCGCTGCGGCAGGTGGGGCCCCGGTCGTGCCGGAGAGCATCGCGGACGAACCGACAAAAGCCGCGACGTAGGCGCTTCGCCCCACGAAACACAGAAATAACAAGGAGCGCACCAGCCCCGAAAACCACAGATCAGCGTGGTTTTCCGCTGCCCGATATCCGGAAAGCGGTGCTCGGTGTCCGAAATCCGCCCTTGACGCACCATCAGGGCGCCCTCAACATCATGGCCACGTCAAATGGAGTTGGGAGCCCCCCATGCTTGGACTCAACGGACCCACCCTGCCCCGAAGATCCCGTGCCACCGCGCTGCTGGCCACCGGCGCGGCCCTCACGGCCACCTTGTTCGGCGCCTTCTCCGGCGCGGCGAACGCGACTCCCACCGTCGCCGCCGCCGCGCCCGACATATCCGTCGCCAACGTCAAGGGCCACCTCAACCAGCTGCAGTCGATAGCCACCGCCAACGGCGGCAACCGCGCGCACGGCCGCGCCGGCTACAAGGCCTCGATCGACTACGTGAAGGCCAAGCTCGACGCCGTCGGATACACGACCAGCATCCAGCAGTTCACCTCCGGCGGCGCGACCGGCTACAACCTCGTGGCCGACTGGCCCGGCGGCGACGCCAACCACATGATCTTCGCCGGATCGCACCTCGACTCGGTGGGCGCCGGCCCCGGCATCAACGACAACGGCTCGGGCTCGGCCGCCATCCTGGAAACCGCGCTCACCGTCGCCCGCGAGGGCTACAAGCCCGACAAGCACCTGCGGTTCGCCTGGTGGGGAGCCGAGGAGCTGGGCATGGTCGGCTCGAGGTACTACGTCAACAACCTCCCCGGCACCGAGCGCGCGAAGATCGACGCGTATCTGAACTTCGACATGGTCGGCTCGCCGAACCCGGGCTACTTCGTCTACGACGACGACACCCAGCTGGAGAAGGTCTTCAAGGACTTCTTCGCGGCGAAGAACATCTCGACCGAGATCGAGACCGAGGGCGACGGCCGCAGCGACCACGCCTCCTTCAAGAGCGCCGGCGTGCGGGTCGGCGGTCTGTTCACCGGTGCCAGCAGCCGCAAGACCGCGGCCCAGGCCGCCAAGTGGGGCGGCACGGCGGGCCAGGCCTTCGACCGCTGCTACCACTCGGCCTGCGACACCACGGCGAACATCAACGACACGGCGCTGGACAACAACAGCGACGCCATCGCCAACGCCGTCTGGACGCTGAGCGCGGGCGCCACCAACCCGCCCGGGCGAACCTTCGAGAGCACCACCGACGTCACGATCCCCGACGCGGGCTCCCCCGTCGACTCCCCGATCGACGTCACCGGGATCACGGGGAACGCGCCCTCGTCCCTCCAGGTCGGAGTCGACATCAAGCACACCTGGCGCGGTGACGTGTCCGTCGACCTGGTCGGACCGAGCGGACGGGCGTACCGGCTGAAGAGCGCCAGCGGCAACGACTCGGCCGACGACATCGTCGCGACCTACACCGTCGACGCCTCGGCCGAGACGGCGAACGGCACCTGGAAGCTCCGCGTCCAGGACACGGCCGCGCAGGACACCGGCTACATCGACAGCTGGAAGATCACGTTCTGAGCGCTGCCACTCCGGTAAGGCCATGGTGACGTGACCGGCCCCCGCCGTGCGGGACGGGGACCGGTCACACCATTCGTATCCGCCGGGGACGCGGGGGCACCCATACCCCTGAGATCCCTCAGACCGTGATGTCCTTCGTGGTGAACCGGGCCCACGCGGCCGAGCCGAAGACCGCCGCATAGAGCGCCTGGAGGCCGAGGTTGCGCTGGAGCTGCTCCCAGTAGACCGGCTCGCGCAGCAGGTCGGCGAAGCTCAGCCAGTAGTGCGGGAAGAGATACGGCTGGACGGCGTGCAGCTGCGGGAACTGATCCAGGATCTGCGCCGTGATCAACAGCCCCACGGTGGTGGCCATCGCCGCGATACCGCTGTTGGTGAGCGTCGAGACGAACAGCCCCACCGCCGCCACCCCGACCAGGGACGCGGCGACCACGCCCGCGATCGCCACCGCGCGCAGCAGCCCCTCGCCGAAGGAGACCCGCGTTCCGCTGATCAGAGTGACGTCCCCGACGGGGAAGAGCAGCATCCCCACGGTCAGCGCGGAGACGGCCACGACCAGGGTGGCCGTGAGGCAGAAGACCAGCGTCGAGGCGTATTTGGCGAGCAGCAGCCGGCTCCGCCCGGCGGGCGCGACGAGGAGATAGCGCAGCGTGCCGGAGCCCGCCTCGCCCGCCACGGCGTCGCCCGCGACCACGCCGACGGCCATCGGCAGGAAGAACGGCAGCGTCGCGGCGAGGGACGCGAAGACCAGGAACAGGCCGTTGTTGCTGATCTGGCTGATGAACGCCGGGCCGTGACCGTTGCCACCGGACGAGCCGCCGTCGCCCGTTTCCATCTTCACGGCGATGCCGACCAGCACGGGGACCGACGCGAGCACGCCGAGCAGGGCCAGCGTCCGCCACCGGCGCAGCACGGTGGTGACCTCGCTGCGGAAGAGGGACAGCTGCCACAAGGGGCTCGGGGCCGTCCGCGCGCCCCGGCCGTCCGCCACGTCAGCCCGCGACATCGAAGCCCTCCCCGGTGAGCGCGACGAAGGCGTCCTCCAGCGAGGCCCGTTCGACGCCGAAGGACCGCACCCGCACGTCCGCCCGGACCAGGGCCGCGTTGAGGTCGGCGAGGTCGAGGGGGCCGGAGGTGCCGGATGGGCCGGACAGAGGGGTCAGAGGCAGCTCGCCGGTGACGCCCGTTTCCAGGACGACGAGATCGGTCACACCGTGTTCCTTGAGGACGCGGGCGGCGTCCGCGGGGTCGGGGGTGGTGACGGCCAGCCGGCCGCGGGTCGAGGAGGCCAGCTCGCCGACCGTGCCCTGGGTGAGCAGCCGCCCCTGGGCCATGACCGCGGCGTGCGTGCAGACCTGCTCGATCTCGTCGAGGAGGTGGGAGGAGAGGAAGACGGTGGTGCCGTCGGCGGCGAGCTCGCGCACGAGGGTACGGATCTCGCGCATGCCCTGCGGATCGAGGCCGTTGGTCGGCTCGTCCAGCACGAGCAGCTCGCGGGGCTGGAGGAGGGCCGCGGCGAGGCCGAGGCGCTGCTTCATGCCGAGGGAGTACGCGCGGGCCTTCCTGCCCGCGGCGGCGGCGAGACCCACCCGGTCCAGCGCGGCGGCGACCCGGGCCGCGCGGGTGCGGGGGTCGGCGGTGGGGTCGGCGGCGTCGTAGCGCACGAGGTTGTCGCGGCCGGTGAGGAAGCCGTAGAGGGCGGGGCCCTCGATGAGCGCCCCCACCCGGGGCAGCACCCGCCGCGCGGCGCGCGGCATGGGTTCACCGAGGACGTGAGCGGAGCCGGAGCTCGGTTCGATCAGGCCCATGAGCATGCGGATGGTGGTGGTCTTGCCGGACCCGTTGGGCCCGAGGAAACCGAAGACGCTGCCGCGCGGGACGGTGAGGTCCAAGCCGTCGACGGCGAGCTGACCGCCGCGGTACCGCTTGGTGAGCCCCCGCGTCTCGATGACGGCGGCGACGGCATTGTCGACGGGGCCCGTGGCGGCGGATGCGACGGCGGTGTCGACGGGGTCGGGGTCAGCGGGTTCGCCGGACGGTTTCGGCTCGGCATGCACGGCGGACCCGGCGGGCGCGGGGGCGCCTGACGCGGGGGCCCGCGACACGGCAGCACCCGACACGACAGCGCCTGACACGGCAGCACCCGACGCGCCTGACGCGACGCGGGCCGCGGGTGCGGCCGGGCGACCCGGGGCCTCGCCCGGCTCGACGGCCGGCGTTGTCACCTGACCGCCGCCGGAGGCGATCCGCTCCTCCTCCACCGGTTCCCCTTTCGTCGTCCCCCGTCCCCGCCCAGTCCCCAGCCCGCTGCCCGGCGGCACCGTGGTGCCGCCGGGCAGCGGGGCCAAGCGGGCCAAGCAGGCCAAGGAGGAGAGGCAGCCTGCCTACTTCGCGCTGTTGGCGGCCTTGACCAGCGCGTCCTTGGTGACCGCGCCCGCGTAGACCCTGCCGTCGTCCGTCATCAGGACATTGACGATGCGGGTGCTGAACAGCCGGCCGGAGCCGAAGTCGCCCGAGACCTTCTTGCCGAAGCTGTCCAGCAGGGCCGCGGCGTCGCCCCCCTTGCCCTTGCTCTTGCCCTTGGCGTCCTCGCTCAGCTTGCCGACCGCGTCCTTGGGGCCCTTGATCTCGGCGATCGAGGACCAGCCCTTGCCGATGACCTTCATGCCGGACGCGCCGGAGGCTCCGTCCAGGCCGGGCAGACCGGTCAGGCCCGGCAGTTCACCGGCGCCGGGCAGCTTGCCCTTGAGCTTCGCGGCGTCGTCACCCTTGCCCGGCTTCCCTGAGTCCTCGGTGACCTTGGTGCCCTTCGACGGGGCGAAGGTGAAGTTCTTCGCGCCGGGCTTGCCGAAGTCGACCTTGGTGAAGCCCGCGTCGACGATGGCCTTGCCGCTCTTCGGGGCGAGGGTGAACTTCAGCGGCACGCCGTTCTTCGCGTCGACCGCGATCCGGACGGCACCGACCGTGGAGTCGCCGCCCTTCGGCTTGATCACCAACTGGTACGCGTCCCGGCCGGCCACCTTGGCGGTGCCGTCGACGGTCACCGAGGTGGTGTCGTCCACGGCGGCCAGGGCCCGCTTGGCCAGCTCCTGCGGCGAAACACCGGCCAGGTCCTTCGGCACCTCGTGTCCGTCGCCGCCCTGCTGCTCCGGGACCTTGGAGTGGTGGGCGGCGTCGCTCGCGCTGTCGTACGCCCAGACGTCGTCGCCGTTACGGATCACGGAGTACTCGGCGGCGCGCTCGACCATGGAGAGCCGCTGCTTGTCGGGGCCGTCGACGGCTATGCGCAGGGTGTGCGAGCCGGAGAGGAGCTCGGTCAGCTTGGCCTGCGGGTCGGCGGCGTCCCCGCCCTTCCCGCCGCCCGGGCCCTTGCCCGCGTCACCGAGCGAGAAACCCGAGGGCAGCGACGGCAGACCGAGATCGGTGGAGATCTTGACGGTGCCGGAGGCCTGCTGCACATCCGACTTCGCCATCTTGGCTATCAGGTCCTGCGCACTGATCTTCGGCAGGTCCGGGTCTCCGGTGCTCGCCAGGGCCGGTACGACGAACCCGATCGTCGCCGCCGCGACTCCGGCCACCGCGACCGGCACCACGTAACGGGCGGCCTTCCGGCGGCCCGTGCCGGACGTCCCGGTCTCGTCGGCGCCCTGGGTCGGTTGGATCCGTGCCATCTGCTCTACCTCCGTCGTCGGCGGCGGTCATACGCGTCGTGCACTCGCCCACCCCTAGGCTCATTGTGGCCCGACCGCTCGGTGGTGGCGCGGGAGTCCGGGGTTTCCCCCGGGGAACGACACTGTCAATTCCACCAAACCGGCCACGCGACGTCGTCAGCCGACGGGATCACATTCCCGTAGTTCTCGGGGATGACACCCCTTAAGGGCCGTACCACCACAGGGGAATCGGCCGAGACCGTACGGTCCCTCCGGGCGGGCCGGAGCACGCGAGCCCCGGTGCGGGGGCTCAGCCCGCCCGGTGCACGACCGCGTCGCAAAGGTCCTCGAGCGCGGACTTCGCGTCGCACGCGGGCAGCGGCGCGAGGATCGCGCGGGCCTCCTGCGCGTAGCGGACGGTGTCGCGGCGCGCCTGCTCCAGGGCCGGGTGGGCGCGCAGCAGGCGCAGCACCTCGGCGTGCCGGGCATCGTCGGTGAGATCGCCGTCGAGGAGTTCGCACAGTCGGCGGTCGTCGGCCGAACCGCTGGCGGCGGCCTGCGCGCGCAGGTGGAGCACGGGCAGGGTGGGAATGCCCTCGCGCAGGTCGGTGCCGGGGGTCTTGCCCGACTCGTGGGAGTCGCTGGCGATGTCGAGGACGTCGTCGGCGAGCTGGAAGGCCGTGCCGAGCCGCTCACCGTAGTGGGTGAGGATCTCGACGGTGCGCTCGTCGGCGCCGGACATCATCGCGCCGTACCGTCCGGCGACGGCGATCAGCGAGCCGGTCTTGCCGGCGATGACGTCGAGGTAGTGCTCGATGGGGTCGCGGCCGTCACGCGGGCCCGCGGTCTCCAGGATCTGGCCGGTGACCAGGCGCTCGAAGGCTTCGGCCTGGATGCGCACGGCCTCCGGGCCGAGGTCGGCCAGGATGTGCGAGGCCCGGGAGAAGAGGAAGTCGCCGGTCAGGACGGCCACGGAGTTGCCCCAGCGGGCGTTGGCGCTGTCCACGCCGCGGCGCACATCGGCCTCGTCCATGACGTCGTCGTGGTAGAGCGTGGCCAGGTGCGTCAGCTCGACGACGACGGCCGACGGCACGATGCCCGGGGCGTACGGGTCGCCGAACTGGGCGGCGAGCATCACCAGCAACGGGCGGAACCGCTTGCCTCCGGCCCGGACGAGGTGCTGGGCGGCCTCGGTGATGAAGGGCACGCCGCTCTTGGTGGCCTCCAGGAGGCCCTCCTCGACGGCGGCCAACCCGGCCTGGACATCGGCTTCAAGAGCCTGGTCCCGCACGCTCAGCCCGAAAGGCCCGACGACGGTCACGAGGGGTACTCCTGTCTGCCTGCGAACACGGGGATTGTCGATGTGTCGCTGTCTCCACCAAAAGTCAGCGTATCCGGTCGACTGTGGATCACCGTGGGCGCCTGCCCGGCCGGCACTCTCCCGGGGCTCCCCGGCCGCCTTGGAACACGCGTCGGCCTCCGCCGTCACACTGCTCGACGTCTGCCCCGCCGTGTCCTTGATCACCCGGCCGTCACCGCACAGACGTACTGGCCGGCTCCGCCACCCGTGGCAGACCGGCCAGTACGGATTCCCCTGTGTTCCTTTGTGTCCGGGCCCCGCGGGTTGTCCTGCGGGCCGCGGGCCGTCTTTGCCGCCTGCGGCGGCGGGTGCCCTGCGGGCGCGCCCTCAAGCGCCGGACGGGCTGCTGTGCTCTGTCCTCAAGCGCCGGACGGGCTGCAATCAGCCCGTCCGGCGCTTGAGGACACGGCCGCGCAGGCTTAGAGCGCCGCCACCGCCCTGGCCAGCCGGGGCGAGGCGTACTCCGTGCCGCAGACGAACCGCATCACCGGGCCGTAGCTGGCGGCGGCCGGCAGGCCCGTGAAGAACAGACCGGGCACGGACGAGTGGTAGCCGGGGCCCAGCCGCGGGCCGCCCGCGCCGACCGCGAGCTTGGCGCGCAGGCCGTGGCCCAGGAAGTCCAGGGCGGCGAGGTCCACCCGGTAGCCCGTCGCGGCCAGGACGTGATCGGCGGCCAGCTCACCGGCCGCGCCGCCGTCGACGACGAGGGTCAGCACCGGCCGTCCCGACTCCACCCGGCATCGCGCGATCCGCTTGCCCTCGGTGACCTGCACCCGGCCGACGAAACGATCGCGCAGCCACCAGGCGCCGAGCGGGCCCAGCACCCGCCCCACGAGGAACCGGCGGGCCGGGGCCGGAAGATGGCGGAAAGCATCCGCGTAGTAGGAGAACGCGTACAGCGACCAGGCCCGCCCGAAGGGGGACGAGGGACGAAGCGGAGGCTGTCCGTCCGGTGCGGCTCCGAAGCGCACCGCACCCCGGGTGCGGGCGAGCACGCGCACGGAGGCCGCCCCGGCCTCGGCGAGCAGCACCGCGCTCTCCAGCGCCGACTGCCCGGCACCCACGACGACGACGTTCTGGCCGCTGAAACGGGAGAAGTCGCGGTGCTGCGAGCTGTGCGAGACCGGGCCGCCGGGGGAGGGACCGTCCGGGACGGCGGTGGCCAGCTGGGGCGGCAGATGGGCGAAGCCGCTCAGCCCGGTGGCGACCACGACGGCGCGGGCGGTGAACTGCTCCCCCGAGTCGAGCTTCAGCTCGAAGCCCGGCCGGGCGCCGCGCCGGTCGACCGAGACCACCCGCACCTGCTCCAGCCCCGGCACCAGCCGTTCCTGGAACCACAGCCCGTAGCGGGCGAAGATCTCGACCGGGATCGGGTCCCAGTCGGATTCGTAGCGGCGCTCCCCCGTCGCGCGGCAGAAGTCGAGGAGGGTGTGGCCGGGCTGCGGAGCGTCGATGTTGGAGGCGTCGGGGATGGATTTCAGCAGCATCCCGACGGGCATGTGCGCGCGCCAGCTCACCATCGGCGAGCCCAGGACGCGCACAGGAATGCCGCGTGCCCGCAGGTGGGCGGCGGTCGAGAGACCATATGGACCAGCCCCGATGACTGCTACCGGAAGTGTCACGAGTCCCCTCCCAGGGCGTTACTCGACGACGGCAGCGGAACGGCGACGGGATCGCCACAGCTGCCACAGGTGCCGCACGCCCGGTCGTATGAACCGGGCGAGCATGGTGAAGAACGGCTTCATGTCGTCCGCCGCGGCCCAGGCCAGCTCGGTGCCGCTCGCCCGGGCGGGTGCGTGGGGGGTGGTGTAGCCGCTGCGGCGGTAGGCGGCGAGCGCGGGCAGGTCGATGTTCTCCACGACGAAGCGACGGCCCGCGCGCTGCTCCCCCTCGGGGACCTCACGGCCGGTGAGGTCCAGGTGCTGGGCGCGGACGACGTCGATGCCCGCCGCGCTCTCGAAGAGGCGGAACTGCGCGCCCATGCGGGGGTTGAAGTCCAGGAGCTTGTAGCGGCCGTCGCGGCGGTCGTAGCGCCAGTCCAGGTCGATGATGCCGCTGAATCCGACCTGCTTGATGAACTGGGCGGCCATCGAGGCGAGTTCGGGGTTGTCGACGACGTACGCGTTGGCCGTCATGCCCGCGTGCGGCGGCCAGGAGCGCACCTTGACCCCGGTGAACATCGCCAGCGGCGCGCTCTCCGCGTCGAAGTACGCGTGGACGATCCAGTCCTCGGCGTCCTCGCGCGGCAGGTACTCCTGGAGGATCACCCCCGGCACCGGACCCCAGCCGCGCGCCAGCTCCAGCAGCTCGCGGGGGCCGCCTATCCGCGTCGTGCCGTGCACGGCGGGCTGCCGACGGCGCTCGAACGCCTCCCGGTTCTTGGCCACCAGGGGAAAGCGGGCGGTCGTCGCGTACTTCTCGACCTCCTCGTAGGAGGCGGGGAACAGGGACGCCGGAGCGGGCACCCCGTGCTCCACACACAGCTCGTACAGCCCCTGCTTGCTGGCGAGTCTGCGGGGCAGGCCCCGGTCCACCGGCGGGAAGAGGAACGGCCCGGACAGCGCCTCGGCGTGCTCGGCGATGAGCACCGCCGCCTCTTCGTCGGTAGGCACCAGGACCGTGGGGCGCCCGATGGACCGCCCGATCGCCAGGAGCCCGTCGACCAGCTCCTCGGAGCGCTCGGTGCCGGTGGTGGGCCAGACGAAGGCGCGGTCGAGATAGCGGGAGAGCGCGGCGGGGGTCCAGCGGTCCTCGGTGATGGCGTACATCGGGATTCCGAGCCGACCGAGACTGCGGATCGCGCCGACGCCGCCGTGGTGCAGGGGATAGCCACCGATCTTCACGATCAGCCCGGGCACGGACCGGTCCGCCGCGATGGGCGTGCTCCTGCTCGCCACCAGCACCCCCCTCGGCCACTCACCCGCAGCGGCCCCCCACTGTGTGTGACTCGACACAGGACGCTACTTCGGAACTGCCGCCTCCAGCAAGGAAATCCGGGACATTGCCAGCTCTTTGGCGGACGTTCGGACGGCGCGCGAGCAGCGCTTGAGCAACCGTTCGAGCCTCCCGGCCGGCGATGCGGGGTGAGCGTGCGTTGCGAGCCGTCTTGACCGCCGGTCCTTCGGCTGCGGGCCCGTCTTGCCGCGTACGGCGGCGGGGCGCCTCTCGCCTCGTCGGCAGATTCTCGACTACCGGCCCGCCTTGCCGCCTGCGGCGGCGGGCGCCCTGCGGGCGCGTCCTCAATCGCCGGACGGGCTGGTTTCAGCAGCGGAGGTGCGCAGCCGAAGGTCCGCCGGGCAGGCCCCGCGCCGCGGCCAGCACGTAATGTGGTGCCCAGTTCCCACCGGCCCTCCAGGAGCGTCCCGGAGAAAGCGAGGCAGCGTCCCATGCCCGAGCACCGCCCCCGCGAACTGTCCGAAGGCGACCCCTTCGGCGCGGCCACCCTCCCCTACGGCGTGTTCACCACGCCCGACGCCCCGGACCACCCCCGGGTCGGTGTCCGTTACGGCGACTTCGTGCTCGACGCGGCGGCCGCGGCGGCCGCCCACGGTTCCGCGCACGCCGCGCTGCTGGACCAGCCGACGCTCAACCCCCTGCTGGCCGCTGGACGCCCCGTGTGGCAGGCCGTCCGCGCCGAGGTCCGCACCTGGCTCACCGGGGAGCACTTCCACCCGCTCGCCGAGGTGACGCTGCGGCTGCCCTTCGAGGTCGCCGACTACGTCGACTTCTACGCGAGCGAGCACCACGCCACCAACGTCGGCCGGATCTTCCGGCCCGACGGCGAGCCGCTCACGCCCAACTGGAAGCACCTGCCCATCGGCTACCACGGCCGCGCCGGGACGATCGTGGTCTCCGGCACCGATGTCGTGCGCCCCCAGGGCCAGCGCAAGACCCCCGCCGACGCCACCCCCGTCTTCGGGCCGTCCGTGCGGCTCGACATCGAGGCCGAGGTGGGCTTCGTCGTCGGCACCCCGGCACCGGCGAACACCCCGGTCGGCCTCGACGACTTCCGCGAGCACGTCTTCGGCGTCTGCCTCGTCAACGACTGGTCGGCGCGCGACATCCAGGCCTGGGAGTACGTGCCGCTCGGCCCGTTCCTCGGCAAGTCCTTCGCGACCTCCGTCTCCGCGTGGATCACCCCGCTCGACGCCTTCGACGACGCCCGCACCGCGCCGCCGGAGCGCACCCACCCGCTGCTGCCCTACCTCGACGACGCCGGCAGCGAGCCGGGCGGCATCGACCTGCGCATCGAGGTGCGCATCAACGGCGAGACCGTCGCCCGGCCGCCGTTCGCCGCCATGTACTGGACGGCGGCCCAGCAGCTGGCCCATATGACCGTCAACGGCGCCTCGTTGCGCACGGGCGACTTCTACGCCTCCGGCACGGTCAGCGGCCCCGAGCCCGACCAGCGCGGCTGCCTCCTCGAGCTCACCGAGGGCAAGGGCCCGTATCTGGCGGACGGCGACGAGGTCACCCTGACGGCCTGGGCGCCGGGGCCGGGCGGCGCCCGGATCGGGCTCGGCGAGGTCACCGGCCGTATCGTCCCCGCGCACGGCACCACCACGCCATGAACCACGGCACGTCGGCCCTCACGCTGCCGGAAGAGCTGCTGCTGCTCGCCCTCCACCCCGAAAAGGGCAACAGGCTGTGCAGCTCCCGGTATCTGGGATACGGCTTGGCCGGGGCCGTACTGGCCGAACTGCAGCTGGGCGGGCACATCAGGGAGGACCGTGCGCGCCCGGTCGTGCTCCGGAGTGTGCCGCCGGCCGACCGGCGGCTGTCCGGCGCCCTGCGGAGCCTGGGCGAGCCCGGCGCCAAGGCGCCGAAGACGTACCGCTGGGTGCGGACCGCCGCCCGGCACATGGAGGAGCCCTGGCTCACGGGGCTGGTGGAGCGGCGCGCCGTGCGCGCGGAGCGGCGGCGGGCGCTCGGCATCTTCCCCTGCACGAGGTACCCCGTCGGGCCGGTCGATCTGACCGCCGAGACCCGTCGGCGGTTCGAGGCGGCGCGGACGGCGGGCTGGCCCGACCAGCGCTCCCGGGCGCTCGCCGCCCTGGTGTTCGCCATAGGCGTCGGTGGCGTCCTCTACCCCGGCTGGGGCGCGCGGCACCAACGCTCGGCCATGCGGGACATCCTCGACCATTCGTGGACGGCCAAGGCGGTACGCCGCAACATCCAGGCCGACAGGTCCAGCGGTTCCGGGGGCTTCGGCGGCGACGGCGGCAGTGACGGGGGCGGTGACGGCGGGGGTGGCGGTGACGGCGGAGGCGGTGGCGGCGGGGGCGACTGAACGCCCCGGGGCCGCTGGACCAGGGCTGCTAACTTGGCATGTCCTGTTCGACGGCTGAGGAGTAGTACGTGCGCAAGGCAGCGCAGTTCACGGGGGCGGCGCTCATCGCCGCTGTGCTGATGACCGGTTGTGGCAGCGGGAGCGACGACGGCAAGAAGAAGGACAAGGAGACCGGGGCCACGGCCCCGGCGTCCGACAAGCCGGGCGCGGGCGGGGAATCCGCCAAGCCCGGTGCCGGGGACCCCGCCAAGCTGGACGGCATGTGGAACCGCCAGAAGGGCAACGACATCGTCCGGGTGACCATCATGAGCACCACGGCCATCTCCGCCTCCGCCGGCGCGGTGTGCAACGGCCCGGCGACGACGTCCGGCACCACGGTCAAGCTCGACCTCAAGTGCAACACGGGCGACAACACCCGCGCCAAGGGCACCGCCACCCTGTCGGCCGACGGCAAGAAGCTCACGGTCAGCTGGGACAACGGCCCGACCGAGGACTTCACCAAGGACCCCATCAAGGTCGAGATGCCGAAGATCGAGATGCCGAAGGTTCCGACGGGCTGACCGGGCCCGTACCTGCCGCCTCTCGCCTGACCGGCGGACCTTCGGCTGCCGGCCGCTGTGCCGCCTGCGGCGGCGGGCGCCCTGCGGGCGCGTCCTCAAACGCCGGACGGGCTGCTATTGGCTGAGCTCAGCCGATAGCAGCCCGTCGACGTGTGAGGACACCGCCGGACAGGCCTACCGCACGAACGTGCCCGCCTGGCCCGCCAGGTCCAGGAAGTACTGCGGGGCCACGCCGAGGACCACGGTGACGGCGACTCCCACGGCGATGGCCGTGGAGGTGAGCGCGCTGGGCACGGCCACCGTCGGACCGTCGGCCTTCGGCTCGCTGAAGAACATCAGCACGATCACCCGGATGTAGAAGAACGCGGCGATGGCCGAGGACAGCACACCCACGATGACCAGCGTCCCCGCACCGCCCTGCGCCGCCGCCTTGAAGACGGCGAACTTGCCGGCGAAGCCGCTCGTGAGCGGAATGCCCGCGAAGGCCAGCAGGAAGACCGCGAAAACGGCCGCCACCAGCGGCGAACGCCGCCCGAGCCCGGCCCACTTCGACAGGTGCGTGGCCTCGCCGCCCGCGTCGCGCACCAGCGTCACGATCGAGAAGGCGCCGAGGGTCACGAAGGAGTACGCGGCGAGGTAGAACAGCACGGAGGAGACGCCGTCCGGGCTGGCCGCGATGACACCGGCGAGGATGAACCCGGCGTGGGCGATGGAGGAGTAGGCCAGCAGCCGCTTCACATCCGTCTGCGTCACGGCCACGATCGCGCCGAGCAGCATCGTGACGATCGCGACGCCCCACATGACCGGCCGCCAGTCCCAGCGCATCCCCGGCAGGACCACGTACAGCAGCCGCAGCAGGGCGCCGAAGCCGGCGACCTTCGTCGCGGCCGCCATGAAGCCGGTGACGGGGGTCGGGGCGCCTTGGTAGACGTCGGGGGTCCACATGTGGAACGGCACCGCGCCGACCTTGAACAGCAGGCCCATCAGCACCAGCGCGCCGCCGATCAGCAGCAGCGCGTCATTGCCCATGGTCTGGGCCAGGGCGGGGTCGACCGTGCGGGTGGTGCCGCTCACCACCTCGGCGATGCCGGAGTACGTGACGGTGCCCGCGTAGCCGTACAGGAGGGCCACGCCGAAGAGCAGGAAGGCGGAGGAGAAGGCGCCGAGGAGGAAGTACTTGACGGCCGACTCCTGGGAGAGCAGCCGCTGGCGGCGGGCCAGCGCGCACAGCACGTACAGCGGGAGGGAGAAGACCTCCAGCGCGACGAAGAGCGTCAGCAGGTCGTTCGCCGCGGGGAAGACCAGCATCCCGCCGACCGCGAAAAGCGCGAGCGGGAAGACCTCGGTGGTGGTGAACCCCGCCTTCACCGCGGCCTGTTCGGCCTCGCCGCCCGGGACGGCGGAGCCCTGCGCGGCGAAGGAGTCGACCCGGTTGCCGTGCGCGGCGGGGTCGAGCCGGCACTCGGCGAAGGTGAAGACGGCGATCAGCGAGACCAGGAGAATGGTGCCCTGGAGGAACAGCGCCGGACCGTCGACGGCGACGGCCCCCATGGCGGCGACGCGGGCCTTGTCGCCCGCGTGGCCGCCCGCCGCCAGGGCGACGACGGCCGCGAAGGCGGCGGCGAGGCCCACGACGGACAGCAGCAGCTGTGCGTGGTACCGGGCGCGGCGCGGCAGGAACGCCTCGACGAGAATGCCCAGGACCGCGACGCCGAGCACGATCAGTGTCGGGGAGAGCTGGGCGTATTCGATGTGCGGCGCGGGGATCTTCTCGGGGGGATCGGCCGCCAGTGTCCACAGGCTGTGGACGGGTGCTGCGTGGCTCACTTCGCGGCCTCCACATCGGTCAGGGGCACATCGGGCTTGGGGTCGACCTTGTCCACCTGGGTCATCGTGTGCTCGACGGCCGGGTCGACGATCTCGGTCACCGGCTTCGGATAGACGCCGAGGAAGATCAGCAGGGCGATCAGCGGAGCGACGACGACCAGCTCACGCACCCGCAGGTCCGGCATGCCCCGGACGGAGTCCTTCACCGGGCCGGTCATGGTGCGCTGGTACAGCACGAGGACGTACAGCGCGGCGAGCACGATGCCGAACGTCGCGATGGCCCCGATGACCGGATAGCGGCTGAACGTGCCGGTCAGGACCAGGAATTCGGAGACGAAGGGCGCGAGCCCGGGCAGCGGCAGGGTGGCCAGTCCGCCGACGAGGAACGTCCCCGCGAGGACGGGGGCGACCTTCTGGACGCCCCCGTAGTCGGCGATGAGCCGCGAGCCGCGCCGCGAGATCAGGAAGCCCGCGACGAGCATCAACGCCGCGGTGGAGATCCCGTGGTTGACCATGTAGAGCGTCGCGCCGCCCTGGCCCTGTGTGGTCATCGCGAAGATGCCGAGGATGATGAAGCCGAAGTGCGAGATCGAGGCGTAGGCGACCAGCCGCTTGATGTCCCGCTGGCCGACCGCGAGGAGCGCTCCGTAGAGGATGCTCACCAGCGCCAGCACCAGGATCACGGGTGTCGCCCACTTGGATGCCTCCGGGAAGAGCTGGAGGCAGAAGCGCAGCATCGCGAAGGTGCCGACCTTGTCCACCACGGCGGTGATCAGCACGGCGACGGGGGCGGTGGCCTCGCCCATGGCGTTGGGCAGCCAGGTGTGCAGCGGCCACAGCGGCGCCTTCACCGCGAAGGCGAAGAAGAAGCCGAGGAACAGGGCCCGTTCGGTACTGGTGGCGATGTCCAGCTTGCCGTCGGCCCGGGCCTGGACGATCTCCTGGAGGGAGAAGGTGCCGGTGCCGAGCTGGTCGGCGGTGACCGCGTACAGCCCGATGACGGCGGCCAGCATGATCAGCCCGCCGGCCAGGTTGTAGAGCAGGAACTTCACGGCCGCGTACGACCGCTGGGCCGCCGTCTCCTCCTCGCCGCGCCCGCCGGCCCGGTCACCGAA
The DNA here is from genome assembly GCF_055576875.1 of Streptomyces sp. NPDC033229. NCBI lineage: Bacteria > Bacillati > Actinomycetota > Actinomycetes > Kitasatosporales > Streptomycetaceae > Streptomyces > Streptomyces sp. NPDC033229. The sequence continues at coordinate 43,475 of NZ_JBVIQR010000010.1, read as the reverse complement.
GCCGCCGATGAGGAAGTACATCGGGATCAGCATGGCTTCGAAGAAGATGTAGAAGAGGAAGACGTCGGTGGCCTCGAAGGAGATCACCACCATCGCCTCGACCATGAGGATCAGCGCGAAGAAGCCCTGGGTGGGCCGCCAGCGCGATGATGTCGTCTCCAGCGGGTCGGCATCGTGCCAGCCGGCCAGGATCACGAAGGGGATCAGCAGGGCGGTCAGGGCGATCAGCACGACCGCGATGCCGTCCACGCCCAGCTCGTAGCGGACCCCGAAGTCCTTGATCCAGGCGTGGGATTCGGTCAGCTGGAACGGTCCCCCGGCGCCCGGGTCGAACCGCACGAGCTGGACGGCGGCGAGCGCCAGGGTGGCGAGCGAGAAGACCAGCGCGAGCCACTTGGCGGCCGAGCGCCGCGCGGCCGGGACGGCGGCGGTGAGGACCGCGCCGAGCGCGGGGACCACGGCCGTGGCCGTCAGCAGGGGAAATGACATGGATCAGACCGCCCTCATCAGCAGGGTGGCGACGATGAGCACCGCCGCACCGCCGAACATCGAGACCGCGTAACTGCGCGCGTAACCGTTCTGCAGTTTGCGCATCCGGCCCGAGAGCCCGCCGACCGAGGCGGCGGTGCCGTTGACGACACCGTCGACCAGGCTGTGGTCGACGTAGACCAGGCTGCGGGTGAGGTGCTCGCCGCCGCGGACCAGCACCACGTGGTTGAAGTCGTCCTGGAGCAGATCGCGGCGGGCGGCCCGGGTCAGCAGGCTGCCGCGCGGCGCGGTGACCGGAACGGGCCCGCGCCCGTACTGGAACCAGGCGAGCGCGACACCGACGACGAGCACCACCACGGTCGCGGCCGTCACCGTCAGCGCGCTGACCGGCGCATTGCCGTGCGCGTGCCCGGTGACGGGCTCCAGCCACTTCAGGAAGGCGTCGTTGAGGCTGAACAGCCCGCCGGCGAAGACGGATCCGAAGGCCAGGACGACCATCGGGATCGTCATCGTCCGCGGCGACTCGTGCGGGTGGGGCAGCTCCCCGGCCCCTTCCGTCGTCGCGGCGGGCTCCGCACCGGACTCCTGCGCGGAGGGGGCCGGCTGCCACCTCTTCTCACCGAAGAAGGTCATGATCATGACGCGGGTCATGTAGTACGCCGTGATGGCCGCGCCGAGCAGCGCCACCCCGCCGAGGATCCAGCCCTCCGTGCCGCCCTTGGCGAAGGCGGCTTCGATGATCTTGTCCTTGGAGAAGAAGCCGGACAGACCGGGGAAGCCGATGATCGCCAGATAGCCGAGACCGAAGGTGACGAACGTGACCGGCATGTACCTCCGCAGGCCGCCGTAGCGCCGCATGTCGACCTCGCCGTTCATGCCGTGCATGACCGATCCCGCCCCGAGGAAGAGGCCGGCCTTGAAGAAGCCGTGGGTCACCAGGTGCATGATGGCGAAGACATAGCCGATCGGGCCGAGCCCGGCGGCGAGGATCATGTACCCGATCTGGGACATGGTCGAGCCCGCCAGGGCCTTCTTGATGTCGTCCTTCGCGCAACCGACGATCGCACCGAAGAGCAGGGTGACCGCGCCGACCGTGACGACGGCCAACTGGGCGTCCGGAGCACCGTTGAAGATCGCTCCGGAGCGGGTGATCAGATACACCCCGGCGGTCACCATCGTCGCCGCGTGGATGAGGGCCGAGACCGGGGTCGGGCCCTCCATCGCGTCACCGAGCCAGGACTGCAGCGGCACCTGGGCGGACTTGCCGCAGGCGGCGAGCAGCAGCATCAGCGCGACGGCCGTCAGCCTGCCCTGACCCGCGTCGCCGGCGCTCTCCAGGACGGGCCCGAAGGCGAAGGTGCCGAAGGTGGTGAACATCAGCATGATCGCGATCGACAGGCCGACGTCACCGACGCGGTTGACGATGAACGCCTTCTTCGCGGCGGTGGCCGCGCTCGGCTTGTGCTGCCAGAAGCCGATCAGCAGGTACGAGGCGAGGCCGACGCCCTCCCAGCCCACATACAGCAGCAGGTAGTTGTCGGCGACGACGAGCAGCAGCATGGCGGCGAGGAACAGGTTCAGATAGCCGAAGAAGCACCGCCGCTTCTCGTCGTGCTCCATGTAGCCGACCGAGTAGAGGTGGATCAGCGTGCCCACCCCCGTGATCAGCAGCACGAAGGTCATCGACAGCTGGTCGAGCTGGAAGCCGACGTCCGCCCGGAAGCCGCCGACCGGCACCCAGCTGAACACCGTGGTGTGCAGGGCGCGCCGCTCGCCGTCGCGCCCCAGCATGTCGGCGAAGAGCACCACGCCGATCACGAACGACACGGCCGCGAGCAGGGTGCCGATCCAATGGCCGCTCTTGTCCAGCCGCCGACCGCCGCACAACAGCACGGCCGCGCCCAGCAGCGGTGCCGCGACGAGCAATCCGATGAGGTTCTCCACGTCAGCGTCCCCTTACAGCTTCAGCAGGCTGGCGTCGTCGACCGAGGCCGAGTGGCGGGAGCGGAAGATCGTCATGATGATCGCCAGGCCGACGACGACCTCGGCGGCGGCCACGACCATCGTGAAGAAGGCGATGATCTGGCCGTCGAGGTTGCCGTGCATCCGGGAGAAGGTGACGAACGCCAGATTGCAGGCGTTCAGCATCAGCTCGACGCACATGAAGACGACGATCGCGTTCCGCCGGATCAGCACGCCGGCCGCTCCGATGGTGAACAACAGAGCCGCCAGATAGAGGTAGTTGACCGGGTTCACTTCGCGGCCCCCTTCGTGTCCTCGCTGTGGCCGCGCTCCAGCCAGTCCCCGGAGCGCTGCTCCAGGGCCGCCAGCTCGGCGAGCGCCTCGCCGGAGACGTCACGGACCTGGCCCCGGGCGCGGAGGGTCGGGCTGACGGTGAGCTCGGAGGGCGTGCCGTCGGGCAGCAGGCCGGGGATGTCGACGGCGTTGTGCCGGGCGTAGACGCCGGGTGCGGGTAGCGGCGGCAGCTGCTTGCCTTCCCGGACGCGCGCCTCGGACCGCTCGCGCTGGGTCGCGGCGCGCTCGGCGCGCTCGCGGTGGGTGAGCACCATCGCGCCGACGGCGGCGGTGATCAGCAGGGCGCCGGTGATCTCGAAGGCGAAGACGTACTTGGTGAAGATGAGGGCCGCGAGGCCCTGGACGTTGCCGCCGGAGTTGGCCTGGCCGAGTCCGTTGAACCGGCGGAGCGAGGCATTGGCGATGCCGGCGATGAGCAGGATGCCGAAGCCCAGCCCGCAGCCGGCGGCGAGCCAGCGCTGGCCCCTGATGGTCTCCTTGAGGGAGTCGGCGGCGGTGACGCCGACCAGCATGACGACGAAGAGGAACAGCATCATGATCGCGCCGGTGTAGACGACGATCTGGACGATGCCGAGGAAGTACGCCCCGTTGGCGAGGTAGAAGACCGCCAGGATGATCATGGTGGCGGCCAGCGACAGGGCGCTGTGCACGGCCTTCCTCATCAGGACGGTGGCGAGCGCGCCGAGCACGGCGACGGTGCCCAGCACCCAGAACTGGACCGCCTCACCCGTGGAGGTGGCGGAAGCGGCGGCCAAGGCGATCGTCCCGGCGCTCATTTCCCGGCCACCTTCCGTGAGGCGGGCTCCTCGGGGCCGAAGTCGGAGGAACCCTCCTGCGGCTTGCCCCCCTTGGAGACGGCGGTCTGCTGGACGGTCCCGGGCGCGGCGCCGGTCACCAGGCCGCGGTAGTAGTCCTGCTCGGTCATCCCGGGGAAGATCGCGTGCGGGGTGTCGACCATGCGGTCGTCGAGGCCCGCCAGCAGCTCTTCCTTGGTGTAGATGAGCGACGCGCGGCTGGTGTTGGCCAGCTCGTACTCGTTGGTCATCGTCAGCGCCCGGGTGGGGCAGGCCTCGACGCACAGTCCGCAGAGGATGCAGCGCAGGTAGTTGATCTGGTAGACGCGGCCGTAGCGCTCACCCGGGGAGTAGCGCTCCTCGTCGGTGTTGTCCGCGCCCTCCACATAGATCGCGTCCGCCGGGCAGGCCCACGCGCACAGCTCGCAGCCGACGCACTTCTCCAGGCCGTCGGGGTGACGGTTGAGCTGGTGACGGCCGTGGAAGCGGGGGGCGGTGAGCTTTTTCTCCTCCGGGTACTGCTCGGTGAGCCGCTTCTTGAACATGGCCTTGAAGGTCACGCCGAAGCCGGCCACGGGGTTCTGGAAGGGGGTCCGGGGGGTGTCCCCCCGGGGGGATTCAGCAGGCACCACCGGCCTCCTTTCCGTCACGCGAGTCGTCACTGAGAGTATCGACGCCACCACTGACAATCAGCTCGCGGTCCTGGCGCGACCGCCTGCGGGGCACCGGCGGCAGGGTCTGCCCGGGCAGCGGCGGCACGGGGAAGCCGCCCGCCATCGGGTCGAAGCCGGGGCCCGGCCCGTCGGGCACGCCGTCGGCGCCGTCCCGCTGCCCGCCGCGGTCCCGGAAGATGTCGAACACGAAGGAGACCAGCAGGATCGCGACGACCGCGCCGCCGACGTAGAGCACGATCTCCTGGAAGTCGTACCGCTCGTTGCGCAGCGCCCGCACCGTGGCGACGAGCATCAGCCACACCATCGAGACGGGGATGAGGACCTTCCACCCCAGCTTCATGAACTGGTCGTAGCGCAGCCGCGGCAGCGTGCCGCGCAGCCAGATGAAGAAGAACAGCAGCAGCTGGAGCTTGATGACGAACCAGAGCATCGGCCACCAGCCGTGGTTCGCGCCCTCCCAGAACGCCGAGATCGGGTACGGGGCCCGCCAGCCGCCCAGGAAGAGCGTCACCGCGACCGCCGAGACCGTGACCATGTTGACGTACTCGGCCAGCATGAACATCGCGAACTTGATCGAGGAGTACTCGGTGTTGAAGCCGCCGACCAGGTCGCCCTCGGACTCGGGCAGGTCGAACGGCGCCCGGTTGGTCTCGCCGACCATCGACACGATGTAGATCAGGAAGGAGACCGGCAGCAGCAGCGCGTACCAGCGGTCCTGCTGAGCATCGACGATCGTCGACGTCGACATGGAACCGGAGTAGAGGAAGACGGCGGCGAACGAGACGCCCATCGCGATCTCGTACGAGATCATCTGCGCGCAGGAGCGCAGGCCGCCGAGCAGCGGGTAGGTCGAGCCGGAGGACCAGCCCGCGAGGACGATGCCGTAGATGCCGATGGAGGCGGTGGCGAGGATGTAGAGCACCGCGATCGGCAGATCGGTGAGCTGCATCGTCGTGCGCTGGCCGAAGATGGAGACCTCGTTGCCGGCCGGGCCGAAGGGGATCACCGCGATCGCCATGAAGGCCGGGACGGCGGCGACGACCGGGGCGAGGAGATAGACCGCCTTGTCGGCGCGCTTGACGATCACGTCCTCTTTGAGCATCAGCTTGATGCCGTCCGCGAGGGACTGCAGCATGCCCCACGGGCCGTGCCGGTTGGGGCCGATGCGCAACTGCATCCAGGCGACGATCTTGCGCTCGAAGACGATCGAGAGCAGCACGGTCACCATGACGAACGCGAAGCAGAAGACCGCCTTGAGGGCGACCAGCCACCAGGGGTCCCGGCCGAACATCGACAGGTCCTCGGCGGCCAGTTCGTGGAGCGGGGCGAAATTCGTGATCACAGCCGGACCTCCCGCGCGCCGGTGCCGGCCGTATCCGCTCCCGAGGTGTCCGGGCCGATCCGTACGAGCGTGCCCGGGCTCGCGCCCACGGCGTCGGCGACCGAGCCGCCGACGGAGTTCAGCGGCAGCCACACCACCCGGTCGGGCATGGCCGTGACGGCGAGCGGCAGCCACACCGTCCCGGCCGGGCCGGTCACCGCCAGCGACTGTCCGTCGCGCACCCCCGCCTCCGCCGCCGTTGCGGCGGAGAGCCGGGCGAGCGCCGCGTGCCGGGTGCCGGCCAGGGCTTCGTCGCCGTCCTGGAGCCGTCCCTCGTCGAGCAGCAGCCGGTGGCCCGCGAGGACCGCCTCGCCGGGCCGGGGGGCGGGCAGCGGACGGGCGGACTCGGCCGGGTCCGCCGCGTGGGCGCCGGTCCAGGTGCCGAGCCGGGCCATTTCCGCCCGTGCGGCCGGCACGTCCGGCAGCGCGAGGGCCGCGCCCATGGCATCCGCGAGCATGTGCAGCACCCGGACGTCCGGCATGAGGTGGCGCCGCGTCACCTGGTCGGGTTTGATCGCGACCTCGAACGGGCGAGCCCGGCCCTCCCAGTTGAGGAACGTGCCCGACTTCTCCGCCACCGCGGCGACCGGCAGCACCACGTCCGCCCGGTCCGTCACCTCGCTCGGCCGCTGCTCCAGGCTGACGAGGAAGCCGATGGCGTCCAGCGCGGCACGCGCGCGTGCCGGATCGGGCAGGTCCGCGACCTCCACCCCGGCCACCACCAGGGCGCCCAGCTCGCCCGTGGCGGCCGCCTCGATGATCTGGCCGGTGTCCCGGCCGGGGCTGCGGGGCAGTTCGCCCGTGCCCCACGCGGCGGCCGTCTCCTCACGCGCGCGCGGGTCGGTGGCCGGACGGCCGCCCGGCAGCAGCCCCGGCAGGGCACCCGCCTCCAGCGCGCCCCGCTCGCCCGCCCGGCGCGGGATCCACACCAGGCTCGCCCCGGTCGCCGTGGCGGCGGCCACGACGGCGGTCAGGGCGCCCGGCACGGCCGCCGTCCGCTCCCCCACGATGATCACCGAACCGGGGGCGCGCAGCGCGTCGGCCGCGGCCCGGCCTTCCGTGTCGAGCCCATCGGAGAACCCATTGGAGAGGCCACCTGACAGCCCGCCGGAGTGACCGGCGGTGTCCGCCAGCGCCCGCAGCCACGCGGTCTCGGTGCCGGGGGCGGCGGGCAGCAGCGTGCCGCCGGCCTTCACCAGCCCCCGCGTGGCGTGCGTGGCGAGCGCGAAGAGGCGCTGCCCGTGCTTGCGGTGCGCCTTGCGCAGCCGCAGGAACACCCCGGGCGCCTCCTCCTCCGCCTCGAACCCGACGAGCAGCACCGCCGGGGCCTTCTCCAGCGCCGTGTACGTCAGCCCGCCGCCGTCGACGTCCCGGCCGCGGCCGGCGATCCGGGCCGCGAGGAAGTCGGCCTCTTCCGCGCTGTGCACGCGCGCGCGGAAGTCGATGTCATGCGTATCGAGGGCGACGCGCGCGAACTTGGCGTAGGCGTAGGCGTCCTCGACCGTCAGCCGTCCACCCGTCAGCACCCCGGCCCGGCCGCGCGCGGCGCACAGCCCGCGGGCCGCGGCGTCGAGCGCCTCGGGCCAGCTCGCCGGCTCCAGCACGCCCTCGGCGTTCCGCACGAGCGGGTGCGTCAGCCGGTCCGGCCGCTGCGCGTAGCGGAACGCGAAGCGGCCCTTGTCGCACACCCACTCCTCGTTGACCTCGGGGTCGTCGGCGGCGAGGCGGCGCATGACCTTGCCGCGCCGGTGGTCCGTGCGCGTCGCGCAGCCGCCCGCGCAGTGCTCGCAGACCGTCGGCGAGGAGACCAGGTCGAAGGGCCGCGCGCGGAAGCGGTACGCCGCCGAGGTGAGCGCCCCCACCGGGCAGATCTGGATGGTGTTGCCCGAGAAGTACGACTCGAAGGGGTCGCCCTCGCCCGTGCCGACCTGTTGGAGCGCGCCGCGCTCCAACAGCTCGATCATCGGGTCGCCCGCGATCTGCTGGGAGAAGCGGGTGCAGCGCGCGCACAGCACGCACCGCTCGCGGTCCAGCAGCACCTGGGGGGAGAGCGGCACCGGCTTCTCGAACGTGCGCTTGTGGCCCTCGAAGCGGGTGTCGGACTGCCCGGCGGTCATCGCCTGGTTCTGCAGGGGGCACTCGCCGCCCTTGTCGCAGACCGGGCAGTCGAGCGGGTGGTTGATGAGCAGCAGCTCCATCACCCCGCGCTGGGCCTTCTCGGCGACGGGCGAGGTGAGCTGGGTCCTGACCACCATGCCGTCGGTGCAGGTGATCGTGCAGGACGCCATCGGCTTGCGCTGGCCCTCGACCTCGACGATGCACTGTCGGCAGGCGCCGGCGGGGTCGAGCAGTGGGTGGTCGCAGAACCGGGGGATGGCGATGCCGAGCAGTTCGGCGGCCCGGATGACGAGCGTGCCCTTGGGCACGGAGAGGGCGATGCCGTCGATGGTGACGGAGACGAGGTCGTCCGGCGGCGGTGCCGCCTCTCCTCCGGAGGGGGCGGATGTGGTGACGGTCATGCGTGCACCTCCGGGTGCGACGGCCTGGTGTCATCGGCCCACACCGTCGACGCGGCCGGGTCGAAGGGGCAGCCCTTGCCGGTGATGTGCCGTTCGTACTCCTCGCGGAAGTACTTCAGCGAGGAGAAGATCGGGCTCGCGGCACCGTCGCCGAGCGCGCAGAAGGACTTGCCGTTGATGTTGTCGGCGATGTCGTTGAGCTTGTCGAGGTCGGCCATGCGCCCGTTACCGGCCTCGATGTCGCGGAGCAACTGCACCAGCCAGTAGGTGCCTTCGCGGCAGGGGGTGCACTTGCCGCACGACTCGTGGGCGTAGAACTCGGTCCAGCGGGTGACGGCCCGCACGACGCAGGTCGTCTCGTCGAAGCACTGCAGGGCCTTGGTGCCGAGCATGGACCCGGCGGCGCCCACCGCCTCGTAGTCGAGGGGCACGTCGAGGTGCTCGTCGGTGAACATCGGGGTGGACGAGCCGCCCGGGGTCCAGAACTTGAGGCGATGGCCGGGGCGCATGCCGCCGCTCATATCCAGCAGTTGGCGCAGTGTGATCCCCAGCGGCGCCTCGTACTGGCCGGGGCCCGCGACATGGCCGCTGAGGGAGTAGAGCGTGAAGCCCGGGGACTTCTCGCTGCCCATCGAACGGAACCAGTCCTTGCCCCGGTTGAGGATCGCGGGAACCGAGGCGATGGACTCGACGTTGTTCACCACGGTGGGGCAGGCGTAGAGCCCGGCGACCGCGGGGAAGGGGGGCCGGAGCCGGGGCTGGCCGCGACGGCCTTCGAGCGAGTCGAGGAGTGCCGTTTCCTCGCCGCAGATGTACGCCCCCGCCCCCGCGTGCACGGTGATGTCGAGGTCGAGTCCGCTGCCCAGGATGTTCCGGCCGAGGTAGCCCGCCGCGCGGGCCTCACGCACGGCCTCGTGCAGCCGGCGCAGCACGGGGACGGTCTCGCCGCGCAGATAGATGAAGGCGTGTTCCGAGCGGATCGCGTAACAGGCGATCAGCATGCCCTCGATGAGGGAGTGCGGATTGGCGAAGAGCAGCGGGACGTCCTTGCAGGTGCCCGGCTCGGACTCGTCCGCGTTGACGACGAGGTAGTGCGGTTTGCCGTCGCCCTGCGGGATGAACTGCCACTTCATCCCGGTCGGGAAGCCCGCGCCGCCCCTGCCCCGCAGGCCGGAGTCCTTGACGTAGGCGATCACTTCGTCGGGGGACATCGCGAGGGCCTTGCGCAGGCCCTCGTAGCCGTCGTGGCGCCGGTAGGTCTCCAGCGTCCAGGATTCCGGCTGGTCCCAGAAGGCGCTCAGCACGGGTGCGAGCGATTTCTCGGGACTCGTTTCGTTCAGAGCGGCCGCCACGGTCATCCCTCCCCCTCCTCGGCGTTCGGCCCGGCCGGGAAGTCCGGGTCGGAGTCGGACGTCTGCTGGGGTGCGTCGTGCGAGCTGGGGTGCCGCTCGGGCGGCTGTTCGTCGTGGTGCGGCGGGGTGTCCTGCTGCGGTACGCCGCGCGGGGGGCCGACCCGGGCCGGTCCGCTCTCGCCCCGGGCCAGCCGGAGCCCCGCCAGCGAGGCGTGCCCGGCTCCGCCGGTCGCCTCGACGGCGCCCGGCCGCTCGTCGGGGAAGCCGGCCAGGATGCGGGCCGTCTCCTTGTACGTGCACAGGGGCGCGCCGCGCGTGGGCGAGACCGTGCGTCCGGCGCGCAGGTCGTCGACGAGCCGCTTGGCGCTCTCGACGGTCTGGTTGTCGAAGAACTCCCAGTTGACCATCACGACGGGCGCGAAGTCGCAGGCCGCGTTGCACTCGATGTGTTCGAGGGTGACCTTGCCGTCGGGGGTCGTCTCCTCGTTGCCGACGCCCAGGTGCGCTTTCAGGGCGTCGAAGATGGCGTCGCCGCCGAGCACCGCGCACAGGGTGTTGGTGCAGACCCCCACCTGGTAGTCGCCGCTGGGCCGGCGGCGGTACATGGTGTAGAAGGTCGAGACCGCGGTGACCTCGGCGGTGGTCAGGCCCAGCTGCTCGGCGCAGAAGCGGACGCCGGTGCGGGTGACGTGCCCTTCCTCGGCCTGTACGAGGTGCAGCAGCGGCAGCAGCGCGCTGCGGCTGTCGGGGTAGCGGGCGATCACCTCCTTCGCGTCCGCGTCGAGCCGGGCGCGGACCTCGGCGGGGTAATCGGGGGCGGGGAGCTGCGGCATCCCCAGCTGCACCCCTTGACTGCTCGATGTGGCACTCACCGGTCGACGCCTCCCATCACGGGGTCGATGGACGCGACGGCGACGATGACGTCGGCCACCTGGCCGCCCTCGCACATCGCCGCCATGGACTGGAGGTTGGTGAAGGAAGGGTCGCGGAAGTGGACGCGGTAGGGGCGGGTGCCGCCGTCGCTGACCACGTGCACGCCCAGCTCGCCCTTGGGGGATTCCACCGCCACGTACACCTGCCCGGGCGGTACCCGGAAGCCTTCCGTCACCAGCTTGAAGTGGTGGATCAGGGCCTCCATCGAGGTGCCCATGATCTTTTTGATGTGGTCGAGGGAATTGCCGAGGCCGTCCGGGCCGAGCGCCAGTTGGGCAGGCCAGGCGATCTTCTTGTCGGCCACCATGACCGGGCCCGGCTCCAGCCGGTCCAGGCACTGTTCGACGATCCGCAGCGACTGGCGCATCTCCTCCAGCCGGATGAGGAAGCGCCCGTAGGCGTCGCAGGTGTCGGCGGTCGGGACATCGAAGTCGTACGTCTCGTAGCCGCAGTAGGGCTGGGCCTTGCGCAGGTCGTGCGGGAGGCCGGCGGCGCGCAGGATCGGGCCCGTCGCGCCGAGGGCCATGCAGCCGGCGAGGTCCAGATAACCGACGTCCTGCAACCGGCCCTTGAAGATCGGGTTGCCGGTGGCGAGCTTGTCGTACTCGGGGAAGTTCTTGCGCATCTTCTTCACGAATTCGCGCACCGCGTCCACCGCGCCCGGGGGCAGGTCCTGGGCGAGCCCGCCGGGCCGGATGTAGGCGTGGTTCAACCGCAGCCCGGTGATCAGCTCGTACAGGTCCAGGATCATCTCGCGGTCCCGGATGCCGTAGATCATGATCGTGGTGGCGCCGAGCTCCATGCCGCCGGTGGCGATGCACACCAGGTGCGAGGAGATGCGGTTCAGCTCCATCAGCATCACGCGGACGATCGTGGCCCGGTCCGGCACCTGGTCCTCGATGCCGAGCAGCCGCTCCACGCCCATGCAGTACGCCGTCTCGTTGTAGAACGAGGTGAGGTAGTCCATGCGCGTGACGAAGGTGGTGCCCTGCGTCCAGTTGCGGTATTCGAGGTTCTTCTCGATGCCGGTGTGGAGATAGCCGATGCCGCAGCGGGCCTCGGTGACCGTCTCGCCGTCGATCTCCAGGATGAGGCGGAGCACCCCGTGGGTGGAGGGGTGCTGGGGGCCCATGTTGACGATGATCCGCTCGTCGTCGGCCCGCTTGGCCGCCGCCGCGATCTCGTCCCAGTCCCCGCCGGTGACGGTGTAGACGGGGCCCTCGGTGGTGTCACGGGCACTGGCTCGGGGAGTGCTCATCAACTGTACGACCTCCGCTGGTCCGGAGCCGGGATCTGGGCGCCCTTGTACTCGACGGGGACGCCGCCGAGGGGGTAGTCCTTGCGCTGCGGGTGGCCCTGCCAGTCGGCCGGCATGAAGATCCGCGTGAGCGCCGGGTGGCCGTCGAAGATCAGGCCGAAGAAGTCGTAGGTCTCGCGCTCGTGCCAGTCGTTGGTCGGGTAGACGTCGACGATCGACGGCACGTGCGGATCGCTGTCGGGAGCGCTGACCTCCAGCCTGATCAGCCGGTTGTGGGTGATCGAGCGCAGGTGGTAGACCGCGTGCAGCTCGCGTCCCTTGTCGCCCTCGAAGTGCACCCCGCTCACGCCCGTGCACAGCTCGAAGCGGAGCGCCGGGTCGTCGCGCAGGGTGCGGGCGACGACCGGCAGGTGTTCGCGGGCGATGTGGAAGGTGATCTCGCCGCGGTCGACGACGGTCTTCTCGATCGCGTTCTCCGGGACCAGTCCCTGCTCTTCGAGCGCGCCCTCCAGCTCGTCGGCCACCTCGTCGAACCAGCCGCCGTACGGGCGGCTCGACGCTCCCGGCAGCCGTACCGTCCGCACCAGGCCGCCGTAGCCGCTGGTGTCGCCGCCGTTCCCGACGCCGAACATGCCGCGCTGGACCCGGATGGCCTCGCCCTGCTCGCCGCGCTGGCCCGGGAGCCGCTCGTCCGGTGTCCGTTCCTGCTCGCTCACCGCAGCAGACCCTTCATCTCGATCAACGGCAGGGCCCGCAGCGCCGTTTGCTCCGCCTCGCGCTCCGCTTCCTCGCGGTGCACGCCGAGCTTCTCGCCCTGGATCTTCTTGTGCAGCTTCAAGATCGCGTCCATCAGCATCTCGGGGCGGGGCGGGCAGCCGGGCAGATAGATGTCGACCGGCACGATGTGGTCGACGCCCTGCACGATGGCGTAGTTGTTGAACATGCCGCCGCTGGAGGCGCAGACCCCCATGGAGATCACCCACTTGGGGTTCGGCATCTGGTCGTAGATCTGGCGCAGCACCGGCGCCATCTTCTGGCTGACCCGCCCGGCCACGATCATCAGATCGGCCTGGCGGGGCGAGCCGCGGAAGATCTCCATGCCGAAGCGGGCGAGGTCGTAGCGCCCGGCGCCGGTCGACATCACCTCGATGGCGCAGCAGGCCAGGCCGAAGGTGGCCGGGAAGACGGACGACTTGCGGACCCAGCCGGCGGCCTGCTCGACGGTGGTCAGCGCGAAGCCGCTGGGCAGCTTCTCTTCGAGTCCCACGGTTGGTGCCCCCTAGTCCCATTCCAGGCCGCCGCGCCGCCAGACATAGGCGTAGGCGACGAAGACGGTGAGCACGAAGAGCAGCATCTCCACGAGCCCGAACAACCCCAGGGCGTCGAAGGTGACGGCCCAGGGATAGAGGAAGACGATCTCGATGTCGAAGACGATGAAGAGCATCGCCGTCAGGTAGTACTTGATCGGGAAGCGCCCGCCACCGGCCGGCTGCGGGGTCGGTTGGACGCCGCATTCATAGGCCTCGAGCTTGGCGCGGTTGTACCTCTTGGGCCCGATGAGCGAGGCCATGACCACGGAGAAGATCGCGAAGCCTGCTCCGAGGGCTCCCAGTACGAGGATGGGCGCGTAGGCGTTCACCGCTCCTCGCTCCTTCCAGTCGACGCTGACTGCTGGCTGACCGGACCCGGCGGGCGCACCGCGCTCGCATCCGGGGGCCGTGGCGTCGCCACGAAGATCACCCCCATGTGAGGCAGTTCACAAGCCCGGGTCGCCTGCATCCTATGCCCGCCGGTCTGTGATCTGCGACACGGGGTACGCGCCGGTGTTTGTGATCTCCGCCACCTGACGAACGATCATCAAGTCGGATGAGCAGTGATCTTCATACGCGAAGCGGCCGAGTGATCACGAGAGGTGACATTCAGGGGCGTCCGCGCTGGTGGGAAGGGGTGAGCCATTATCAAGCCATGGCCGGTGCAGGCAAATTGGCAATGATCGCCGTCAACTGATAAGGGATTGCCACCCGGTGGGGCGACCACCGTCACCCACGACCCCCGATCGCGGTACACGACCCGGTTCGCACCCCCGGCCCGCGAAGGAGGCCTGGGACGGGAGAGGCGTGACGTCCGCCACGTGACGGCGGGTTTCCCGGGTGAATTAGAGGGGAAGCCTCGACGGGAGTGCTCTAAAAGTGATAGGCCGTCCAATGGGTGGCACGGATGGCCAAATGCCATGCTGAGGAACATGATCACGGATCACGGCCAGGTCACGGCCGCGATGACACCGGGGGCGAAAAGTCCGAATTCCAGGCGTGCGCACGGAGATTGTGGCGCACGCCACTTTTGTTGATCTCAACCTACGGGGACTGATAGCCGTTATTCCATGTCCCCGAACGCGCAGATAACCAGCCACCGGAAGCCCCGCCGTGCGACGCAGTCCTGGGTGGTCCGCACCGGCGTTGCAGGCGGTGTCCTCGGCACCCTCGCGGTGACCGGGGCGGCGGCCGCCAACGCCGCCGAGAAGCCCGTCGAGTCGACGATGGAGATGCCGGCGATCAATGCCGCTCTCGCCGCCTCCATCACGCAGAGCGCCGCCTCCACCCACCAGGCCGCCTTCGACTACGAGGTCCAGGCGCAGCAGGACAAGGCCGAGGGCGAGGCCCGCGCCGAGGCCAAGAAGGTCAAGGAAGAGGCCGACCGCAAGGCCGAGGCCGAGAAGAAGGTCGCCGAGGCCAAGGGGAAGGAGGCCGCGCAGGCCCGCGCCTCCCGCACCTCCGACCGTTCGGAGCTGAGCACCAAGACCGCTTCCGCCGACTCCACCGAGGCCGCCGGTTCCACCTCCACCGCCGGTTCCTCCGCCACGGGTTCGGCCGCGACGCTGGTCTCCTACCTCCAGGCGCAGGTCGGCAAGGCGTACGTGATGGGCTCCACCGGCCCCTCCTCGTTCGACTGCTCGGGCCTGGTCATGTCGGCCTTCAGCCAGATCGGCATCGACCTCCCTCGCATCTCGCAGGACCAGTCGACGGCGGGCACCGCGGTGTCCCTCGACAACCTCCAGGTCGGCGACATCCTCTACTGGGGCGCCGCCGGCAGCGCGTACCACGTGGGCGTCTACATCGGCGACGGCAAGTTCATCGGCGCGCAGAACCCGAGCACGGGCGTCGTCGAGCGCTCGCTGAGCTACTCCCCGCCGACGGGTGCCGTTCGCGTCATGTGACGCGGGTACCCCCAGCATCTTTGTGAAGGCCGCCGTTCCCCTCCGCTCGGGACGGCGGCCTTCGGCGTGTGCGCCGGGCTTCGGCGTGTGCGGCGGGCTTCGGCGTGTGCGGCGGGCTTCGGCGTGTGCGGCGGGCTTCGGCGTGTGCGGCGGGCGCCGGGAATTCGCTGGTCCGCCGAGGGATTTGCCGTGACAATCCCGGTATGTCACGAACCTTTGAGGAACTGGTGGCCGAGGCCGAGACCGTCCCGGTCGACGGCTGGGACTTCTCCTGGCTGGACGGCCGGGCCACCGAGCAGCGCCCCTCCTGGGGCTACCAGCGCACCATGGGCGAACACCTGGCCCGCGCGTCCGCCGCTCTCGACATCCAGACGGGCGGCGGTGAGGTCCTGGCCGGGGTGCCGAAGCTGCCCGCCCTGATGGTGGCCACGGAGTCCTGGCCGCCGAACGTCGCGAAGGCGACCGAGCTGCTGCACCCGCGCGGGGCGGTCGTCGTCGCGGACCCCGACGAACCTCCCCTGCCGTTCGCCGACGCCGCCTTCGACCTGGTGACCAGCCGACACCCCGCGACGGTGTGGTGGTCGGAGATCGCCCGGGTGCTCCGGCCCGGCGGCACCTACCTCGCCCAGCACGTCGGACCGGCCAGCGTCTTCGAGCTGGTCGAGTACTTCCTCGGCCCGCAGCCCGAGGAGATCCGGCGCAGGCGCCACCCCGACGACGAGCGGCGGGAGGCGGAGGCGGCCGGCCTCCAGGTCCTCGATCTGCGGCTGGAGTCCCTGCGGACCGAGTTCTTCGACATCGGTGCGGTGATCTACTTCCTGCGGAAGGTGATCTGGATGGTCCCCGGCTTCACCGTCGACCGGTACCGCGACCGGCTGCGGGAGCTCGACGAGAAGATCCGGGCCGAGGGCCCCTTCGTCGCGCACGCCACCCGCTTCCTGATCGAGGCCCGCAAGCCGGCCTGACGCGACGCCGCGGGCACGTCCCAGGGGGTGCCCGACGGGTCTTCGGCCGCGGGCCGTCGTTGCCGCCTGCGGCGGCGAGCGCCCTGCGGCTGAGCCCGGTCAACCGCTTGAGGACGCGACCCCGCGCCGGCCGGGCCCCGGGCGTGAACCGCTCTCGGATGCGCCCGGAGCCGAATATCGTGGCGGGTGTGAGGGAGACCTGGGATCCGAGCGCCGCCGGTGTGCTGAGGCTGCCGTCCGGGCGGCTCGTGCGCGGGCGGGGGCTGCGGCGGGCCCTGCCGGCCGGGATCACGCCCACGTTCGCCGTGTATCTGCTGGGCAAGCAGCCGCCCGAAGTGCCCTGGGAGTACCGGTGGTTGCGGTGGCCGGACTTCCGACTGCCCGCCCGCGACGTGGATGCCCGTGGACTGCTGGGCGAGGCGTGGAAGCGCGCCGGGGGCGAGCGGGTCGAGGTGGCCTGTGGTGGCGGCCGGGGGCGGACCGGGACGGCTCTGGCTTGTATCGCCGTACTCGACGGGGTGCCGGCCGACCGGGCAGTGGCCTTCGTCCGCGAGCACTACGCCCCGCACGCCGTCGAAACCCCCTGGCAGCGGCGGTACGTACAACGCTTCGCCGACGGCCCGGCGTAGGCGCGCGCCGGACGCGCGCGCCGGCCGCCGTCAGGAGCGCGGTGCCACCTTGCTCAGCCCGTTGATGATGCGGTCCATCGCGTCGCCGCCCGTCGGGTCGGTCAGGTTCGCCAGCATCTTGAGCGTGAACTTCATCAGCAGCGGGTGCGTCAGGCCGCGCTGTGTCGCGATCTGCATGACCTTCGGGTTGCCGATGAGCTTCACGAACGCGCGGCCCAGCGTGTAGTAGCCGCCGTAGGTGTCCTTGAGGACCTTCGGATAGCGCTGCAGGGCCAGCTCGCGCTGGGCGTAGGAGGAGCGGGCGTGGGCCTGGACGATGACGTCCGCGGCGAGCTGGCCGGACTCCATGGCGTAGGCGATGCCCTCGCCGTTGAACGGATTGACCAGGCCGCCCGCGTCGCCCACGAGCAACAGCCCGCGCGTGTAGTGCGGCTGGCGGTTGAAGGCCATCGGGAGCGCGGCGCCGCGGATCGGCGTCGTCATGTTCTCCGGGGTGTAGCCCCAGTCCTCCGGCATCGAGGCGCACCACGCCTTGAGGATCTCGCGCCAGTCCAGCTCCTTGAAGGAGCTGGAGGTGTTCAGGACGCCGAGGCCGACGTTGGACGTGCCGTCACCCATGCCGAAGATCCAGCCGTAGCCGGGCAGCAGCCGGTCGGTGGCGCCGCGCCGGTCCCACAGCTCCAGCCACGACTCCAGGTAGTCGTCGTCGTGGCGCGGGGAGGTGAAGTACGTCCGGACGGCCACGCCCATCGGGCGGTCCTCGCGGCGGTGCAGGCCCATCGCGAGGGAGAGCCGGGTGGAGTTGCCGTCGGCGGCGACCACCAGGGGGGCGTGGAAGGTGACCGGCGTCTTGTCCTCGCCGAGCTTGGCGTGCACGCCGGTGATGCGGCCCGTGCGGTCGTCGATGACGGGCGCGCCCACGTTGCAGCGCTCGTACAGCCGGGCGCCGGCCTTCTGGGCCTGGCGGGCGAGCTGCTCGTCGAAGTCGTCGCGCTTACGGACCAGGCCGTAGTCGGGGAAGGAGGCGAGGTCCGGCCAGTCGAGCTGGAGACGGACGCCGCCGCCGATGATGCGCAGGCCCTTGTTGCGCAGCCAGCCCGCCTCCTCGGAGATGTCGATCCCCATGGCGACGAGCTGCTTGGTGGCCCGCGGCGTCAGGCCGTCACCGCACACCTTCTCGCGCGGGAACGCCGTCTTCTCCAGCAGGAGGACATCGAGCCCCGCCTTGGCCAGGTAGTACGCGGTGGTCGAGCCGGCAGGACCCGCCCCGACCACGATCACATCGGCGCTGCGCTCTGAGTCGGTCACGGTCGGCTCTCCCGTTCGGCGAGGGGCTGGTCACCGCCGAGTCTATGAGCCGGACGGGCAGGGGCGGCCAGTGGCCACCCCGTACCCTCCCGTGCGGACCGCCCTTCCCTAGTCGAAGTCGAGCGGGGCGACCCGCCAGTACCGCACGGCGTTGTCGAAGATGGTCCGCGTAGCGGTCCAGTTCTCGTCGTAGTCCTCGTACTGGATGGCGTACTCGGTGCCGGTTTCGTCGATGTACGCCTGGTCGATGGCGCGCACGAGGCGGCCGGAGCCCTTCTCCTTGTACGTCCACTCCCACAGCGCGCCCTGCTTGCCCTGGAACGTGTTCGTCGTCAGCTGGACCCGCTGGTAGCCGTCCTGCCGGGAGACCACCTTCTCCAGCTCCAGGAAGTGGTCGTTCGCGGACTTCCCGAGGTCCTTGACGATGCCGACGCGCACGTGGCGCATGCCCGTGGAGCCCACGAAGTCGATCTGGCCGCTGCCCTTGTCCAAGCGGTGCCAGCCGTCGGGCAGCACGATCGAGAAGCCCTCCGGGGCGATCGTCGTCGTGTACCCGCTGGGCAGGTCCTTCTCCGGGACGGGCCCGGCGGGCCCGTCGTGGAACGGGGCCGGGGAGGACGGGGACGTGCCGGGCGAGCCGGACGCCTTCGCGCCGTTCGCGGGGCTCGCGGCGGGCTTGTTCGCCTGGGCGGTGCCGGTTCCGCCGCCGCTCTTCTCGTCGTTCTTCTTGTTCATCAGCAGCACACCGCCCGCGGCGGCGCCGCCCACCACGAAGGCGGCGAGACCGATGGCCACCCACATGAAGATCCGGCTACGGCCGGTGCGGCGCAACGGGGTTGCGGCAGGGGCTGCCGGGGCGGGCGGGGTGACGTCCGTGACGGCCGTCGGCACCTCGGGGGTGGTGGGTGCGGCAGGGGCCGCGGGAGCCGCAGGGGCGGCGGGGACCGCCGGGGTCGCCGGGGCGGCCGGCGGCTGTGCGGGCGCTGCAGGAGGTGCGGCGGGCGCGGCGGGCGCCGGCCACGGCGTCGGCGGCACCGGCGGTGCCGGGTAGCCCGGCGGGACGCCCGGTGTCGTGTGGCCGGAACGGGTCAGGGCCGCGGCCAGGATCACCGCTCCCGCCGTCCACAGCAGGCCGAACAGCAGGGACTCACCGACGTCCGGCCCCAGCCGGCCTCCCCCGGACTGGGAGCCGTAGCCGAAGCTCGTACCCGCCGACATCTTCATCTCCGCGCCGGAGACGAGGGACAGCAGCCAGAACGCCCCGAGGAAGAAGGCTCCGGAGAGCGCCTGTTCGCGCCGGTCGGCCGAGCGCCGTGCCAGCAGGAGGGCGAGGATCACCGCGCACACGACGCCCATCGCCAGCGCGCCCGCCTGGGCCCAACCGCCATAGGTGTCACCGAGTTCGGAGAGCCCGAAGGTGCCGCCCTCCTCGCCGCCGCGCCCCTTGGCGGCCGACGCCTCCACGCCCGCGCCCCA
Source organism: Streptomyces sp. NPDC033229 (assembly GCF_055576875.1). Classification (NCBI taxonomy): domain Bacteria; kingdom Bacillati; phylum Actinomycetota; class Actinomycetes; order Kitasatosporales; family Streptomycetaceae; genus Streptomyces; species Streptomyces sp. NPDC033229. The sequence continues at coordinate 24,167 of NZ_JBVIQR010000010.1, read as the reverse complement.
GGACAGACCGAGCGCCATGAGCGCCAGGTTGACGAGGACCAGCAGCGAGGCCACCACGCCCCAGCCGGACACATCGCTCTCGTGCGAGGCGACGACCACGAACACGACGACGGCGCAGAGCGCGACCGACAGCCCCAGGGCACGCAGGGCGGTTCCCCACGCCCGTACGGCCATCAACGCGCCCGCGCCGCACCGTGCGACGAGCTCCTCGCGGCACAGCACGCTCGCGCTCACCGCACCCGACAGCGCGAACGTGAACAGCGCGGCGAGCACCGGGGTGGTGTCGACCGTGAAGAGCTTCATGTCCGGCTGCCCGTACAGGCCGAGCGCCAGCACGACCCCGCCCGACAGCAGCCCGATCCGCAGCGCGGCCTCCGCGCCGCCGCCCGCGCCCTGGGGCCGGGAGCGGCGCAGCAGTCGCGCGCCGAGGGCCACGGCACCCGCCCACGCGAGCGTGAACGTCAGCAGCCATACGGACAGCGAGCCGCTGCCCTGCACGAACATGGTGACGAGGCTGCCGCCGCGGCTGGTCTCCACCTCGAAGGTGCCGCCGAGGCCCTGCATCAGCACCGCGATGACGACCTGGAAACGGTCACTCCAATGAGCGAAGTCCGCTTCCTCGTAGTCGTCCGAGGAGGGGAGGGAGACCGCCAGCGCGAGGACGAGCAGGAGGGCGGTCGGCCACAGGACGGCCTTGGCCGAGCCCAGCCAGTCGCCGGTGAACGTCCGACGCAGGAAGAGCGCGCCGGGGGTGGGCTGTGCGTAGCCGCCCTGCGGCGCGTAGGCGGGGGGCGCGGGTGACGAGGGCGGTGGTGGCAGTGGCGGTGCCGCGGGTGGCGCGGACGGCGGCGCGGCCGGAGCGGCCGGGGTCGCCGAGGCGGCGGCTGGGGTCGCCGAGGCAGCCCCACCCGCCTCCAGCGGGCGCTCCCGGCCACACTTCATGCAGAAACGCGCGTCCTGGACGAACGCGGAACCACAGGCAGGACAGAACGACGGCAATGGTGCTCCCGTTTTCGGGCGGGCGGTTCGGATGGGGGGTGCGGATGATCGTACAGATCACGCACCCTGCCCATGACAAACCGTCAATATGCGCCCGAATTGCGGGGTATGCCGTACCCAAGGGTTACCCGGCGTGCTTGATCCCCCGGTGCAGAGCCACGACTCCGCCCGTCAGATTGCGCCAGGCGACCTTCGACCAGCCGGCCTGCTGGAGCCGTGCCGCGAGCGCGGCCTGGTCGGGCCAGGCGCGGATGGACTCGGCGAGATAGACATACGCGTCGGGGTTGCTGCTGACGGCCGTCGCGACCGGCGGCAGGGCCCGCATCAGGTACTCGGTGTAGACCGTGCGGAACGGCGCCCACGTGGGGTGGCTGAACTCGCAGATCACCACGCGCCCACCGGGCTTGGTCACCCGCAGCAGCTCGCGCAGCGCGGTGTCGGTCTCCTGCACGTTGCGCAGCCCGAAGGAGATCGTGACGGCGTCGAACACGTCGTCCGCGAAGGGCAGCCGGGTGGCGTCACCGGCGGTGAGCGGCAGCCACGGGTGGCGCTTCTTGCCCTCGCGCAGCATGCCGACGGAGAAGTCGCACGGCACGACGTAGGCGCCGTCGGCGGTGAAGGGCATCGAGGAGGTGCCCGTGCCGGCCGCGAGGTCCAGCACCTTCTCCCCCGGCCGCGCGGCCACCGCGCGGGCCACAGCCTTACGCCACAGACGGGCCTGGCCGAGCGACAGTACGTCGTTGGTCAGGTCATACTTCGCCGCCACGTCGTCGAACATCGCGGCGACTTCGTGCGGCTGCTTGTCCAGGGATGCTCGGGTCACGCTCCCATTGTTCATGGTGCGCGTCCGGCGGGGGGCGCCGGTACCCCCATTCGCCTGGTCGAGGACGGCCCGCTCCCCTTGGCGGGCCGCCGCCTCGCGATGCCGACTGCGCCGCCCCGGAAACCCCCGCTTCCCGGGACCGCCGGCCCTCTGCCTGACCGCCCCCTCGACGGCCGCTGCTTCCTCCGGCGTGCGCGTCCTTGCGGCCCGGCAGTACGTATGGCTGCCCGGGCCCTCCACAGGGCGCATCGCGAAGCGGCCTGAGCGGCCGTCCCCGCGGTTTCCATCCTGGCGGGTGAAGCGGGAGGAACGGCTCCCTTTGATGCGGCTCTGACGTGCGGCGACGGCGTCCTGACGGATCACTGACGGTGCAGCGAAACCGCCCGTCAGAGCTTGATGAGCTCAGCCAGGTCGATCACGACGGGGAAGGGAAAGTCGGTTTCCAGCTTGCCGGTGTGACACGGACGCTCGGGGCGCGGGATGTATTCACCCCGGTCACGGTGGAGCCAGAATTCGTGCACCTCAGGAAGGTGGTCCTCACCTCGCTCCACGCGCCAGTAGTACGGCACGCCTGCCGCCGCGTACAGGGCAGGCTTACGGACGCGGTCGTCCTGGCGCGAACCCGGGGAGACCACCTCGACCAACAGAGCAGCCTTCTCGACGGGGATGCACTCCGTCTCAAAGATATTGAGGTCCAGCTTGTCGAAGACAACGACATCGGGGACCGGGGGGTTGTAGTCGTCGATGAGGACGCACTGTTCGGAGAGAGCGGCGTAAGGCTCACACGCGGCTTCGGCCAAGCGCCCCTCGATCCTGCTCCGCACCTGGTTGTGCCATAGAACCGTCCTCCCCCGAACCACGATCACTCCGTCCACGAGTTCCCAGTCGAAGGGCAGCTCCAAGTCCTTCACCTGGTTGAACGTCCAGCCCTCCGGAGGCGGGAACATCCAGTTCTCAGGAGTGGCCTTCTCCAGCCGTTCTGCGCTCATGACTGCTCCCATGGACGCGAGTGTGGACGTAGGTACGGTTCGCGGTCCTACATACGACGGTAGTGCCACCCGAAGTGATGATTACCCGTAACGCCTTTGACGACGCACGGCCGCAGGCCGTCAGGCCCGACGATGCACCAACCGCCCGCCCAGCACCGTCGCGACGCACCGCCCGTCCTCGGTGAACGCCGCCAGATCCGCGCGCCCGGCCTCGGCGATCGCCACCGGCCGTACCCGCCCCAGGACGGCCACACCGACCCGCCCCGCCGCCGCCCGCAGCTCGGGATCCGCCACGTGCTCGGCCAGCACCGCCCCGCCGCCCCGCTTGAGCACCTCGTGCACCCGCTCGCGCGGGCTGGGCGCGTCCGGCAGCGGGCCCTCGTGCACCAGCGCCGGGCCGAGCGTGCCGGGCCACTTGCGCACCCGCGCGCCCGGGAACCGCTCCAGCAGCTCCGTGAGCGGGCCGACCGCCGCGATCCGGTCGCCGTCGACGGCGACACCGCCGTCGGCGATCGGTTCCGCGTCCCAGGTGCGGCGCACGAAGGGCGCCGTGTGAAGCGTCAGCACCACGCGGCCCTCAGTCGGAAGCGACGAGCTTCAGCTCGGGGTGCGCCGTGCCGCCCTCGATGGCCGTCGAGGACAGGTGCGAGACGACCCTGTCGTCCACCGGGTCGTTCGCCGGGTCGTCGTGCACGAGCAGGTGCTCGTACGTCGTGGCGCGCTGCGCCGGGACCCGGCCCGCCTTGCGGATGAGGTCGATGATCTCCATGCGGTTGGAGCGGTGCTTCGCACCGGCCGAGGAGACCACGTTCTCCTCCAGCATGATCGAGCCGAGGTCGTCCGCGCCGTAGTGCAGGGAGAGCTGGCCGACCTCCTTGCCGGTGGTCAGCCACGAGCCCTGGATGTGGGCGACGTTGTCGAGGAAGAGCCGCGCGATGGCGATCATGCGCAGGTACTCGAAGAGCGTCGCCTGCGTCTGGCCCTTCAGGTGGTTGTTCTCGGGCTGGTAGGTGTACGGGATGAAGGCGCGGAAGCCGCCCGTGCGGTCCTGCACGTCGCGGATCATCCGCAGGTGCTCGATCCGCTCGGCGTTCGTCTCGCCGGTGCCCATCAGCATGGTGGAGGTCGACTCGACACCCAGGTTGTGGGCCAGCTCCATGATCTCCAGCCAGCGCTCGCCGGACTCCTTGAGCGGCGCGATGGCCTTGCGCGGCCGCTCCGGGAGCAGCTCGGCGCCCGCGCCCGCGAAGGAGTCGAGACCCGCGGCGTGGATGCGGCGGATGGCCTCCTCGGCGGTGACGCCGGAGATCCGGGACATGTGCTCGATCTCGGAGGCGCCGAGGGAGTGGATGACGAGCTGCGGGTACGCCTTCTTGATCGCCGAGAAGTGCGTCTCGTAGTACTCGACGCCGTAGTCCGGGTGGTGACCGCCCTGGAACATGATCTGTGTGCCGCCCAGGGCGACGGTCTCCTCGCAGCGGCGCAGGATGTCGTCCAGGTCGCGGGTCCACACCTTGTCGCTCTTCGGCGCGGCGTAGAAGGCACAGAACTTGCACGCGGTGACGCATGCGTTCGTGTAGTTGATGTTGCGCTCGATGATGTACGTCGCGATGTGCTCGGTACCCGCGTAGCGCCTGCGGCGCACGGCGTCGGCCGCCGAGCCCAGCGCGTGCAGCGGCGCGTACCGGTACAGGTCGAGCGCCTCCTCCGGGGTGATCCGGCCACCGGCGGCGGCCCGGTCGAGGACGGCTGCGAGATTGACGGACGTGAGGTCGGCGGTCTCGGTCACCGGGCGTCCCTTCGGAGGGGTTGTGTACGACGATTCACCCTACGCCAGGGCCTTGACAGGCCGGTGGGTCAGGGCAGTGGGGGCGGTCAGCCGACGCTCTTGGCGAGCTTGGACGTGGGTTTGCCGCCCTTGGGGTCGTCGGAGGCGAACGACAGCTTGCCGTCCGCTTCGAGGGTGTAGGTGACCGTGGACGTCTCGCCCGTGCAGAGCGGGCTCCGCTCCCCGTCGGTGACCTCCTCCAGCGTGAGCTTCCGGTCGGTGGCGGAGATCAGTTTCGCCTTGCTGCGGCACTCCACGACGTTCAGCACGGAGTACTTCGTCCGGATCACGTACGTGCCCTTGGCGCCGCCCGTGATGGTGCTGGTCATCGTGCCGTTGGGGGTGCCGTTGGACTGCAGGACGTTGCCGGTCCAGGTGCCGCGGAAGGCCTGCGGCACGTCGGACGCCGTCGGCGCCGACGAGGCGGTCGCGGACGGCTTCCGCGCGGCCTCCTTGTGGGCGTTCCTGCCGGACCCCGGCAGCAGGTCGAAGACGAACGCCGCCGTCGTCGCCGCGGCCAGCGCCCCGGCCACCGACAGCACGAGCGTGCAGCTCACCCGCCGTGGTCTGCCCGGCTCCCGGTCGCGGCCGCTCGCGCCGACGGACAGCGCGATCTTCTTCTCGCCCTGCCCGGCCGTCGTCCCCTCCGCCGGGGGCCGCGGCCGCGGGGGCATCGGCGGGTACGACGGCTGTGTCAGCTCGTGTGCCCGCGGGCGGTCGTCCGCCAGGCCCCTCCCGTACGACGGATCGGGCGGCCCGAAGCCGCCGCCCGTCGCTGCGGCCTCCGCGGCCGGCTCCAGGTCCAGGAGTTCCACCGCCCGCACGCTCACCTGCTCGACCAGCGGTGCGGGCAGCCAGCCGGGCCGTACGAGGGGCAGCGCACCGGGCGCCGTCGCGAGCCGGCGGACGATGTCGCCGGGGGTGGGGCGGGCGGCGGGGGACTTGGCCAGGCAGTCGGAGACGAGGGCGCGCAGATCGCCGGTGAGGTGCGGGCCGAGCTCCGCGGGCTCGTGGACGACCTTGTAGAGGAGGGAGGCGGAGTTGTCGCCGGAGAACGGCGGCCGGCCCGTGGCCGCGTAGGCGAGGACCGCGCCGAGGGAGAAGACATCGGCCGCCCCCGTCACCTCCTCGCCCAGGATCTGCTCGGGCGACATATAGCCGGGCGAGCCGATGGAGACGCCCGTGGCGGTCAGGGACGCGGTGCCGTCCGTCGCGCGGGCGATACCGAAGTCGATCAGCCGGGGGCCGTCGAGGGCCAGCAGCACGTTGGAGGGTTTGACGTCCCGGTGCACCAGGCCCAGCGCGTGCACGGCCGACAGGGCCTCCGCGAGGCCCGCGCCCAGCACCCGCACGGTCGGCTCCGGCAGCGGGCCCGTCTCCGTCACGGCCTGGGAGAGCGCGGGGCCCGCCACATAACCCGTGGCCACCCACGGCACGGCGGCGTCCGGATCGGCGTCCAGCACCGGCGCCGTCCACGCGCCGCCGACCCGCCGGGCGGCCTCCACCTCGCGCCGGAAGCGGGCCCGGAACTGGTCGTCGAGCGCGAAATGGGGGTGGACGACCTTCACCGCCACCGTGCGGCCGCCCGCGCTGCGACCCAGGTAGACCCGGCCCATGCCGCCCGCTCCGAGCCGGCCCAGCAGCCGGTAGGCGCCGATGACCTGCGGATCCTCGGACAGAAGTGGTTGCATCGGGCTCCCCGTCTCCCCCTGCGGCGGCCGGTACGGCCCCGGAAATCAGCCTATGACTCAATTCACGACGCCCGGCAGGAACCCCGCAGCCTGGTTTGCCCATCTGCAAGGTCGGAACAAACCGTCATGTCCTTCGGGGCAGCAGGATCATCCGGAGCGACGCGATGCCGCACTCACACGAGGGGGCCTACCGGTCCCAGGGCCACCACCGGGCCTCTCGCGCCAAACGATGGATCATCGTTGTGGCGTCGATAGCCGTGCTCGGGCTGATCGCCTGGCCCGTCATGAGCTACTTCGAGATCCCCCCGTTCACCGACAAGGGCAAGCCCGTCAGCTTCGGCAACGACGAGCCCGCCACGGGTGGCACGGGCGGCCAGGCCGGCGGCCAGAACGGTGCGCAGCCCGCGGACTCCAAGGTCCTCATGCCGACGGGTCCCAAGGCGGACTTCCGAATAGCCAACTCCCTGGGCGACGGCACGAAGATCGGCGTCGTGACGCTGGACGGCAAGAAGTCCGGCTTCAAGGGCAAGGTGTGGGTCTGGGCCCCGCCGCAGTACAACGACCCGCAGTACAAGAAGAGCGGCTTCCCGGTCATGATCGCCCTGCCCGGCGGTCCCGGCTACCCGAACAACTACTGGATGGGCACGGACCTCAAGCTCCAGTCCTCCATCGCCAAGTGGTCGAAGGAAGGCAAGAGCCTGCCCTTCATCCTGGCCATGCCGGTCCTGAACCCGGACGAGAAGTACTACTACGACGGCAGTGACATCCCCGGCCAGGCGAAGATGGGCACCTGGCTGACCGAGGACGTCCCGGACCTGGTCAAGCAGAACTTCCGGACCCTGAAGTCGCGTGACGGCTGGGCGTTCATGGGCTCCTCCTCCGGTGGCTTCGCCGGCCTGAAGGCCGTCATGAAGTACCCGGACCGCTTCAAGGCCGTGATCGCGTCCGGCCCGGACATCGTGCCGGACTCCCCGCTGTGGGCCGGTCACGAGAAGGAGAAGCAGGAGAACAACCCGGAGAAGCTGGCCCAGGAGCTGATCAACCGGAAGGGCCCGGACGTCTACCTGGCCTTCCAGGTCGGCACCAAGGAGCCCCCGATCGTCATGCAGAACGTCAAGAAGTTCATGGCGACGTACGGCAAGGGCCCGGTCCACACCATGCTCCGGGAGATCCCGGGCGGCTCGCACAACGCGCACACCTACGTGCCGAGCATGGGCGAGGGCCTGATCCAGTACATCAGCAAGAACATGGAAGGCCCGACGCCGGCCTCCTGACCCGAAGGCCCGGGGCCGGGCGGCCCGGTGACCTGATCCCGGTCCGCCGCCCCGCGCCCCCGCCGCAGGCAGCTCCGAAGTCCTGATCCCCGCCCGGGGGTCAGGACTTCAGCAGTTCCACCCGCACATCGGCTGGGAAACCGGTCGTCGGGCCCGTGCGGCGGGCGAACTCGGCCACCCCGGCGAGCTGGTCCGGTCCGAAACGGAAGTCCAGTGTCGTGAAGTAGCGCTCCAGCAGTTCCGCGTCGAAGGACTCCCAGCGCGCCGCCTGCTCGGCGACCTTCCCGACCTCCTCCAGGGACAGGTCCCGGGAGGCGAGGAACGCCTCGTGGACCTTGGAGACGATGCGCGGCTCGCGGGCCAGGTAGTCGCGGCGGGCGGCCCAGACGGCGAAGACGAACGGCAGCCCCGTCCACTCCTTCCACATCTGCCCGAGGTCGTGGACCTGCAGGCCGAGCCGGGGGGCGTCGTGCAGCGAGGCCCGCAGCGCGGCGTCCCCGATCAGCACGGCGGCGTCCGCTTCCCGCATCATCAGGCCGAGGTCGGGCGGGCAGGTGTAGTACTCCGGCCGCACCCCGTACCGGTCGGCGAGCAGCAGCTGCGCCAGGCGCACGGACGTCCGCGAGGTGGAGCCGAGGGCGACCCGGGCCCCGTCCAGCTGGTCCAGCGGCAGCTGGGAGACGATCACGCAGGACATGACCGGGCCGTCGCAGCCGACGGCGATGTCCGGCAGCGCGACGAGGTCGTCGGCGTTCTTCAGGAACTCGACGAGGGTGATCGGGGCGATGTCCAGCTCGCCCCGGACGAGCTGCTCGCTGAGCTTCTCGGGGGTGTCCTTGGTCAGGTCCAGGTCGAGCAGCGTGCCGGTGCGCGCGAGGCCCCAGTAGAGCGGCAGACAGTTGAGGAACTGGATGTGTCCGACGCGGGGGCGGCTGCGCAGCCGCTCCGGCGGCAGGCCGGCGCGGGTGGCGGGGATCGCTGGGTCCGAGGCTGAAATGTCCACATCCGGAGGCTAGCCCCGGGCCGCCGGGAAGGCGGGGGCGGGGGTCGCGCCGCGCCGGGCCCGATCGTCGATCTTTTCCGCGCGGGAGGCGCCGAAAACCTGTGAACAGCGTGATCTTCGACTCTTTCCCAGCGCGAACCCACCGTGCTACGCTCGCCGCAAGTTGCAGTTTGGTTTCCCTTGCAGTACAGAGCCTGCGGAGCATGTGACCCCGCAGGCTTTTGTAGTTTTCAGACTTCTCGCAGGTTCTGGAGCAGGGCAACCCTTTGGGCCCAAGGAGGGCTTTATGGCTACCGGAACCGTGAAGTGGTTCAACGCTGAAAAGGGCTTTGGCTTCATTGCCCAGGACGGCGGGGGCCCCGACGTCTTCGTCCACTACTCCGCGATCAACGCCTCTGGCTTCCGCTCCCTCGAGGAGAACCAGCAGGTCAACTTCGACGTCACGCAGGGCCCGAAGGGCCCGCAGGCGGAGAACGTCACCCCGGTCTGATCCTCGGATCCCTCCGGTGCGACGGCTCGACCGATCGCGGTCGACGTGCTGTACCCAAGGAGCCCTGCTCCCCCGCTACGGCGGAGGGGCAGGGCTCCTGCCTTTTCTCAAGGCGGTCGGCTCACCCGGATCTCACGGCTCTGCCGAACCTTGTTGAACTCATGACGCACAGAACCCGCACGCCTTTCGCCGCTAACCGGATCATCCTTTTCCGCTATCGCTCGTACAACGCATCGATTTCCGCCGCGTAACGGTTCGCGATCGCGGAGCGCCGCAGTTTCAGGGTGGGGGTCAGCTCCCCGCCGCCGACCGTGAAGTCCTCGTCCAGAATCGTGAACGCCCGGATCCGGGCGGGCCGGGCCACCTGGGCGTTCGCGGCGTCGACGGCCTCCTGGCAGCGGGCCCGCACGAACGGGTGCCCGGCATGCCCCCGGCCCGGGTCCAGCCCCTCGCCCCGGGCCCAGGCCGCGATCTCCTCCGCGTCCAGGGTGATCAGCGCGACGGGGTACGGACGGGCGTCGCCGATCATCACCGCGCGCGAGACCCAGCGGGACTGCTGGATGGCGGCCTCCACCAGCGAGGGGGTGAGGTTCTTGCCGCCCGACGTGATGATCAGGTCCTTCTTGCGGCCGGTGATCCGGAGGAAGCCGTCCGCGTCGAGGCTGCCGAGGTCGCCGGTGTGCAGCCAGCCATCCGGGTCCAGCGCCTCGTCGGTCGCGGCCGGATTGGCGTGATAGCCGGGGAAGACCCCGGGCCCCCGGGCAAGCACCTCGCCGTCCGCCGCGATCCGCACCTCGCAGCCGCGCACCGGCCGGCCGACCGTCCCGTACCGGACCGCCCCCGGGTGGTTGAGGGAGATCACCCCGGCCGACTCGGTCATGCCGTAGCCCTCGAAGACCCGGATACCGCAGGCCCGCAGGAAGTCCATGGTCTGCGGCGCGATGGGGGCGCCGCCGGTGAGCGCCCAGCGCAGCCGCCCGCCGAACGCCGCCCGGACGAGGGAGAACAGGCTCTCGTCCGCCGCCTGCCAGGCCGCGCGGAGCGGGCCGGTGGGCTCCTCGCCCCGGGCGCGCAGTTCGGCGACCTCGACTCCGGTCCGTACGGCGGCCTCGAAGCGGTCCCGGCCGTCCTGGCCGCGTGACTCGGCGAGCGAGGCGACGGTGGCGTGCACCTTCTCGAAGAGCCGGGGCACGGACGGCAGATGCGTGGGCCGGACCTCGGCGAGCTCGGCGACGACGTTCTCGATCCGGCCGCCGAAGTAGCAGAGCGTGCCGCCCTGGCGCAGGCACGTGAGCTGGATGAGCTGGGCGAGGAGGTGGGCGAGGGGGAGGTAGAGATACGTGGTGTCGCCGGGACCGCCCTCGATGAGGTCGGCGGTGGCGTCCTGGACGGCCGTGAAGTTGCCGTGCGTGAGCCGACAGCCCTTGGGAAGGCCGGTGGTGCCGGAGGTGTAGACGATGGCGCAGAGATCATCGCCGGTGCGGGTCGCGCTCCGCGCGAGGAGTTCCGCCAAGGGCGCTTGGGGCAGCGCCCCGAGCAGCGGCGGGGCACCCCCGCGACGGCGGACGCCGCTCCCGTCACCACCCGCACCCGGCCCCGTCCCCGGCAGAGCCGCGGCCCGAGCGCCGGACGCGGACTCGGACCCGGGTGCGGACCCAGGCGCGGGCCCGACCGCAGACGCAGGCCCGGACCCGAGCTCGGCGGCCCGCCCGTCGATCGTGCCTTCCCCGCCTTCCCCGCCTTCCCCGCCTTCCCCGGCGATCCGCACCACGTGCCGTAGCCCCGGCAGCTTCGCCCGCAGGGCCTCGACCCGGGCCGCCTGGGCCGCGTCCTCGCAGATCACCACCGTCGCCGCCGAGTCCCCGAGCACCCAGGCGAGTTCGTCCTCACCCGCCGTCGGATAGACGGGGACGACAACCGCGCCGGCGGCCAGGATCGCGAAATGGGCGTAGGTCCACTCCGGGCACGTCTCGGCCAGAATCGCCACCCGGTCGTCCGGGCGCACGCCGAGGGCGACGAGGCCCCGCCCGACGGACCGTACGGACTCGCGAAGAGCGTCGTAGCCGACCTCCGTCCAGTCGCCGCCCGGGGACTTGAAGCGCAGGGCGGGCAGTTCCCCGTACCGCCGCGCCGCCTCCTCCACGAACTCCGCGAGCGTGCCCGGTACCTGCCGACCGTCGCGCATGACGCCTCCCTCGGATCCGTACGCCCGACGCTACGAAGCGCGGCCCCGGACCGGGGATGACCGGAAGCGTCAGCGCCGCTGACCCCGGCGCTCATCGGGGCTACCGTGCAGGGCATGGGCAGGCGGACGATCACCGTGCACCACGTACGGGCCGCGCTCGGCGGCGCCCGGCGGCTCGGCATCGACACCGTGCCGTTGCTGCAGACCGCGCGGATCCCGCCGCTGCTGCTCGCGGACGACCGGGCGCGGGTGACGCCCGAGCAGTTCACCTCGCTGGTGAAGGCGCTGCACCGGGCGACGCGGGACGAGTTCCTGGGGCTCGGGCCCACGCCCAGCAGGAACGGCACGTTCGCCATGATGTGCTCCGCGTGCCTGGGCTGCCGCGACCTCGGCGCGGCGCTGGAGCGGGGCGTCCGCTTCTACGGGCTCTTCCCCGGCGGGCCCGATCTGGCGCTCGAACGCCGGGGCGCGGAGGCGGTGTTCACCGTCCGCAACGACCTGCGCGGCTATGCCGAGGGGCGCTTCCTCGCCGAGTGCGTGGTCATCGTCTGGCACCGGCTGGCGAGCTGGCTGATCGGCCGCCGGATCGCCCTGCGCTGGGCGGAGTTCGCCTTCCCCGCCCCGCCGTACGCGGGCGAGTACGGGCTGCTCTTCGGCTGCCCCGTGCGGTTCGGCGCGCGGCGCACGGGGGCCGGGTTCGACGCGCAGTGGCTGGCCGCGCCCGTGGTCCGCGACGAGGCGGGCCTCGCGGAGCTGCTGCGGCGGGCGCCCGCCGATCTGCTCAGCCGCCGCGAGTACGGGACGACGGTCGCCGAGCAGGTGCGGCGGGCGTTCGGCACCGCGCTGCGCGAGGGGCGGCGGCCGGCCCGGCTGCCGGAGGTGGCCGAGGTCGCGGCGCGGCTAGCGATGAGCCCGGCGACGCTCCGGCGGCGGCTCCAGGAGGAGGGCACCTCCTACCGGCTGCTGCGGGACGGGGTGTTGCGGGACGCGGCGATCAGCGGTCTCGCGGCGAGCCGGGAGCCGATCGCCGAGCTCGCGGCCCGGCTGGGCTTCTCCGAGGACACCGCCTTCCACCGGGCGTTCCGGCGCTGGACGGGGACCACGCCGGGCGCGTACCGGCTGCTGAGCACCGAGAGCGGCGAGTGGCACGAGGGCATGCGGCGGGGTCAGCAAAGCTGAGCGTCCCGGTCAGCGCCCGGATTACCCGCCGGTCACTACGGTCGCCCCAACCGGTTCGGCACCACTGGACATTCGGGAGAGCCGCATGCACCTGCGTACCAGAGCCCTGGCCGCCCTCGCCGCGCTGGCGGCCGCGTTCGCCCTGGCGGGCCCCGCCTCGGCCGGGCAGCCGGACCGGGGCGGCGGAGCCCCCGGCGACATCGTCAGTTCCGCGCCCACGTCCTTCCACCCCCTGCCCGGCCAGCCCACGAACACCCGGGCCTGGCACATCACGTACCGCTCCACCACCGCCAAGGGCACCCCGAACGTCGTCTCCGGCACCGTGATCGTCCCCCGGGACGGCCGGAAGGGGCCGCGGCCGCTGATCACGTACGCCGTCGGGACCGTCGGCCTCGGTGACGCGTGCGCCCCCTCGGCGGGCTTCCCGTACGGGACCACCCTGGAGGCCAATCTCATCCAGCAGTTGACCCTGCGCGGCTGGGCCGTCGCCGTCACCGACTACGAGGGCCTCGGCACGCCCGACGAGCACACGTACGCGGTCGGCCGCGCCGAGGGCCATGCCGTGCTCGACGCGGCACGCGCCGCGCAGCGGCTGCCGGAAGCGGGCCTCGGCACGGACTCCCCCGTCGGGATCATGGGCTACTCGCAGGGCGGGCAGGCATCGAGCTGGGCTGCCGAGCTGCACGGGGCTTACGCACCCGAGCTGGACGTCAGAGGCACGGCCACCGGTGGTGTCCCGGCCGACCTCCTCAAGACCGCCGACTTCAACAACGGCGGCATCGGCGCCGGTCTCGTCCTGATGGCCGCCACGGGCCAGAACGCGGCCTTCCCGGAGCTGGACCTGGACCGCTATCTGAACGACAAGGGCCGCGGCTACGTCGACTTCATGAAGAAGCACTGCGTGGCGATCGACGCGGTGGCGGGCCTCTTCCGGAAGATCTCCGACGTCACCGTCAAGAACCCCCTCCACGAGGCGGACTGGCAGCGCGTCCTGCGCTCATCCGACCTCGGCACCCGCGCCCCCGACCGGCCCGTGTACCTCTACCACGGCGTCATCGACGAGCTGATCCCGTACGCGGTCGGCAAGAAACTGCGCGCGGACTGGTGCGCCAAGGGCGCGAACGTGCAGTGGAAGGCGCTGCCGCTCGGCGAGCACGTCCTGGGCGTGATCACCGAGTCGATCCCGGCGGCCGACTGGCTGGCGGACCGGTTCGCGGGCAGGCCGACCGTGGGCAACTGCGGTTGATCCAACGCCGGACGGGCTGATCGAGCCCGTCCGGCGTTTGAGGACGCGCCCGCAGGGCGCTCGCCGCCACGGAGCGCCGGAACCTGGGGGCTCAGCCCCGCGCCGCGGACCAGCACCGGCCGTTCATGAGATTCCCCAGGCCCGCCCAGACGAGGTTCATCAGCGTCGACGCCGTCTCCTTCTCCGAGGGGGCGGCGTCGCCGCGGGTGTTGGCCCACGCGGCGAGCGACTCGGCGGCCCCGACGAGCGCGTGCGCCAGGCCGGAGATCTCCCGCCCGCCGGGTTCGGCGGCGCAGGCGGCCTCCCGGGCCGTCGCGGCGATGAGCTGGGTGACCACGTCGACGATCTCCTGCCGCATCGCGCAGACGGCCGAGGCGAACGGCTCGCCGTGCGTCCGGGCCTGGCAGTGCAGCACCGCCCAGGCGTCGGGGTGGGCCGCGGTGTGCGCGAAGAAGCCGAGCAGCCCGCTCCACAGCCGGCCGTCGGGGGACGCCTCCGGGTCGATGGCGGACCGCACCGCGGTCACCAGCGCCTCGGACTCGCGCCGTATGCAGGCGCTGAAGAGGTCTTCCTTCGAGTTCAGATAGAGATAGACGAGCGGTTTCGATGCCCCCGCCAGTTCGGCGATCTCGTCCATGGACGCCGCGGCGTAGCCGCGTCGCGCGAAGATCTCCACCGCCGCGTCGAGCATCTGGCGCTCGCGCACCTCGCGCGGCATCCGCTTGGTCTTGACCTTGGTCCTGATCCCGGCGCCGGTCCTGGCCTCGGTGCTGACCTGAGCAGCGTCGGTCTGTGCGGTCTGTGCGGTTTTCACAACAAACATCCCTCCGCCCCCGTCACGTTACCGGCTGGTAATTTTACGGGGAGGAGGGATGCCGTCGAGGGTGCGGATCAAGCCGTACGGATCACGCCGCTACCGGCTGCGGCTCCGCGCCCGGGGCGTCGTCGAGCTTCGACCCGTCGGCCGAGTCGTACGCCGCACGGTCGAGGATCTTCTCCCGGGAGGCGACGAGGATCGGAACGACCGACTGACCTGCGACGTTCGTCGCGGTGCGCATCATGTCCACGATCGGGTCGATGGCCAGCAGCAGACCGACACCGGCCATCGGCAGGCCCAGCGTCGACAGCGTGAGGGTCAGCATCACGGTCGCACCGGTCAGACCGGCGGTGGCGGCCGAGCCGATCACGGAGACGAAGGCGATCAGGACGTAGTCACGGATCTCCAGCGGCACGTCGAAGACCTGCGCGACGAAGATCGCGGCGATGGCGGGGTAGATCGAGGCGCAGCCGTCCATCTTGGTCGTCGAGCCGAACGGCACGGCGAAGGACGCGTACTCCTTCGGCACACCCAGGCGCTCGGTGACCTTCTGCGTCAGCGGCATCGTGCCGACGGAGGAGCGGGAGACGAAGGCCAGCTGAATGGCCGGCCAGGCACCCTTGTAGAACCGCAGCGGGTTGACCTTGCCGACGGTGGCGAGCAGCACCGGGTAGACGCCGAAGAGCACGATGGCGCAGCCGACGTAGATGTCGGCGGTGAACGTCGCGTACTTGCCGATCAGGTTCCAGCCGTAGGTGGCGATGGCCGTGCCGACCAGGCCGAGGCTGCCGAGCGGGGCGAGCCGGATGACCCACCACAGAACCTTCTGGAGCAGGTCCAGCGCGGCCTGGCTGAGGTCGAGGACGGGCTTGGCCTTGTCGCCGATCTGGAGGATGGCGATGCCCGCGGCGGCGGCCATGAAGACGATCTGGAGCACGTTCAACTCGGTGAACGGCGTGATCACGTCGGTCGGGATGATCCCGGTCAGGAAGTCCAGCCACGAGCCGTGCTTCTTGGGCTCGGCGCCGTCGGCCGGGGTGAGGCCGGTGCCGGAGCCGGGGTCGGTGAGCAGGCCGATCGCGAGGCCGATGACGACCGCGATCAGCGACGTGATCATGAACCAGAGCAGCGTGCGGGTGGCCAGCCGGGCGGCGTTGGAGACGTTCCGCAGATTGGTGATCGACACCAGGATGGCGAAGAAGACCAGCGGGGCGATCACGACCATCAGCAGCTGGACGAAGATGTCGCCGATCTTGCCGAGGGTGACCTCGAGCCAGTGGATGTCACCGCTCTGGGCGGCCCAGCCGAGCAGGGCGCCCAGCATGAGGCCGAGCAGGATCTGGGCCCAGAACGGGACCTTGGGTATGCGCCGGCGGGTGGCCGTGGCGGCGGACGCGGGTGTCGAAGGCACGGGGATCTCCGGGGACGGAAGTAAGAAAAAGGGCGTTCAGGCGCCAGGAGGTCCGTAGAGACGGGATCTCCGGCCGCGGCGGTCGTGACGTCAGCGGCGGCAACAGGCCGCGGACACGCAGCGGCAAAGATCGACGTGCAGGCGCGCCACGAGCACGGGGCTCACGGCTGATCGGTGCGCTGCTGCTGTCTTCATGTCGAATACGTTAACACTCGGCCTTTGGGCAACTCAAAGCTCTCCTTTGAGTTCAAGCACACGCGTACGGCCGGAATACGCCGGACGCCCCCTCACGGAGCGGTCGCTCTGCGAGGGGGCGTCTATGCGTTGTGAGCGGGATTACACCCGATGGTCCGGGTAGTTCCCGCTTGGGGGATTCAGGCGGTCGCGTCCTCCTGGCCGCTGTTGGCGGCCAGCTTCTGCTTCGCGCGGTCCACGCGCTCGACGATCTGCTCGGACATGGCGTCACGCTGCTTGCGCAGCAGCACCCAGCTGAGCGGGGCGGAGATGACGAGCGCGAGCAGGATCATCCAGATGAGGTTCGAGCCGCGCGCGGCGATCGGGACGGCACCCGCCCAGCAGAGCCCGTAGACGACACCGAAGCAGGCGATGAGCAGACCGAACCGCAGAGCGGTGTAGCGGAGCGAGGCGAACTTCTGGCTACTCACGGACGGGACCTTCTTCTCAACGGCAACCGAAAGGGTCACCGTCCAGTCAAGCACGGACCGATAGGGATCAGACCAGGGGGAGCCACATCGTGATGTCGTCGCGATGATCGTCCGGCGCGACGCGGATCGCGGCGGGCACCCGGCCGACCTCCTTGAAACCGACGGTCTCGTAGAAGCGCTCGGTGCCCTCGCCACCCCGCACGCCCAGCCGCACAGCATGGAAGTCCAGGTCGCGGGCCATCTCTATCGCCTCGCGCACCATTGCCTTGCCCCGGCCGCCACCCTGCAGCGTGGGGTGGACCATGACCGTGACGAGGGTGCACCAGTGGGTCATCAGGCGGTGCGAGTTGAGCTTGAGAAAGGCCGTGCCGATCAGCCGTCCGCCCGCGCCCCCCTCATATGCACCGAGCATCCGCGTCCCCCCGGCGGTCACGTCGTCCAACTGCCGCCGCATGACGGGCGCTATGTCCTCGGCGGTGACGGGCGGCACGAAACCGACGGCGCCACCGGCCTGCGAGACGTCGAGCCAGAGGTCGGCGAGTTCCTCGCGGAGGGCGGGGGTGAGCTGGGGATCACGGACGAACGTAAGGGTCATGGACGCCATGCAACCATTACGAAGATCAGAGCGCAATGACTTATGGACAGGCCAGGCGGACAGCCCGCGGCAGACACGACAGAAGCCCCGGCGGACGTGTCCACCAGGGCTTCTCCTGCAACCGGAACGCGCCTCCGGGACGTCAGATCCGCATCGGCTGCGGCGACTCGCGGCGCGCGGCGTCGGGGCCGGGGTACTCGCGGATGATCTCGTAACGGGTGTTGCGCTCCACCGGGCGGAAGCCGGCGTCGCGGATGAGGTCCAGCAGGTCCTCACGGCCGAGCTTGTTCGGCGTGCCGTAGTTGTCGGCGTCGTGCGTGATCTTGTATTCGACGACCGAGCCGTCCATGTCGTCCGCGCCGTGCTGCAGCGCGAGCTGCGCGGTCTGCACGCCGTGCATGACCCAGAAGACCTTCACGTGCGGGACATTGTCGAAGAGCAGCCGGGAGACGGCGAAGGTCTTGAGCGCCTCGGCACCGGTCGCCATGGTCGTCCGCGCCTGGAGCCGGTTACGGACCTTGCCGTCCTTCATGTCCACGAAGTCGTGCTGGTAGCGCAGCGGGATGAAGACCTGGAAGCCGCCGGTCTCGTCCTGCAGCTCGCGCAGCCGCAGCACGTGGTCCACGCGGTGGCGCGGCTCCTCGATGTGCCCGTAGAGCATCGTGGAGGGGGTCTTGAGCCCCTTCTCGTGCACCAGACGGTGGATGCGCGACCAGTCCTCCCAGTGGGTGTCGTGGTCGACGATGTGCTGGCGGACCTCCCAGTCGAAGATCTCCGCGCCGCCGCCGGTCAGCGACTCCAGACCGGCATCGATCAGCTCGTCGAGGATCTCCGAGGCGGGCATGCCGGAGATCTTCTCGAAGTGCTGGATCTCGGTGGCGGTGAAGGCCTTGAGGGAGACGTTCGGCAGCGCCTCCTTGAGGGCCTTCAGCGAGCGCGGGTAGTAGCGCCAGGGCAGCGTGGGGTGCAGGCCGTTGACGATGTGCAGCTCGGTGAGGTTCTCGTTCTCCATCGCCTTGGCGAGGCGGACGGCCTCCTCGATGCGCATCGTGTACGCGTCCTTCTCGCCCGGCTTCCGCTGGAACGAGCAGTACGCGCACGAGGCGGTGCACACGTTCGTCATGTTGAGGTGCCGGTTGACGTTGAAGTGGACGACGTCACCGTTCTTGCGCGTGCGCACCTCGTGGGCCAGACCGCCCAGCCAGGCCAGGTCGTCGGACTCGTAGAGGGCGATGCCGTCCTCGCGGGTCAGCCGCTCCCCGGCGTGGACCTTCTCCTCCAGCTCGCGCTTGAGCCCCGCGTCCATGCGCCCGCCTCTCCAAACATCCGCTTTTGCAACCCTGTCGAGCGTACTCCTTGCGTTTTCGCCGCCGACTGCGGGCCGTCCGTGCCGCCTGCGGCGGCGAGCGCCCTGCGGGCGCGTCCTCAATCGCCGGACAGGCTGGTTTTGGCTGAGCTCCGCCGAATCAAGCCCGTCCGGCGATTGAGGACACCGCCGCGCAGCGGAGGTGCACACGCCACGGCCCGCAGGGGCCAACGACATCCGCCAAAGGAGGCCTACGCCTCCTCGGGCAGCTCCCCGACCCGGTTCTCCCACTTGGTCGAGAGGACGATCGTCGTCCGGGTGCGCGCGACGCCCCGGGTGCCCGACAGCCGCCGGATGGTGCGCTCCAGGCCGTCCACGTCACCGACGCGCACCTTGAGCATGTACGAGTCGTCGCCGGCGATGAACCAGCAGTCCTCGATCTCCGCCAGGTCGCGCAGCCGGCGCGCCACGTCCTCGTGGTCGGCGGCGTCGGAGAGCTGGATGCCGATCAGCGCCGTGACCCCGAGGCCGAGCGACGCGGAGTCGACGGTCGCGCGGTAGCCCGTGATGACTCCCGCCGCCTCCAGGCGGTTGATCCGGTCCGTGACGCTCGGCCCGGACAGGCCCACGAGCCTGCCCAGCTCCGCGTACGAGGCCCGGCCGTTCTCCCGCAGGGCCTGGATGAGCTGCCTGTCCACCGCGTCCATTGGCTGGCACCTTTCAAATAATCAGCGAAGTCGCCGGTTTACGTGTAGAATCTAAGGCATGCAGGGGAGATGCCCTGTAAATCATTCACCAGATCGACGTTGATCCTTCAGGAGTGAGCTTCCCGTGTACTCGATCGAGATGGCCTACGCCCGGATGCGCGAGCTGCAGGACCTGGCCAACCGCTCGCGTGCCCACCAGACCACCGACCAGCGCCGCGCCGAGGCCAAGACCCGCCGCACCAAGAAGCGCTAGTCCTCACCCGGGGAGCGCGCGGCACCGAGCTCTCCCTTCCACCGGCGGTAGAGCTGGTGCGGCACCCCCGCCGCGTCCAGCACCCGCCCGGCGACGAAGTCCACCAGATCCTGGATGTGCGTCGCCCCCGCGTAGAACGCCGGAGAGGCGGGCAGCACCACGGCGCCCGCCTCGTCCAGCGCCACGAGCTGCTTGAGCGTCTGACCGCTCAGCGGCGTCTCCCGCACCGCGACCACCAACCGGCGCCGTTCCTTGAGCGTCACGCTCGCGACCCGCTGCAGCAGATCCTTCGACAGCCCCAGCGCCACCCCGGCCACACAGGCCGTGCTCGCCGGGACGATCAGCATCCCCTTCACGGCGTAACTGCCGGAGGACGGCCCCGCCGCGAGATCCCCGGCCGGCCAGTACCGCACCCGGGCAAGGTCGGTCTCGAAGGTCCCGGGCTTGCCGTCGGCGCCCAGCGCCAGCCAGTCCCGCAGATCCTCGCGCCAGTGCGCGTCCCGGAACGCGATCCCGGTCTCGTCCAGCAGCGTCAGTCTCGACGCGCGGCTGACCACCAGGTCCACGTCCTCGCCCGCGGCCAGCAGACCGCGCAGCACGGACGCGGCATACGGGGTCCCGGACGCGCCGGACACCCCGACCACCCAGGGCCGGCGTTGCGTTGTGTGTTCGTACGGCTCCACGTCCCGAGCCTATCCGCAGCGCAGCGGAAGCCCACCGGTCACCTGCGGCGACCGGGGATCAACCGGCCGGAACCACGGACGGCCAGGCGTCGAGGCTACTCACACGGTCAGGCCGCGCACCAGCAGATCGAGCAACGCGCACACGAACAGGGCAATCCCGATGAACCCGTTGACGGTGAAGAACGCCCGGTTCAGCCGCGACAGGTCGTGCGGCTTCACGATCGAGTGCTCGTAGAGGAAGGCCGCGATCACCACGGCCAGCCCGACCCAGAAGAACAGCCCGGCGTTCGTGGCCAGCGCGTACCAGACCAGCAGGCCCGTGGTGACGACGTGGCAGGCCCGCGCGCCGTACAGCGCGGCCGGGACACCGAAGCGGGCCGGGACGGACTTCACGCCCTCCGCCCGGTCCGCCAGCACGTCCTGGGAGCCGAAGATCAGGTCGAAGCCGCCGATCCACACGCCGACCGCGAGACCGAGTATGACCGCGTCCCAGGACCACTCGCCGGTGATCGCCAGCCAGGCGCCGACCGGGCCGATGGCCTGGGCGAGACCGAGGATCGCGTGCGGGAAGTTCGTGAACCGCTTGCCGTACGGATAGACCACCATCGGGATCACGGCGAGCGGTGCGAGCGCCAGACAGAGCGGGTTGAGCAGCGCGGCGGCGCCCAGGAAGAAGGCGACGGCGATCAGCGCGCCCGTCCACGCGGAGCGCACGGAGACGGCGCCGGTGACCAGCTCGCGATTGGCGGTGCGCGGGTTACGGGCGTCGAGCTCGCGGTCGATGATCCGGTTGCAGGCCATCGCGAAGGTGCGCAGGCCCACCATGGCGACGGTGACCAGCAGCAGCCGGACCCAGTGGATGTTCTCGTCCCACTGGTACATCGCGGTGAGGGAGGCGATGTACGCGAAGGGCAGTGCGAAGACGGAGTGCTCGATGAGCACCAGGCGCAGGAACGCCTTCACCTTGCCGGTGGACGGCGCGGGGCCGGGGCCGAGGACCCCTTCGGCGGCGGAGGTCACAGCCCGTACCCCGGTTCGTCCCCGCGGTGGCGGGGAAACCCCGGCCGCGCACCTTCCACCATCGGCCTACGGATCACAGCCCGTACTCCTTCCAGCGCTTCGTCACCCGATCGGCGACTTCCGGGTCCGACTCGACCATGTGCGGCCAGCCGCCGTCGCGGGTGTAGCCCTCCTCGGGCCACTTCGCGGTCGCGTCGATGCCCGCCTTGCCGCCCCAGAACTGCTGGTACGAGGCGTGGTCGAGGTGGTCGACCGGGCCTTCGACGACGGTGAGGTCACGGGCGTAGTCGGTGTTGCCGAGCGCCCGCCAGGACACCTCGTGCAGGTTGTGCACATCGCAGTCCGCGTCGACCACGATGATCAGCTTGGTCAGCGACATCATGTGCGCGCCCCAGATGGCGTGCATGACCTTCTGGGCGTGCTTCGGATACTTCTTGTCGATCGAGACGATCGCGCAGTTGTGGAAGCCGCCCGACTCCGGCAGGTGGTAGTCCACGATGTCCGGAATGATGATCTTGAGCAGCGGCAGGAAGAACCGCTCCGTCGCCCGCCCCAGCGGACCGTCCTCGGTCGGCGGCCGGCCCACCACGATCGACTGGAGCAGCGGGCGCCGGCGCATCGTCACACAGTCGATGGTCAGCGCCGGGAACGGCTCCTGCGGCGTGTAGAAGCCGGTGTGGTCACCGAAGGGCCCCTCGGGCAGCATCTCGCCCGGCTCCAGCCAGCCCTCGATGACGACCTCGGCGTTGGCCGGGACCTGCAGCGGGACGGTCTTGCAGTCGACCATCTCGATCCGCTTGCCCTGGACGAAGCCCGCGAAGAGGTACTCGTCGATGTCGCCGGGCAGCGGCGCCGTCGAGGCGTACGTCACGGCCGGCGGGGCGCCGAAGGCGATCGCCACGGGCAGCTTCTCGCCGCGCTTGGCCGCCACCTGGTAGTGGTTGCGGCTGTCCTTGTGGATCTGCCAGTGCATGCCGATGGTGCGCTTGTCGTGGCGCTGGAGGCGGTAGAGGCCGAGGTTGCGCACGCCCGTCTCGGGGTGCTTGGTGTGCGTCAGCCCCAGGTTGAAGAACGAGCCACCGTCCTCGGGCCAGGTGAACAGCGCCGGGAGCTGCTCCAGGTCGACGTCGTCGCCGGTCAGCACCACTTCCTGGACCGGGGCGTCCTTGACCTTGCGCGGCGGTACGTGCGCCATCGCGCCCAGCTTGCCGAACGCCTCCCGCATCCCGACGAAGCCCTGCGGCAGCTCGGGCTTGAGCAGCCCGCCGATCTTGTCGCTGATCTCGTCGTAGGACTTCAGGCCGAGCGCCTTGAGCAGCCGGCGGTCCGTGCCGAAGACGTTCATCGCGAGCGGCATCGAGGCGCCCTTGACGTTCTCGAAGAGCAACGCGGGACCCCCCGCCTTGTTCACTCTGTCGACGATCTCCCCGATTTCCAGGTACGGGTCGACTTCGGCCTTGATGCGCTTGAGGTCACCGTCGCGCTCCAGCGCCCGGAGGAACGAGCGGAGATCGTCATAAGCCATGCGTTCCAGTATCAAGCACGCACTACCCTGGAGCGGTCACGGGGGCCGCCGAGCGGCCCGTACACCGCTCACTGGGGGCTCGCCACCATGCTCAGGTATCTGCCGCTTCTGCTGATCCTGGCGTTGTGGATCTATGCCTTCATCGACTGCCTCAACACCCCGGAGAACGAGGTGCGCGGGCTGCCGAAGATCGCCTGGGTGTTCGTCATCCTGCTCTTCGGCGAGGTCCTCATCGGCCCCGTCGCCTGGCTCTTCGCCGGCCGCCCGCGCCGCGCCGCCACCGGCGGCGGACGCGCCTACGGCCGCGGGCGCGGCGGACAGTGGGTGGCCCCGGACGACAACCCGGAGTTCCTCAAGTCGCTGAAGAAGGACGAGGACCCGGACCAGGACGGCAAGGGCCCGAAGGGCTGACCCATCCCGGCCGCCTGCCTCAGTCGCGGGGCCAGCCCGCGGTGTCGATGGTGATCTCGGGGAACGGAAGCGTGAACTTCTCCCCGAAGGCATAGGTCGTCACGTCGGCGTACGCACCGTCACGCGGCTCGCTGAACACGTGCACCGTGGCCTTCTTCGGGTCGACGATGACGTACGTCGGCACACGGGACGCGGCATAGACCGTCAGCTTGGCGTCGTAGTCGTCCCGCCGACTGCCGCGCGAGACGACCTCGGCCACGAACTCCACGTCCCGGAAGTCGTGCCTGCCCTCGTCGCCCTCCTCGGCGTCGTCCTTCACCAGCGCCACATCCGGGGCGTAGCCGTTGAGGACACCTGGGAAGTCGATGCGCACATCCCAGAGGATGTTGGCCTCGCTTCCACGAGCGTCTTCCAAGGCCCTGTTCAATCGCCGGATGATCGTGGCATGCACCTTGCGCTGCGGATTCAGGACGATCTCTCCCTCGATGATCTCCACCCGGTAGCCGGCGGGCACGTTCATGCGCGAGATGTCCGCGAACATCTCGTCCAGCTCGGCCGAGTCCACTGCCAGGTCCACTGCGGTGCTCATGTGCGCCTCCATGGCTGTCGCCTCCGAGTCTAACGAGCTGGTGCGTGATAGCGGGGTGAGTGTCGTGCCTGGCTGGTGGCATGATCCGGCTGTGGCGATCACGATCAATCGGGCGGTACTGGCACATCAGCTCTTCACAGGGATCTCTCGGCGTCATCTCGCGGGTCTGGTGCAAGAGTTGGCGGTGCGGTGGCAGGCCGGCGTCGAGGGTCGCCGTCATGCTGCGCGGGGCGGGGCGAGAAAGCGGGCCGCGGGCGCCGGCGCTCGCCACCAGTTGGTGTTCGTCGACAGGCTGACGGCCACGCTGATCCATCTGCGGCACGACCTGCCGCACTCGGTGCTGGGGCTGCTGTTCGGTGTCGACCGTTCCACCATCACCCGTGCGATTGCAGAAGTACGCACGCTCCTGGCCGAGCGGGGATGCGCGGTCCCCGACCGTCCCGGCCTGCGTCTTCGGACGCTGGCTGACGTGTTCGCT
>NZ_JBVIQR010000009.1:77861-195087 GCF_055576875.1 Streptomyces sp. NPDC033229 | reverse complement strand
AGCTACCTCGCCGGCCTCCACCTGCGCGCTTCATTGATCTGGATCAAGGACCTCACCCGGACCAGCCCTTGATCACAACCGAATACGCGCCCTAGGGCCTGCCCCGGTCGTGGGGCGCACCACCGCTGCGCGGCGGGGTCCTCAAACGCCGGACGGGCTGGTTTTGGCTGACCTCAGCCGCTGTCAGCCCGTCCGGGGGCACCTCCCAGCGGTAGCTGGGGGAGTTTGAGGACGCGCCCGCAGGGCGCTCCCCGCCGCAGGCGGCAAGACCGTCCGGACACGGCCCAGCCGTCTGTTGCCGGCCGGGGCCCGGGCCCGGGTCGCCTCCGAACCCCGGACAGGGCGTGGCCTGTCGGGCCACCATGGTGGCCCGACACCTACCGAGGAGCGTCCGTGGACTTCGATGTCATCGTGGAGATCCCGCAAGGCAGCCGGAACAAGTACGAGATGGACCACGAGCGGGGGCGCATCCGGTTGGACCGGCTGTTGTTCACCTCGACCCGCTATCCCGCGGACTACGGATACATCGAAGGGACCCTGGGCGCCGACGGGGACCCGCTGGACGCCCTCGTCCTCGCGAGCGAACCCACCTTCCCCGGCGTTGTCGTCCGCTGTCGCGCGATCGGGATGTTCCGGATGCGCGACGAGGCGGGCGAGGACGACAAGGTCCTGTGCGTACCCGCGCAGGACCCACGGCACGAGCACCTGCGGGACCTACGGCACCTGTCGGAGTTCGACCGGCTGGAGATCCAGCACTTCTTCGAGGTCTACAAGGAGCTCGAACCCGGCAAGTCCGTCGACGGCGCCTGCTGGGCCGACCGCACCGCCGCCGAGGCCGAGATCGCCGCCTCCCGGCTCCGGGCCGAACGGCCCTGACACCACCCCGCCGTTCGAACGGCCCGCACGGGGGCGCGGATGGGGTAGAAGAGCACCATGGCCACCATCGAGCGCGTCACCGAGCCCGCACCCACCCGGCCGGTCCGCCGCGATCCGCGCCTGGCGGCCGTCGCGCTCGCCTACGCGGTGCTGCAACTGTGCTTCGCCGTGGCGCACATGGAGCTCGGCTGGGACGAGAGCGTCTACCTCTCACAGGTCGACCCCCACAACCCGGCCGCCTACTTCAGCGCCCCGCGCTCACGCGGCGTCAGCTTCCTCGTCGCGCCCGTGCTCGTCCTCACGTCCTCCACCCTCGCCCTGCGCCTGGTGCTGGTGCTCCTCTCGTCGGCCGCGCTGTACGCGGCGTTCAAGGTGTGGGAGCCGCTGCTGGGACGGGGGCGGCCGGCGCTCGCGGCGCTGCTCCTCGCCGGACTGTGGATCACCGTGCTCAGCGGCCCGGAGGTCATGCCGAACCTCTGGGTCGCGCTCGCGGCCGTCGCCGCCGTGGGCTGGTTCCTGCGCGCCCACCACGACGTCACCGACCGGGGCACCGCCCTGGCCGGCGTCGTCATCGCCCTGGCCGGCGCCACCCTCTGCCGCGCGCACGACGGGGTCTGGCTGGCCCTGCCCCTGCTGGCCGGCTGCGCGGCCGTACGGGCCTGGCGCCGACCGGGCACCGTGGCCGCCGTCCTCGGCGGGCTCGCGCTCGGCGGTGCCCAGTGGGCCGTCGAGGCGTATGTACGCTTCGGCGGCATCGCCCACCGGCTGGCCCTGTCCAGCGACACCGAAGGGGACATGGGCGCGCACCTCGGCGCCGGATTCCGGGCCGCCTACCGTGGTCTCGACGGCCCGCAGCTGTGCCGGCCCTGCCGCATCGCGGGACCGCCGCTCACCCACTCGCTGTGGTGGTTGCTGCTCCCCGCCGTCGCCGCCACCGCCTGCGGCCTCGCCGTGCGGGGCCGCAGGCGCGCGGAGGAGGGGGCGGCCGTCACCCTGCTGCCCGTCGCCTGCGCGCTCGGCGTCGCCGTGCCCTATCTCCTGCTCCTCGACTACTCCGCCCCCCGCTTCCTGCTCCCCGCCTACGCCCTGCTCGCCCTGCCCGTGGCCGGTCTCGCCGCCCGGGCCGTGCGCTCGGTGCCCACCACCGGACGGCGGTACGCCGTGACCGCCGTGCTGTGCGCGGTGCTCGTCGCCCATCTCTCCGTGCAAGTGGAGGTGTTGCGGGTGAACACGGCCGACGCCCGTGACACTGCCGTCCGTTACCGTCGCGCGGCCGAGGCGCTGCGCCGCCTCGGCATAGAGCCACCCTGCCTGGTGACCGGCCCGCGCGCGCAGCCCATCGCCTACGCGGCGGGGTGTGTGTCCGCCCAGACCGCGGGCAACAACCGCTCGACCACAGCCGCCGACATCGTCCGCACCTCGGGCCGTGAGCCGACGGCCGTCCTCTTCGACCCCCGCGACGGGCATCTGCCGTCCTTCGCCCGCGACTGGCTGCCCCGGCCGCTGCCGGGCACCGACTGGGTCGCGTACGTCCCGTGGGCGCCGCCGGGACCGCCCGGTCAGGCCTCCCGCAGCAGCGCGGCGAGGTCGCTGTCCACGTCGAGGTGACCCGCCTCGGTGCCCGCGGGCACCAGTTCGTACGAACGCCCCAGGAACCGGCGGAGTTCGGCGGTGTCGAGCTGGACCATGGCCACCCCCTCCCGCGCGTGGAACTCCAGCACCGTACGGTCCGTCCCGCACGGCCACACCTGTACGTCCCCGCAGCCCGTCGAGGTGTTGAGGCCCGTCGCCAGCAGCTCGCGGGCGAAGGTCCACTCGACCTCCGCACCGTCGAGGGAGGCGGCGGGCGGGAAGGCGATGTGCACGGCGAAGGGATCGGAGCGCTCGTAGCGCAGCCGCGCGGGAACGGCGCGGGCCGGCGGGGCCGAGACGATGAGCCGGGCCTGGACGGCCTGGTCGATGAGAGTGGACAACGCCTGCTCCCTTGCGCTTGATTCCGGGTGGTGCGGGTCCTTGCCTCTTCGGCTGGAGAGACGGGATATCGATCGCCCTCGTGCACATGAATCGAGCGTGAGCTGCGTCACTGCCCTTGGATGGGGGAGACATTTGCGATCTACGCTTGCGAACTCTAGGTAATGCCTCCAAGGGTGGGCGGACCTGCCGAGAAGTCGCCCGCCCGCGGCGAGGCACCGACAGGAGTGCGCACCACGATGACCGACCGTTCGACAGCGCCGGGAGCGGCCGACTACACGCGGCTCTACGAGCGCGAACACCCGCGGCTCGTGGCGTACGCGCGCACCCTCACCGCCGACTCCTGGGCCGCCGAGGACCTCGTGGCCGAGGCCCACTTCAGGGTCTGGCGCCGGCTGCGGGACGGGCACGACATCGACAACGTGTCCGCCTACCTCACCACCACCGTGAAGAACCTCGCCACCACCGTGGGGCGGGCGACGCGGGAGATCCCGCAGGACCCGGTGGACGGGCCCGCCTGGCCGGACGTCCCGGCCGCGGCCGGCTCCGACCCCTTCCAGCGCGTCGCCTACGTCGAACTGCTCGCGAAGGTCCTCGGACAGCTGCCCCGCCGCTGGGTCACCGCGCTCTGGCTGGCGGAGGCGGAGGAGCAGCCGCTGGAGACGGTCGGCCGGCGCATCGGCGCCGGGCGCGGCGCCACGGCCGTCCTGCTGCACCGGGCCCGCGAGGGCATGCGCCAGGCGTTCCTGCGCGCCCTGCCGGGTGCCCCGGCACGGGTGGCGTGCGGGAAGCACTGGGAGCGGATGCCCGCGTGCGTACGGGGGGTGGCCTCCGCCCGGCAGTCCGACGGGCTCGACGCGCACATCGCCGACTGCCCCGACTGCCGGGCCCGCATGGCCCTGCTGACCCGGGCCAACCACCGGCTGCCCGCCCTCGTCGGCCCGGCGCTGCTGGTGCTGTTCGCCGGAGGCGCGGGCAAGTTCCTGCTGCCGGTGCTGGGCACGGTGGGCGCGACCGGTGCGGCGCACGGTGGTTCGGGCGGTGCGGGGTCGGGCGCGCTCAAGTCCGTGGGGCAGCTGTTGCGTGGCGGGACGGGGCAGGCCGGTCCGGTCGCGGCGGGCGCGGCCGGTGTGGGCGTGCTGGCGGTGGCGGGCGCGGTCGCCGCGGGTATCGCGTTGGCCGGCGGGACCGGGACCGGGACCGGGCCGCGGCAGGAAGCCGCGGCCCCGGGGGTGACGGCGCCGGCGCGTACCGGTTCGCCTGCGCCGGGGCCGACGGCTGCGACGGAGGCGGCTGGGCCGACTGGCCCGGCTGAGTCGACTGGCCCGGCTGGGCCGTCGGCACCCGGCTCGCCCGCTCCCGGGGCGACGGGACGGCAGACGCCGGGTGTGCCCGCGCCCTCCGTCACGGCTGTCCCGCGCACGGTCACACCGACGGCGCCCCCGGTCGTCCGGCCGCCCGGTCCGTCCCCCACGGCCGCGTCCGCGCCCACGGTCGCGGCACCCACCCGGTCCCTGGCCCCCGCCCCGACCCCGACGGTCGCCCCGTCGACCACCCCACCGCCGATCCCGAGCCCCACCCGGGCACCGAACCCGTCACCCTCGCCCACCCGCCACTGCCTGGAGTGGGGCGCCGGGCACTGGACGATCTGCTGGTACGGCTGAGCCGCCCGTGCGGGCGTGCCGGGTGTACCTCCGCTGCGCGGCGGTGTCCTCGAGCTCCGCCGGCTACCGCTGGGAGGTGCCCCCAGCGGGCTGCTGTGCTGTCTCCTCAACCGCCGGACGGGCCTGGCGGCTGAGCTCGGCCACATCAAGCCGGTCCGGCGTTTGAGAACGCGCCCGCAGGGCGTTCGCCGCCGCAGGCGGCAAGACGGCCCCGCGGTCGGCAGGACAAACCGGCCCTACGGGCGGACAGGCAGCGCCGCCAGGACCTCCCAGCCACCACCCGGGACCGGCCCCGCCGTCAACGTGCCGCCGATCGCGTCGGCCCGTTCGGTGAGGCCGACGAGGCCGAGACCGCCGCTGTCCTCGGGCGTGCGGTGCGGCTGCCGCCCCGGGGCGGCGCCGTCGTCGCGCACGGACACGAACAGGCGGTGGCCGGCCCGGCGGAGGGTGACGCGGACGGCCGAGGCGCCGGGGCTGTGCCGGGCCACGTTGGCCAGGGCCTCGCCGACGATGCGGTGCACGGACGCCGCCAGTTCGGGGGCGAGGCCCGCGTCGAAGCAGGGGTCGACGCGCAGGGTGACCCGCGGGGCGCCCGGATGCGTCCGGTGGAAGCCGTCGACCAGCTCCGTGAGCCCGCCCACCCCCGGCAACGGCTCGCGGTGGGGCTGGTCCTGGTGCAGGACGCGCAACAGCCGCCGGGCCGACGTCATCGCCTCGTCGCCGGCCTCCTCGATGTCCCGCAGGGACGAGGCGACGCGTTCGTCCTTCGCTAGCGAGCCGGCGGCGCGCGCCAGCAGGGTCATCGCGGCCACGTGATGGGAGACGAAGTCGTGCAACTCGCCCGCCAGCTCCAACCGTTCGGCGTCGCGCGCGGCGGCCACCGCCGTCGCCCGCTCGGTATCCCGGTAGCGCAGACACAGGCCCAGCGCGGCGACCCCGGCCACGACGAGGGCGTAGGCGACGACGG
Organism: Streptomyces sp. NPDC033229; assembly: GCF_055576875.1. NCBI lineage: Bacteria > Bacillati > Actinomycetota > Actinomycetes > Kitasatosporales > Streptomycetaceae > Streptomyces > Streptomyces sp. NPDC033229. Next base: position 189,609 of record NZ_JBVIQR010000009.1, on the reverse strand, counting down.
TCGTGCCGAGCGCGTTCGCGTCCCGCACGGGCGCGGCGAGCACCCCGGCGGCCAGCGCGACGCCCAGCGGCACGGCGGCCCGTACCGGAACGCGCCGGGCGACGAGCGTCAGCAGGGTCAGCAGCGCCGCGCTCTCCGCGAACCCCAGGAGCGGCACGTGCGCCCCGACGGCCAGCAGAGCGCCGGTCGCCGACCACGACACCCCGGCGGCCGCCAGGGCCCGTACGGGGAGTGCCGCCCACGGCAGCACGCACAGGGCGACCAGCAGACCCGCGACCCACATCACCAGGTGCGCGTGGTGCCCACCCGGGTGGTCCGCGGCCTCCCGGCTCAGCACCCATCCCTCGATCAGCCACAGGCCGCACAGGACGGCCACCGGCCATCGGTGCCGTCGACGCGGGGGCCCGGGAGAGGCGCCGAAGGGGCACGGCAGGGGGAGGGGGGTCATGCGTTTCACGCTAGGCGCGCCCGCCGGGCCTTGGATCGCCCGTACAGTCACACCCGATCGGCCAAAAGGATGAAACTTGGACTGTTTCCTTCGGTAACGGCGCCATGGACGGGCCGCCCCCGGTCGGCTAGCTTCCCGCCCTATGAGACGGATGGGGAAGTCGTTACGAGGATTGCTCGCCGGGGTCTGCGGGGTGGCGCTCGCCGTCGTGGGCACCGCGCCCGCCCGGGGCGCCGTACCCGCCCCGCACGGCGGGGACGGCCTGCGGCAGCCGGCCCGGGACGCCTTGCGGCAGCCGGCCGGGGAGATGCCGCGGCAGCCCGCCTGGGAGGCGAAGACCAGCGGGTCCGACGCGCGGTTCCGCGGGCTCGCCGCCGTGAGCCGCAGCACCGCGTGGGTGGCGGGCACCAAGGGGACGGTGCTGCTCACCCGTGACGGGGGACGCCGCTGGCACGACGTCTCGCCGCCCGGCGCGGGCGGACTGGAATTCCGGGACGTGGAGGCCTTCGACGGGCGCCGCGCGGTGGTCCTGGCGATCGGCGAGGGCGAGGCCTCGCGCGTCTTCCGCACGGACGACGGCGGCGCCACCTGGGCGGAGAGCTTCCGCAACACCGACCCGAAGGCCTTCTACGACTGCCTCACGTTCTTCGACACCCGCCACGGCATCGCCCTCGGCGACCCCGTGGACGGGAGGTTCCACATCCTCGCGACCGACGACGGCGGGCGCCGCTGGCGGGTGCTGCCCTCGGTCGGGATGCCCGCGGCCCTGCCCGGCGAGGCGGCGTTCGCCGCGAGCGGTCAGTGCGTGGTCGGCGCGGACGCGCGCGCCGGATCCCACGCGTGGTTCGCCACCGGCGGTGGCGCGACGTCCCGCGTCTTCCACTCGGCCGACCGCGGCCGCACCTGGCGGGCCACCGACACGCCCCTGCCGGCCGGCGACCCCGCGCGCGGCGTCTTCGGGCTCGCCTTCCGTGACCGCGCGCACGGGCTGGCCGTCGGCGGCGACTACCGCGCCGGGCAGCCGTCGCCTTCCGCCGCGGCCCTCAGCGGCGACGGCGGCACGACCTGGACACCCTCGGGCCGGCCACCGGCCGCCTACCGCTCCGGCGTGGCCTGGCTGCCGCACAGCCGGTCCGCCGCCCTCGCCGTCGGACCGACCGGCAGCGAGTTCAGCACGGACGCGGGCCGCACCTGGCGCGCCTTCGACCCCGGCTCGTACGACACGGTCGACTGCGCACCCGACCGCGGCTGCTGGGCGGCGGGGGAGAAGGGGCGGATCGCCCGTCTCGCCCGGCCGGGCCGGTGACCGGTACCGGCGGGGCTCAGGAAGGCAGTTCCTGCCGGTAGGACTCCAGCGGCGGGGCGGTCTTCGTCGCGAGGAACTCCGTGACCGAGTACTCGCACACCCCCGCCACGGTGAACGGGTCGCTCTCCACGATCTCCTCGATCTTCGACCGGTCGTCGCCGAGGGCGATGATGACCCCGCCGTCGCGCGGCACCTTGCGGCCGGAGGCGATGAAGACACCGGACGCGTAGTGCGCGTCCAGCCAGGCGATGTGCTCGGCGAGGGCGGCCTCGACGCGCTCGACGGGGGCGATGTAGGTCAGCTCCAGTACAAACATGATCAACAGGCTACGCGCCCGGGGCGCCCGGTGCCCGCCCCGGGAGCCCGGCGCGCCCGCCCCTGGATTAACGTGAGCCGCACTATGACCACTGCGCACATTGACCACGGCGGCCACGAGAACCTGCCGGGCGACTGGCCGACGACGGAGGCGGAAGCGCTCGCCGTCCAGGACGAGTTGCGCGGCCGGGTCGTGACGGACGAGGCGGGGCCGCCGCCCGGGGAGCCGCTGGTGGTCGTCGGTGTGGACGTGGCCTACGACGACGAGCGGGACGTCGTCGCGGCGGCGGCCGTCGCGCTCGACGCGGAGACGTTCGACGTCGTCGAGGAGGCCACGGCGGTCGGCCGCGTGGCCTTCCCCTATGTGCCGGGCCTGCTGGCCTTCCGCGAGATCCCCACCGTGCTCGCGGCCCTCGACCGGCTCACCGTCACCCCCGGCCTGGTCGTCTGCGACGGCTACGGGCTCGCCCACCCCCGCCGCTTCGGCCTCGCGGCCCACCTCGGCGTCCTCACCGGCCTGCCCACGATCGGCGTCGCCAAGAATCCCTTCACCTTCACCTACGCCCCACCCGGCCCGCGCCGCGGCGACACGTCCGCGCTCCTGGACGGTGACGAGGAGGTGGGCCGCGCCCTGCGCACCCAGGACGGCGTCAAGCCCGTCTTCGTCTCCGTCGGCCACCGGGTGAGCCTCGACCACGCCTGCGCCCACGCCCTGCGCCTGGCCCGCGACTTCCGCCTCCCCGAAACCACCCGCGCGGCGGATTCCCTCTGCCGACGGGCGCTGTCGGAGGTGGGGGAGTCCAGGAGTGCGGGCGGCTGAGGACGACGTGACGCCGTCTTGACACCCCCCGGCCGCTGGGACAGATTCGGCCGCGGGCGCGGAAGCGGATCCGCCGTGTCCGGGTCGCTCGCCCGTTTCCCTCCGTCAAAGGCCGGTCCCGCGATGCGTCTGCCCAGTCCCCTCTCCGGCGTCGTCCCCCCGCTGTGCACTCCGCTCACCCCATCGGGCGACATCGACGCCCGCTCCCTCGCCTCCCTCGTCGAACACGTCCTCACCGCGGGCGCCACCGCCGTCTTCGTCCTCGGTTCCAGCGGGGAGACCGCCTGTCTGAGTGACGCCCAGCGCCGCACCGCGCTGCGGGCCGCCGTCGACGCCGTCGCCGGCCGGGTCCCCGTGCTGGCCGGGGTCATCGACATGACCACCGCCCGCGTGCTCGACCAGGCCCGCGCCGCCGCCGCGCTCGGCGCGGACGGGCTCGTCGCCACCGTGCCCTTCTACGCGCACCCCCACCCGACCGAGACCGCCACCCACTTCCGCCGCATCCGCGACGGGGTGGACCTGCCGCTCCTCGCCTACGACATCCCGTCCGCCGTCCACACCAAGCTCACCGCCGCCACCGTCCTCGCGCTCGCCGAGGACGGCACCCTCGCCGGGCTCAAGGACAGCAGCGGCGACGGCGGGGCGCTGCGCCGTCTGCTGGTGGCCCTGCGCCGCCGCGGACTCGCCGACACGTTCTCCGTGCTGACCGGCTCCGAACTCACCGTCGACGCCGCCCTGCTGGCGGGCGCCCACGGCGTCGTCCCCGGGCTCGGCAACGTGGACCCGGCCGGGTACGTACGGCTGTACGGGCACGTGCGCGCCGGCCGCTGGGCCGAAGCGGCCGCCGAACAGGACCGCCTGGCCGCGCTGTTCGCGCTCACCGAGACGGGCGACCCGGCGGCCATGGGCGGCAGCTCCTCCGCGCTCGGCGGCTTCAAGGCCGCCCTCCATCTGCTCGGCGTCATCGACTGCCCGGCCACCGCCGCCCCCCAGACACCTCTCCCCGACGCCGCCGTGCGGTCCGTACGCCGGCACCTGGAGGAAGGCGGGCTCCTGTGAACGCGGCGGGCCCGGCGCCTCCCCGGCGCCAATTCACTTTGCGCCCGCCCGTCCGGGCGCTACCGTCAGCGACGTGATCACCTACCGAAAGTCCCATGCCGCGTAAGCCCCCCGCCCGGATCCGCCCCGGGCTGCCGAGAAGGCCGCGCCGCCACGACCGCCCCGGTCGCGTCGTCCCCGGACTCTCCGCTCCCGCCCAGCGGCAGACGGCCGACTACGAAAACGTCCACGACCGCCCCGGCGGCCTCGCCGACGCCGTCACCTCCTGGTCCCGTACCGTCCACGGAATGCGACGTCACGCCTCGGACGGGGACTGGAACGACGACGCGGACTGCCCCTGCTGCTCCACGAGCCGCGAGGCGCGCATCCTCCTGGAGGCGGCCCTCCACGCCCTTCCGCCACGCGCCGCGCGGGAACTGCGCGCGGTGGTCGAGCCGCTGGACGCGCTGTTCCTCGACCGGGTCCTGCCCGACCAGCGCCACAGCGACGCCCCCGACTGGTGGACCTACACACACCACCGAAAGCGCTACTGACGAAACGTGCCGCGCCGCCGCCCGCGCACTAGCGTGACGGGCAGCGGCGCGTGCCGCGACGCGTACGGACAGCCCCGACCGGAGGACCCCATGCCGGCATCCCCAGCCCCCCTCACCGTGCGAGCGAAGGTCCGTGACTTCGCGCTCGGACTTCCCGGAACCGTCGAGGAGTTCCCGTGGGAGGACGACGCCGTCATCAAGGTCAACAAGAAGATCTTCGTCTTTCTGGGAGCCGAGGGGAACACCGAGAGCCCCGGCATCGGCGTCAAGCTCAAGGACGAGGAGACCCACGGGCACGCCCTCGCCGTACCCGGAGCCGCACCCAGCGGGTACGGGCTCGGGCGGTCGGGCTGGGTGTCCGTGCCGCTGACCGGCGGGACGCCGGTCGACCTGCTCTGCGACTGGGTCGAGGAGAGCTACCGGACCATCGCCCCCAAGCGGCTGATCGCCCAGCTCGACGCGGGCTGAGCCCGCCTCCCGCAGTCCGGGCACCCCCGCCCGAGCCCGCCGACGCCCCGGCCAAGTGCCGCCGCGGCGGCGGGATTCCGCCGTCTCCGGAACACTCCCGGGGGCTTGTGCGAAGTGGAACACGTTCTTAATATCGCGAGTGACATCACGAGTGTTACAGCAGTTGTGTCACAAGAGGTCGTCACGGGACTGGGGTCTGGATGGCAGCGTCGGGGAACGGTCCGCTCACGGGGTTGCGCGTCGTCGAGCTCGCGGGCATCGGGCCGGGCCCGTTCGCGGCCATGCTCCTCGCCGACCTCGGCGCCGACGTCGTCCGCGTCGACCGCCCCGGCGGTCCGGGGCTCGCCATCGACCCCGACCACGACATCGCCAACCGCAACAAGCGCTCCGTCGTCGTCGACCTCAAGGCCGAGCACGGTCCGGCCACCGTGCTCGACCTCGTCGAACGGGCCGACGTGCTGCTGGAGGGCTACCGCCCCGGCGTCGCCGAGCGGCTCGGCGTCGGCCCCGACACCTGCCTCGCCCGCAATCCCCGGCTCGTCTACGGACGGATGACCGGTTGGGGCCAGGAGGGCCCGCTCGCGCACACGGCCGGGCACGACATCGGCTACATCGCCGTCACCGGTGCCCTGGGCATGACCGGCCCGGCCGACGGCCCGCCCTACCCGCCCGCCAATCTCCTCGGTGACTACGCGGGCGGCTCCCTCTACCTCGTCATCGGCGTCCTCGCCGCCCTCCAGCACGCCCGGACCACCGGCACCGGACAGGTCGTCGACGCCGCCATCGTCGACGGCACCGCGCACCTCACCGCCATGATCCACGGCATGCTCGCGGCCGGCGGCTGGCAGGACCGGCGCGGGGCCAACCTCCTCGACGGCGGCGCGCCCTTCTACGGCACGTACGAGACGGCCGACGGGGGCCACATGGCGGTCGGCGCGCTGGAGCCCCGCTTCTACGCCGAGTTCATCCGTCTGCTCGGCGTCGAGGAGACCGCGCCCGCCCGCGACGACCTCACCCGCTGGGGCGAGCTGCGCACCGTCGTCGCCGACCGGTTCCGGCAGCGCAGCCGCGCCGAGTGGACGGCCGTCTTCGAGGACTCGGACGCCTGCGTCGCGCCGGTGCTGTCGCTGCGCGAAGCGCCCGGGCACCCGCACCTCGCCGCACGCGGCACCTTCATCGAGCACGCCGGCCTCGTCCAGCCGGCTCCCGCCCCGCGCTTCTCCGCCACCCCCGGCTCCGTCCGCAGGCCGCCCGCGCGGCCCGGCGCCGATACCGCCGAGGTCGCCCGCGACTGGGACGTCCGCGGCCTCGAAAAGCCCCAGGAGGGCCCGTGACGATGCAGCGCCGGATCTTTACCGCCGACCACGAGGCGTTCCGTGAGACCGTGCGGACGTTCCTCGCCAAGGAAGTGACACCGCACTACGCGCGGTGGGAGGAGGACGGCGTCGTCTCCCGCGACGCCTGGCTCGCGGCCGGGCGGCAGGGGCTGCTCGGCCTCGCGGTGCCCGAGGAATACGGCGGCGGGGGAGAGCCCGACTTCCGCTACAGCGCCGTGCTCACCGAGGAGTTCACCCGGGCGGGCGCCTCGGGGCTGGCGATCGGGCTGCACAACGACATCATCGGCCCGTATCTGACCTCGCTCGGCACGGACGACCAGAAGCGCCGCTGGCTGCCCGGCTTCTGCACCGGCGAGACCGTCGCGGCCATCGCCATGACCGAGCCGGGGGCCGGCTCCGATCTGCAGGGCATCCGCACCGCGGCCGAGGACCGGGGCGACCACTGGGTGCTGAACGGCTCCAAGACCTTCATCTCCAACGGCATCCTCGCCGACCTCGTCATCGTCGTCGCGAAGACCACGCCCGAGGGCGGGGCCAAGGGGCTCAGCCTGTTCGTCGTCGAGCGCGGGGCCGAGGGCTTCGAGCGCGGCCGCAACCTCGACAAGATCGGCCAGAAGGCCCAGGACACCGCCGAGCTGTTCTTCCGTGACGTCCGTGTCCCCAAGGAGAACCTCCTCGGGGAACTGCACGGCGCGTTCGGGCACCTGATGACCAACCTGGCCCAGGAGCGGATGAACATCGCCGTCGCCGGGATCGCGGCGGCCGAGCACCTGCTGGAGATCACCACCGCGTACGTCAAGGAGCGCGAGGCGTTCGGCCGTCCGCTGGCCAAACTCCAGCACATCCGCTTCGAGATCGCCGAGATGGCCACCGAGTGCGCAGTCACCCGCACGTTCCTGGACCGCTGCATCGAGGACCACGCCCGGGGCGGACTCGACGCCGTGCACGCCTCGATGGCCAAATGGTGGGCGACCGAGCTGCAGAAGCGGGTCGCCGACCGCTGTCTGCAACTGCACGGGGGGTATGGCTATATGACCGAGTACCGGGTCGCCAAGGCCTTCACCGACGGCCGGATCCAGACGATCTACGGCGGGACCACCGAGATCATGAAGGAGATCATCGGCCGGTCCCTGCTCTCCTGATCCGCCCTCGCCCCCTCACCGATCCCCCTTTTCGAAAGGCTGCCGACCTTGAGCACCGAAGCGTTTATGTACGACGCGATCCGCACCCCGCGCGGCCGCGGCAAGGCCAATGGGTCGCTGCACGGCACCAAGCCGATCGATCTCGTCGTCGGCCTGATCCACGAGATGCGCCGTCGCTTCCCGGACCTGGACCCGGCCGCCATCGACGACATCGTGCTCGGCGTCGTCAGCCCCGTCGGCGACCAGGGCTCCGACATCGCCAAGATCGCGGCCATCGCCGCCGGGCTCCCCGACACCGTCGCCGGCGTCCAGGAGAACCGCTTCTGTGCCTCGGGCCTGGAGGCCGTCAACCTCGCCGCCGCCAAGGTCCGCTCCGGCTGGGAGGACCTGATCCTCGCGGGCGGCGTCGAGTCGATGTCCCGCGTGCCCATGGCCTCCGACGGGGGCGCCTGGTTCGCGGACCCCATGACGAACTTCGACGTCAACTTCGTTCCCCAGGGCATCGGTGCCGACCTCATCGCCACCCTCGGCGGGTTCACCCGCCGCGACGTCGACACCTTCGCCGCCCGCTCACAGGAGCGCGCCGCCGAGGCGTGGAAGGCCGGCCGTTTCGACCGTTCCGTCGTGCCCGTACGGGACCGCAACGGCCTCGTCGTCCTCGACCGGGACGAACACCTGCGCCCCGGCACCACCGCCGACTCCCTGAGCGCGCTGAAGCCCTCCTTCGCGGGCATCGGCGAGGCGGGCGGCTTCGACGCGGTGGCGCTGCAGAAGTACCACTGGGTGGAGAAGATCGACCACGTCCACCACGCGGGCAACTCCTCCGGCATCGTGGACGGCGCGGCCCTCGTCGCCATCGGCAACCGCGAGGTCGGCGAGCGCTACGGCATGACGCCCCGCGCCCGTATCGTCTCCGCGGCCGTCTCCGGCGCCGACCCGACCATCATGCTCACCGGCCCCGCCCCCGCCACCCGCAAGGCCCTCGCCAAGGCGGGTCTGACCATCGACGACATCGATCTGATCGAGATCAACGAGGCGTTCGCCGCCGTGGTGCTGCGCTTCGCCCACGACCTGGGCATCGGACTGGAGAAGATCAACGTCAACGGCGGTGCCATCGCCCTCGGCCACCCCCTCGGCGCGACCGGCGCGATGCTGCTCGGCACCGTTGTCGACGAGCTGGAGCGCCAGGACAAGCGCTACGGCCTGATCACCCTCTGCGTCGGCGGCGGCATGGGCAGCGCGACCGTCGTCGAGCGCCTCTAGCCTGCCGGCTGTGGGCTGTCCGTGCCGCCTCTCGCCTGGCCGGCGGATCCTCGACTGCGGGCCGGCTTTGCCGCCTGCGGCGGCGAGCGCCCTGCGGGCGCGTCCTCAAGCGCCGGACGGGCTTGATGTGGCTGGGCTACGGCAATCAAGCCCAGCCAAAACCAGCCCCTGGGGGTACCTCCCAGCGGTAGCTGGGGGAGATTGAGGGCACCGCCGCGCAGCGGAGGTGTCCACCCAGCCACCATCCCGCGAAGACCACCCGGACCGGCTCAGCGCCAGCGCACCGCCACCGGAAAACCCTGGAGACTTCGACATGAGCGAGAGCACCACCATCCGCTGGGAGCAGAGCGGCGACGGCGTCGTCACCCTCGTCCTGGACGACCCGAACCAGTCGGCCAACACCATGAACGACGCGTTCCGGACGTCTCTGCGCGCGGTCGCCGACCGGCTCGAGGCCGAGCGCGCCTCGGTGACCGGCGTCATCGTCACTTCCGCGAAGAAGACCTTCTTCGCGGGCGGCGACCTCAAGGACATGATCAGGATCGGGCCCGCGCAGGCGCAGCAGGCCTTCGACGCGGGCATGGCCATCAAGCGCGACCTGCGCCGCATCGAGACCCTCGGGGTGCCCGTCGTCGCCGCGATCAACGGCGCCGCCCTCGGCGGCGGCTACGAGATCGCCCTCGCCTGCCACCACCGCGTCGCGCTCGACGCCCCCGGCACCAAGATCGGCCTGCCCGAGGTCACCCTCGGCCTGCTCCCGGCGGGCGGCGGCGTCACCCGCACCGTCCGGCTGCTCGGCATCACCGACGCGCTGCTGAAGGTCCTCCTCCAGGGCAAGCAGTACGACCCGCGCCGCGCCCTGGAGGCGGGCCTGATCCACGAGATCGCCGCCACCGGCGACGAACTGCTCGCCAAGGCCCGCGCCTTCGTCGCCGCCCACCCCGAGTCCCGGCAGCCCTGGGACGTCAAGGGCTACAGGATCCCCGGCGGCACCCCCTCGAACCCCCGCTTCGCGGCCGACCTGCCCGCCTTCCCGGCGAGCCTGAAGAAGCAGCTCGCGGGCGCCCCCTACCCCGCCCCGCGCAACATCCTGGCCGCCGCCGTCGAGGGCTCCCAGGTCGACTTCGAGACCGCCCAGGTCATCGAGGCCCGCTACTTCACGGAGCTGGTCACCGGGCAGATCTCCAAGAACATGATCCAGGCCTTCTTCTTCGACCTCCAGGCCGTCAACGCGGGCCGCAGCCGTCCGCAGGGCACCGCCCCCCGCACGGTCCGCAAGGTCGCCGTCCTCGGCGCCGGGATGATGGGCGCGGGCATCGCGTACTCCTGCGCCCGGGCCGGCATCGACGTCGTCCTCAAGGACGTCTCGCCCGAGGCCGCTGCCAAGGGCAAGGCCTACTCCGAGGGCCTGCTCGCCAAGGCGCTCTCCCGCGGCCGCACCACCGAGGCGAAGCGCGACGAACTGCTCGCCCGGATCACCCCGACCGCCGACCCGCAGGACCTCGCCGGCTGTGACGCCGTCATCGAGGCGGTCTTCGAGGACCCGGCCCTCAAGCACAAGGTCTTCCAGGAGGTCCAGCACATCGTCGAGCCCGACGCGCTGCTGTGCTCCAACACCTCCACCCTGCCCATCACCGTCCTCGCCGAAGGCGTCGAACGGCCGGTGGACTTCGTGGGCCTGCACTTCTTCTCGCCCGTCGACAAGATGCCGCTGGTGGAGATCATCAAGGGCGCGCGGACCGGCGACGAGGCCCTCGCCCGCGCCTTCGACCTCGTCCGGCAGATTCGCAAGACGCCCATCGTCGTCAACGACTCCCGCGGCTTCTTCACCTCCCGGGTCATCGGCCGGTTCATCAACGAGGGTGTGGCCATGGTCGGGGAGGGCGTCGACCCCGCCTCCGTCGAGCAGGCCGCCGCCCAGGCCGGGTACCCCGCCAAGGTGCTCTCCCTGATGGACGAGCTGACCCTCACCCTGCCGCGCCGGATCCGCGACGAGACGCGGCGCGCGGTCGAGGCCGCCGGCGGCACCTGGGCGCCGCACCCCGCCGACGCCGTCATCGACCGGATGGTGGACGAGTTCGGCCGCACGGGCCGGTCCGGCGGCGCCGGCTTCTACGACTACGCCGACGGCAAGCGGACCGGTCTGTGGCCGGGCCTGCGCGAGCACTTCGGCCGGGACACCGGGCGGGACGGGGCGGCCCGGCCCGTGCCCTTCGAGGACATGAAGGACCGGATGCTCTTCTCCGAGGCGCTGGACACCGTCCGCTGCCTGGAGGAGAACGTCCTCACCTCCGTCGCCGACGCGAACATCGGCTCCCTGCTGGGCATCGGCTTCCCCGGCTGGACGGGCGGGGTGCTCCAGTTCATCAACGGCTACGAGGGCGGCCTGCCCGGCTTCGTGGCCCGGGCCCGGGAGCTCCAGGCCGCCTACGGCGACCGCTTCGAGCCGCCCGCGCTGCTCGTGGAGAAGGCGGAACAGGGCGGCACGTTCCGCTGACGCGCGGGCGCGCCTGCGGCGGGCACGTGACTTCGGGCCTCGGCCCGCTGCGGGCCCGCCTTGCCGCCTGCGACGGCGGGCGCCCTGCGGGCGCGTCCTCAAACGCCGGACGGGCTGGAGGTGGCCGAGGCTGGTCATATCCAGCCACGGGCTTGGCGGCTGGGCTCAGCCAATGCAGCCCGTCCGGCGATTGAGGACACCGCCGCGCAGCGGAGGTGCGGCCGCCGGCCCGGACCGGCTACGGCCGCTTCTCGGCGTACACAGCCCGCAGCTCCTGCTTGAGCGACCGCTGGAACGCCGTCACCAGGGCCTGCACCACCAGCGGCTGCACATGGGCCGACAGCGACTTCATCGCCTCGATGTTCTCCTTGTCCACCTCGCCCTCGAAGAGCCGCGTCAACTCCCGGGCCGTGGAGCGGGCGTGCTCCAGCAGCACCGTGCGGGCCGCGAGGATCGTCTCCAGCGCGATCGGCACGTCCAGCAGCCGCACCCCCAGTCCCAGCAGCCCCGGGTCCACCCGGAACGTGTCCCCGTCGCCACCCCCGCCTTCCCGCGCGCCCATCCGCTCCAGGACGTTCAGCGCGGCCAGCCGGTCGATGTCCTCCTCGGCCAGCGCCCGCCCGGCCCGTCGCTCCAACTGGGCGCGGGTGGCCTCCTCCGCCTTGTCCGGCAGCCAGGACGCCACCAGCGCCCGGTGGATGGCCAGGTCGTGCGCGCTCAGGTCCGGTGGCAGCTGCCGCACATAGCGTTCGATGGCCGCGAGCGTCAGCCCCTGGTGCTGCAACTCCTCGATCAGCGCCAGCCGGGACAGATGGTCCGGGCCGTAGTGCCCGACCCGGCGCGGCCCGATCTCCGGCGGGGGCAGCAGACCGCGGGTGCTGTAGAAGCGGACCGTCCGGACGGTGACCCCCGCGCGGGCGGCCAACTCGTCGACGGTGAGGATGGTTTCCCCGCTGTCCGTGGCCATCGGCGGCGCCTCGCTCTCTCTTCCGGCCCTGCTGCGGTCGGCTCTGCCGCGGTTTCGTCCGGGCTGCGGTTTCGTCCGGGCTGCGGTTTCCGTCCGGGCTGTGGTTCCCGTCCGGCTCAATCGAGTTCAACAGTATTGCTGTGCCACCACCACTGTGAAACCTTCCCTCTCGACCGGTCGTCAGCCCAAGGCCCACGGACACCAACACCTGGAGGCCGCATTGAGCACGCCCCCGCGCCGTCGACTCCCCGCCGCACCGGACGAACTCACCCTCCCCGCGCTGCTGCTGCGCAACGCCGAGGAGTACCCCGAACTCCCCGCCCTGACCTGGCGCGACCCCGGCGCCGCCGGACCGCGCACGCTCACCTGGGCGCGGGTCCGCGCCGAGGTCGCCGCCCTCGCCGCGGGCTACGCCGCGCTCGGCGTCGGGCGCGGTGACCATGTGCTGATGATGATGGGCAACCGGCCCGAACACTGGCTCAGCGATCTCGCCCTCGTCCACCTCGGTGCCGTCCCCGTCTCGGTCTACGGCACGTCCTCGCCCGAGCAGATCGCCCATATCGCCCGGCACAGCCGGGCCCGGCTGGCCGTGCTCGAAGGGGCGGGCGAGCTGGCCCGCTGGGAGCCGCTGACCGATGACGCCACCGTCCCGTTGGAGAGGCTCCTGGTCGTCGACGCCGCGGCGGCCGGACGGCACACTCCGTACGCGACGCTCACCGCGCGGCAGTCGGCACCCCACGACGGCGCGGCCTTCGACAAGGCCTGGCGGGAGGTGCGCCCCACCGACCCGGTGACCGTCGTCTACACCTCGGGGACCACCGGCGACCCCAAGGGCGTGGTGATCACCCACCGCGCCGTGCTGCTCGACTGCGTCGGCATCGACCGCGCGGTCGACCTCCCCGAGCACGTCGAGCACCTCTGCTATCTGCCCTTCGCGCACATCGCCGAACGGGTGCTCGGCATCTACCTCCCCGCCCTGCGGGCCGCGCACGTCCACCTCTGCGACGACCCGGCCACCGTCGCCGCCCGGGTGCGCGAGCTGCGCCCGGCGGAGTTCTTCGGGGTGCCACGGGTGTGGGAGAAGCTGACCGCGTCCGTCCGGGCCGCGCTGGAAACCCTGCCGGAGGAGCGCCGACGGGTGATCGAGGCCGCGGGCGAGACGGCCCGCGCGCACGTGGCGCACCGGGCGCGGGGCGAGGAGCCGCCGCCCGCGCTGGCGGCCGCGTACGAGGCGGCCCGGCAGCAGGTGCTCGTGCCGCTGCTGGCCCTGGCGGGGCTGGACCGGCTGATGTGGGCCGGCAGCGCCACCGCGCCGATGCCCCGGGAAGTCGTCGACTTCTGGACCGGGTTCGGCATCGTGATCATGGACGGATGGGGGCTGACCGAGACCTCGGGCGTGGTGACCCTCAACGCGCCGGCCGACTTCCGCCTCGGGTCCGTGGGCCGCCCGCTCGACGGGGTGGAGGTGCGGACGGCAGCCGACGGCGAGCTCGAGGTGCGCGGCGAGATCGTCTGCGCCGGATATCTGCGGGCGGACGGGTCGGTGGAGAGCGCGACGGACGCCGAGGGATGGTTCCCCACCGGTGACATCGGGCGGATCGACGAGGACGGATTCGTCTGGGTCGTCGACCGCAAGAAAGAGATCATCGTGACCTCGACGGGCAAGAACGTCTCGCCCGCGCTCGTCGAGAACGCCCTCAAGGAACACCCGCTCGTCGGCCAGGCGTTCGTCCACGGCGACGGGCGTTCCTACCTCGTCGCCCTGCTCGTCCTCGACGCCGAGCTGACCCGGCCCTGGGCCGCCCGGCACGGCATCGACGCCGCCCCGGACGCCCTGGCGGACCACCCGGCCGTACGGGCGGAGATCGACCGGGCCGTGGCGGCGGCCAACGCACGGCTGAACCGCACCGAGCAGATCAAGCGCTACCGGCTGCTCACCCGCGAGTGGGGCCCGGCGACGGGCGAGCTCACGCCCTCGCTCAAGCTGCGGCGGCGGGTCGTGCGGGAGAAGTACGCCGAGGAGATCGAGGAGTTGTACGCCCCGTGAGCGCGACGGCGGCCCGTCACCCCGCACACGCGGGATGACGGGCCGCCCGGTGGCAACCGATCGCTGGATCAGTGCTTGTGCGCGCTCTGCGCGGCCTGGATCTTCTTCCACGACTTGGGCTCGGCGAACTTGCCGGGCCGGTCGGCCGACACGCCCTTGCCCGCCTTGCCCGCCTTGCCCGTGGCGGCGGTCTTGCCGATGCCCGCCTTCGCGGCGCTCGCCTTCGAGGGCTTGGAGCTGGTGAACAGCCAGGTGTCGAAGAGCTTCTTCAGCGGCTTGCCCGACGCCTTCTCCGCGAACGTCACGAAGTCCTGGACCGAGGCGTTGCCGAACTTGTTCGCCGTCGGCCAGTCCTTGAGGATCGCGAAGAACGCCTTGTCGCCCACCGTGTTGCGCAGCGCCTGGAGGGCGACCGCACCACGGTTGTAGACGGCGGTGTGGAACTGGTTCTCCGCGCCCGGGTCGCCCGGCTTGACCTTCCAGAAGGCGTTGTCCGCCGGGATCGAGGTGTAGATGTAGTCGGCCAGCTCCTGACCGGTGCCCTCGCCCTCCTTCTCCGACCACAGCCACTGCGAGTAGGTCGCGAAGCCCTCGTTGACCCAGATGTCACGCCAGTTCTTCACCGAGACGCTGTCACCGAACCACTGGTGCGCCAGCTCGTGCACGACCACCGAGGCGTTCGCACCGTTCGCGAACTGCTTGGGGCTGTAGAACGGCCGGGTCTGGGTCTCCAGCGCGTAACCCGTGGTCACGTTCGGCACATAGCCGCCGGCCGCGTTGAACGGGTACGGGCCGAAGACCTTGCTCTCCCAGTCGAGGACCTCGGTGGTGCGCTCGACGCTGGCCCTCGCCGACGCCGCGTTGTCGCCCAGGTCCTTGCTGTAGGCGTTCACGACCGGCAGGCCGTTGGTCGTGGTGTCCGTCGTGATGTCGAACCTGCCGACCGCGAGGGTGGTCAGATACGTGGCCTGCGGCTTGGTGGCGCGCCAGTTGTAGCGCGTCCATCCGAGCTTCGAACTCTTCGACGCGAGGACGCCGTTGCTGATCGCCTGGACGTCGTCCGGCACCGAGACGGAGATGTCGTACGTGGCCTTGTCGGTCGGGTGGTCGTTGCCGGGGAACCACCAGATCGAGCCCTCCGGCTCGCCCGCGATGACCGCGCCGTCCGGCGTGCGCAGCCAGGCGGTGGATCCGTCGACCTTCACCTGGGACGGCACTCCGCTGTAGCGGACGACCACGCTGATCTGCTTGTCCTTCTCCAGCGGGGCGGCGGGGGTGACCTCCACCTCGTGGGAGCCGGACTTGGCGAACGTCGCCTTCTTGCCGTTGACCAGCACCTCGCTCACATCGAGCGCGAAGTCGAGGTTGAAGCGCGACAACGTCTGGGTGGGCGTGGCGATCAGGGTCGCCGTGCCCTCCAGCTTGTCCGTCTTCGGCTGGTACTTCAGCCGCAGGTCGTAGTGGGACACGTCGTACCCGCCGTTGCCGGCGGCCGGGTAGTAGGAGTCTCCGACGCCCGGTGCCCCCGGTGTGGCATCGGCTGCCGACGCCGGGATCGCCAGCAGCAGGCAGGCAGCGGCCGCACTCGGAACGATGAGTCTGTGACGCACGAATCCTCCAACTCGTAAGGGAGAACGATCGGGAGAACGATCAATCACTCGCACCCTATGTACTCACTGTGCATAGGGCCATGTCCATGGCTTATCCCGACATGTGATCGACACGCGGCTGTCATCAGTGCGATCCCGGCCACCTCGTGAGTCCCGGTCCGCGTGCTCCCGCCCCTTCTGTACGGGAGTTGACTCACGCTACGGTCCGGCCGTGCCCAAACGCGCGCGGGACACCCGCATACCTGTGACCACGTTCGTCGTCGCGGCCCTGGCCGCCCTGTTCGCCGTACTCGTCCCGCTGCCGACGGCCGCGCAGGCCGCGCCCGCGCCGGAGGGCGGGTCACGGGGCGGGCAGAGCAGACCCGTCTACTCCTACGACCGCGCCGTGCGCGAGACCGTATGGGTCGACATCGCCCTCGACGGCGACGGGGACGGTCGCACCGACCGGGT
The DNA here is from genome assembly GCF_055576875.1 of Streptomyces sp. NPDC033229. Classification (NCBI taxonomy): domain Bacteria; kingdom Bacillati; phylum Actinomycetota; class Actinomycetes; order Kitasatosporales; family Streptomycetaceae; genus Streptomyces; species Streptomyces sp. NPDC033229. The sequence goes on along the minus strand of NZ_JBVIQR010000009.1, from coordinate 173,347 downwards.
CGCCGTCGACATCATCCGCCCCCGCGAAGCCGCCGAGCGCGGCCGCCGGGTGCCGGTGATCATGGACGCCAGCCCCTACTACTCCTGCTGCGGACGCGGCAACGAGAGCCAGAAGAAGACCTACGACGAGCAGGGCCGGCCCGTCGGCTTCCCGTTGTACTACGACAACTACTTCGTACCGCGCGGCTACGCCGTCGCCCTCGTCGACCTCGCCGGAACCAACCGTTCCGACGGCTGCACCGACGTCGGCGGCCGCTCCGACATCCAGTCCGCCAAGGCGGTCGTCGACTGGCTGAACGGCCGTGCGCACGGCTACCGCACCCGCACCGGCACCGACGCCGCCCCGGCCGACTGGACCACCGGCGCCGTCGGCATGATCGGCAAGAGCTACGACGGCACCATCGCCAACGGCGTCGCCGCCACCGGCGTCGAGGGCCTGGAGACGATCGTCCCGATCGGGGCCATCAGCTCCTGGTACGACTACTACTTCGCCAAGGGCGCCGCGCTCTTCGGCAGCGGCCCCGACGGACTCGCGTCCCGTGTCGAGAGTCCCGAGGCACGCGGCCGCTGCCAGGCCGTACAGCGTGAGCTCGTCGAGGGCGCCCCGCGCAACGGCGACTGGACCGCGCTGTGGAGCGAGCGCGACTACGTCCCCGACGCGCACCGGGTCCGTGCCGGCGTCCTCGCCGTCCACGGCATGCAGGACCTCAACGTCCGCACCAAGCACTTCGGCCAGTGGTGGGACGCCCTCGCCGCGAACGGTGTCGAACGCAAGCTCTGGCTCTCCCAGACCGGGCACGTCGACCCGTTCGACTTCCGCCGCGAGGCGTGGGTTGCCACCCTGCACCGCTGGTTCGACCACTACCTCCTCGGCTACGACAACGGCGTCGAGCGCGAGCCGATGGCCGACGTCGAACACGCCCCCGACCAGTGGCGCACCGACCGCGTCTGGCCGCCGCGGGCCACGGCCACGACCACGCTGCGCCCCGCGCCCGGAACCACCCCGGGCGTCGGCACCCTCGGCCTCGCACCGGCGCCGCGCGGCGCCACCGCGTCGTTCACCGACGACCCCGCGAAGAGCGAGCGCGACTGGTCGGACCGCATCGACACCGCCACCCCCGACAAGGCCGGGTTCACCACGCAACCGCTCGCCCGTGATCTGCGGCTGTCCGGCTCTTCCCGGGTGAGCCTCACGGTCACCCCGTCCACCGCCTCCGCCCATCTCTCGGCCGTCCTCGTCGACCTGGGCCCGGCCGGCATCCGCGACTACGCGGCCTACGGGGAGGGCATCCGCACCCTGGAGGACCGCACCTGTTGGGGCAGCACCGGCACGGGCGACAGCGCCTGCTACAAGCGGACGGAGGCCGAGACGGCGCAGGTCGGTTTCACGGTCTTCAGCCGCGGCTGGGCCGACCTCGGCCATCACGCGAACCTCGCCCAGGGCCGCCCGCTGACCCCCGGCAAGCCGTACACCATCACCCTCGACCTGGCCGCGAGCGACCACGTCGTCCCGGCGGGCCACCGCCTGGCGCTGATCGTCGCGGGCACGGACCGGGGTCTCCTCCAACCCGCCTCCACCACCCCGCGGTTGACGGTGGACCTTCGCCGCACCGCCGCCCGCCTCCCGCTCGTCGGCGGCCACGCGGCCTTCGCCCGTGCGACGGCGGGGTCGCACGACGGCCTGCCGCTGATGCCGATCGCCCCGGCGCGCGGCCTGGGCATCCCGGTCCTCGACCACCTGCCGTAGGCCTGGCCGGTAGTTCCAGCCCGTCCGGTGTTTGAGGACGCACCCGCAGGGGCCCGCCGCCGCAGGCGGTACGGACGGCCCGAGGCCGAGGGGCCGACGGATCATGTGAGCGGGCACTGCGGGACGCCTCGTGCGCACCACCGCTGCGCGGCGGGTGTCCTCGATCTCCCCCAACTACCGCTGGGAGGCGCCCCCAGCGGGCTTGTTTCGGCTGAGCCCGGCCCACATTCGCACGGTCAGCCCTCGGCCAGCTCCGCCGCCGCGAGGGCGCAGCCCCAGGAGACGGTGACCCCGGCCCCGCCATGGCCGTAGTTGTGGATCAGCCGCGCCCCGCCCGGCAGCCGGGCGGCCTCCAGCCGCACCCGGGACCGGGCCGGGCGCAGCCCCACCTTGTGTGCCAGGACGGGCGCGTGCGCGAGAGCGGGGTACACCCGGGCACAGCGGGCGACGATCGCCTCGGCGGTGACGGGCGTGGGCGTACGGTCCCAGACGTGGTCCAGGGCGGTGCCGCCGAGCACCACGCCGTAGGGCTGGGGGAGCACGTAGAGGATGTCGGCGGCGTCGTGGGCGGCGGCCACGAACCACTCGGTCACGCCGGGGTTGTCGACGACGACGATCTGGCCCCGCACGGGGTGCACGTCCGGGTCGGGCACCAGATCGCGGGCCCCGAGCCCGGTGCAGTTCACGACGGTCGCCGCCGCGCGGCCCGCCTCCGCGAGCGAGCCGACCGTACGGGCGGTGACCGTGCCGCCCGCGGCGGCCAACCGCCGGTGCAGGTAACGGAGATGCGTCGGCATGTCCAGCAACGGGGTCCGGGCGCGCAGCCCGTACCCGTACCCCGCGGGCAACTCGTCCGGCCCGGCCGCCCGCAGCCCCGGCACCCGCGCCGCCCACGGGCCCAGCTCCGCCAGGCCGACCTCCGCCTGGGTGCCGTCGACCATGCGCACCCCGGTCTCCGCGGGCCGCCCCGCCAGCTCGGCCATCTCCCGCAGCGACCGCAGCGCCCACTCCCCGGCTGCGGCCTCCGGCTCGATGCGGTACGGCCACCACAGCCCCCCGGCCAGCGCCGACGTGGTGCGGGCGGCGGCCTCCCGGCTCCACACCTCGACCCGCCGCCCGCGCTCCGCCAGCACGACCGCGCTGGTCAGACCTATGACCCCGGCACCGATCACGATCACGTCACTCGCCATGCGGTGACCGTACCCACGAAATCCCCGGCGGTGGGCTCGAAGCGGCACACGCGGGGGAATACTGCGGGCATGGCCACGTACGCGACCTTCGGGCTGGCACCGGCGACGCGCGCCGGCGGTGTGCTGCCGGACGGCGGGTACCAGGCGCACCGGGACTTCCTGGACTTCATCGTCGACGGCCGGGCCCTGCTGGCCCGCCTCGCCGACCTCGACGCGGTCTCCCCGCTCGCCGCCGACCTCGGCCCGTCGATCTTCACCGCACACGTCCGCCGACTGCTGCTGGACGCCGACCCCCCGCTCTCCGACGGGCGGTACGTGCTCTACGGCTGCCCCGAGTGCGAGGGCCTTGCGTGCGGCGCGGTCACCGCCGTGATCGAGCGGGACGGCCCCGACATCGTCTGGCGGGACTTCGCCTGGCAGACCGACGAGACCCTCGACCTCGCCCGCGACGGCTACCCCGGCATAGGCCCCTTCCGCTTCCGCGCCGGCGAATACCGCGCCACGCTGGAACGGCTCCTCGCCGACGGCGCCCCCCATACGGCCGCCCGCCGGGTCCTGCTGGTCGGCGGCCGCGTCGACGTGCTCGCCCGGCTCGCGTCGGCCCTGCGGTCCATCGGCGTCGGCGCCGAGATCACCCGCGACGCGGCGGGCGCGACCGGCGAGGAACTGCGGACCTACGGGGCGGTGGCCTTCGACCCGGCGATCGGCGACGACGAGCGGGCCGCCGTCCGCGCCGCGCTCGCGGCCGCGGGATCCGACGCCGTCGTCATCGAGCCCCTCGCGCCCATCGTCCCGCTCCTCGTCGCCCGCATCGAACAAGCCCTCCAGCGCACCCCCGACGACCGGCGCCCGCTGACCGCCCTGACCGCCACCACGGCCGAGGCCTACGTCGAGGTGTCCGCCGCCTGCCGGGTCCGCCTGACCGGCTACCGGCTGGACCGCCTGCACCGGGTCCGTACCCATGACCTCCTCGACGCCCGCCTGGAACCGGGCCCGCACACGGTGCCCCTCGACGGACGCCTGGGGAAACGGGCGAAGGACGGGACGTATCTGGTGGCGCGCACCTTCGGGGACGTACGGGTGGCGAGAGTGGGCGGGTGAGCGGCGGGCCCCCGGGAAAACCGGTTCGGGAGCGCCCGGAGCAGCGGCTAAAGTCGAAGGTCTTATGAGTGCCACTCTCGTCGCCAAGGACCTCGCCGCCGGACACGGCGACCGCACCCTCTTCTCCGGGCTCGACCTCGTCGTCGCGCCCGGCGACGTCATCGGTCTCGTCGGGGCCAACGGCGCCGGGAAGTCGACGCTGCTGCGCCTGCTCGCGGGCCTCGACACCCCCGAGGCGGGCGGCCTCCGGCTCAGCCCGCCGACCGCGAACGTCGGCCACCTGCCGCAGGAGCCCGACCGCCGGGACGGCGAGACCGTACGCGCCTTCCTCGCCCGCCGCACCGGCGTCGCCGAGGCCCAGGCCACGCTCGACGCCGCCACGCAGGCACTCGTCGACGGCACCCCCGGCGCGGACGACGCGTACGCCACGGGCCTCGACCGCTGGCTCGACCTCGGCGGCGCGGACCTCGACGAGCGCGCGGCGGAGGTCGCGGGCTCCCTCGGCCTCACCGTCGACCTCGACCGGCCCATGACCAGCCTCTCCGGCGGCCAGGCGGCCCGCGCCGGCCTCGCCTCGCTGCTGCTCAGCCGCTACGACGTCTTCCTCCTCGACGAGCCCACCAACGACCTCGACCTGGACGGCCTGGCCCGCCTGGAGAACTTCGTCACCGGGCTGCGCGCCGGCACGGTCCTCGTCAGCCACGACCGCGAGTTCCTCGCCCGCACGGTGAACAAGGTCCTCGAACTCGACCTCGCCCAGCAGCAGGTCACCCTCTACGGCGGCGGCTACACCGCCTACCTGGAGGAACGCGAAACGGCCCGCCGGCACGCCCGCGAGCAGTACGAGGAGTACGCCGACACCCGCGCCGGGCTGGAGGACCGCGCCCGCACCCAGCGGAACTGGATGGAGAAGGGCGTCCGCAACGCCCGGCGCAAGTCCACCGACAACGACAAGATCGGGCGCAAGTTCCGCGCCGAGTCGACCGAGAAGCAGGCGGCCAAGGCCCGGCAGACCGAGCGGCTCATCGAGCGGCTGGACACGGTCGAGGAACCGCGCAAGGAGTGGGAGCTGCGCATGGAGATCGCCGCCGCGCCCCGCTCGGGCGCGGTCGTGGCCACCCTGCGCGGCGCCGAAGTACGACGCGGCTCCTTCACCTTCGGCCCCGTCGACCTGCAGATCGACTGGGCGGACCGGGTCGCCATCACCGGCGCCAACGGCTCGGGCAAGTCCACGCTCCTCGCGGCGCTGCTCGGCCGGCTGCCGCTGGACGCGGGCGGCGCGACGCTGGGCCCGGGCGTGGTGGTGGGCGAGGTGGACCAGGCACGCGCCCTGTTCTTCGGCGACGAGGCGCTGCTGGCCGCGTTCGAGGCGGCCGTACCGGAACTGGAGCCGGCCGACGTCCGCACCCTGCTCGCCAAGTTCGGCCTCAAGGCCGCGCATGTGCTCCGCCCGGCCGCGACGCTCTCCCCTGGCGAGCGCACCCGCGCCGCGCTGGCACTCCTCCAGGCCCGCGGCGTCAACCTCCTCGTCCTCGACGAGCCCACCAACCACCTCGACCTGCCGGCCATCGAGCAACTGGAATCCGCACTCGCCTCCTACAACGGCACGCTGCTCCTGGTCACCCACGACCGCCGCATGCTCGAAGCGGTCCACACGACGCGCCGCATCGAGGTGACGTCCGGCCGCATCGCGGAGCGCTGACGCGCCCCACGCGACCGGGACCGTGTCACCCCGGGGCCCGGTGTGGCACCGCCGGGCTCCATCGCTGGGGTTGGGCGCCGTCGCGGCGGGAAGTCGTTGCGCCCCGGCCGCTCGTTTCCGCCGGAGCGGTGGGCCCCCCACGGAGTGGTCCGATCGTGGAGGGCCGTCCGGGTGGGGTTACTGGTTCAACAGTCCCGCGCGGCGCAGCGCGTCCGCCATCGCGTCGTTCGCCGGGGGCGCGGCCTCGCGGGGGGTCGTGCCCCCGCGGCGCTGCTGCGGGGCGGCGCGACGGTCGGCGCCGCGGGCGCCACCGCGGGCTCCGCGCGGCTCGCGGGCCGCAGGCCCGCCCGCAGCCCCGCCGGACGGCGACTCGTCGTCCAACCTGAGCGTCAGCGAAATCCGCTTGCGCGGAATGTCGACGTCCATGACCTTCACCCGCACGATGTCGCCCGGCTTGACCACATCCCGCGGGTCCTTCACGAACGTCTTCGACATGGCCGACACATGCACCAGCCCGTCCTGGTGCACCCCCACGTCCACGAAGGCACCGAAGGCGGCCACATTGGTGACGACCCCCTCCAGCAGCATCCCCGGCGCCAGATCGCCGATCTTCTCGACGCCGTCCTTGAACGTCGCCGTCTTGAACGCCGGACGCGGGTCACGGCCCGGCTTCTCCAGCTCGCGCAGGATGTCCGTGACCGTCGGCAGGCCGAAGGAGTCGCTCACGAAGTCCGCCGGGCGCAGCGAGCGCAGCGTCGTCGTGTTGCCGATGAGGGAGGCGACCTCGCCACCCGTCTTCTTGATCATCGCCCGCACCACCGGGTACGCCTCGGGGTGCACGCTGGACGCGTCCAGCGGGTCGTCGCCGTCGCGGATGCGGAGGAAGCCCGCACACTGCTCGTACGCCTTCGGGCCGAGCCGGGCCACGTCCTTCAGCGCCCGGCGGGACCGGAAGGGGCCGTTGGAATCGCGGTGGGCGACGATGTTCTCCGCGAGGCCCGCGCTGATGCCCGAAACGCGCGAGAGCAGCGGCGCGGAGGCGGTGTTGACGTCGACGCCCACGCCGTTGACGCAGTCCTCGACGACCGCGTCGAGGGAGCGGGACAGCTTCACCTCGGACAGATCGTGCTGGTACTGCCCGACGCCGATCGACTTGGGGTCGATCTTGACCAGCTCGGCCAGAGGGTCCTGGAGCCGCCGGGCGATCGACACCGCGCCGCGCAGCGACACGTCCAGGTCCGGCAGCTCCTGCGAGGCGAAGGCCGACGCGGAGTACACCGACGCCCCCGCCTCCGACACCATCACCTTCGTCAGCTTCAACTCCGGCTGTCGGGCGATGAGATCCGTCGCGAGCTTGTCGGTCTCGCGCGACGCCGTGCCGTTGCCGATCGCGATCAGCTCCACGTCGTGCTCGCGGGCGAGCCGGGCCAGCGTCGCCAGCGACGCGTCCCACTTCTGCTGCGGGACGTGCGGGTAGATCGTCTCGGTCGCGGCTACCTTGCCCGTGGCGTCCACGACGGCGACCTTCACGCCCGTACGGAAGCCGGGGTCGAGCCCCATCGTGGCGCGGGTGCCCGCGGGTGCGGCGAGCAGCAGGTCCCGCAGGTTCGCCGCGAAGACCCGGACCGCCTCGTCCTCGGCGGCCTGCCGCAACCGCAGCCGCAGATCGATGCCGAGGTGGACCAGGACGCGGGTGCGCCAGGCCCAGCGCACGGTGTCGGCCAGCCACTTGTCCCCGGGCCGGCCCCGGTCGGCGATGCCGAACCGCCGTGAGATCGCCTGCTCGTACGTGCTCGGGCCGCCGTCCTCGCGCGGCTCCTCCGGCTCCAGGGTGAGGTCGAGGACCTCTTCCTTCTCGCCCCGCAGCATCGCCAGCACCCGGTGCGAGGGCAGCTCGGTGAAGGGCTCGGCAAAGTCGAAGTAGTCGGCGAACTTCGCGCCCGCCTCCTCCTTGCCGGCCCGCACCTTGGCCGCCACGCGCCCGCGCGACCACATGCGCTCGCGCAGCTCGCCGATCAGGTCCGCGTCCTCCCCGAACCGCTCGGTCAGGACGGCCCGCGCGCCCTCCAGCGCGGCGGCCGCGTCGGCGACGCCCTTGCCGGGATCCACGAAGGCCGCGGCCGCGGCGAGCGGCTCGACGCCGGGGTCGCGCAGCAGCCCGTCCGCCAGCGGCTCCAGCCCGGCCTCCCGCGCGATCTGTGCCTTGGTGCGCCGCTTGGGCTTGAAGGGCAGATAGATGTCCTCCAGCCGCGCCTTGGAGTCCGCCTCGCGGATCCGCGCCTCCAGCGCCCCGTCCAGCTTGCCCTGCGACCGCACGGACTCCAGGACCGCCGTCCGGCGGTCCTCCAGCTCCCGCAGATACCGCAGCCGCTCCTCGAGGGCGCGCAGCTGCGCGTCGTCGAGCATCTCGGTCGCTTCCTTGCGGTAACGGGCGATGAACGGCACGGTCGAACCGCCGTCGAGCAAGTCGACGGCCGCCTTCACCTGCCGCTCCCGCACGCCGAGCTCCTCGGCGATCCTGCCTGCGATCCTGCCTTCGGTCGACGCACCAGCTGCCGTCACGATCACGCTCCGCTTTCTCTTCGAGCTGCGATCTGCATTGTGGCAGGTACCGCCGACAGCGCCGCCCGCCGCCGCGCGTTCCTCCGCACGCGGCGGCGGGTAGCCCGCATCGACGGAGGGAGCCTCAGCCGCGCAGGTCCGGGGGGAACGCGCCCGCCTTGACGACGGCCGTCGCGAAGACCGTCCCCAGCTCGGTGAGCCGCTCCACGCCCGCCGCGCCCAGGTGCTCGTACGGCCCCGCGTCCAGCCGGTCCGTCTCGATCTCCAGGTCCTCGCGCTGCTTGACGCCCGCCTCCGTCAACTTCCCGTCCGCGTCGAGCAGTCCGCGCTCCCGCAGCCGCTCCCGCCCCGCGGCCAGCTCCTCCTCGCTCCAGCCGCGCGTGGCGAGCAGCCACTTCTCGGACATGCCCTGGCCGCTCGCGGCGTGGCTGACGATCGCCTCCACCGGCCCGACGCCCGCCGCGGCCAGTGCCATCAGATGCCCGTCGCCGCGGTGCTCGCGCAGCAGCGTGGCCGCGTGCCAGTAGGCCAGGTGCGGGGCGTCCGGCACCGGCAGATCGGCGTGCGCGGAATACAGCGGGCGGGCGGAGCGGCTGCAGCCCTCCGTGGCGCGCAGCGCGAGTTCGGCCGCCTCGGCCATCTCCGGGGAGGCGACGACGTCGTCACCGAGCAGCCGCCGCATCATGCTGTCACACGCCCGCAGCCGGGCCTGGAGAACGTCCTGCGGCGAGGCGACGTCCCACAACCGCGGGATGAATCCGGCCACCAGGTCGTGCTTGAAGTTGTAGAAGGTCGCCGTGATCGTGCCCGCTTCGACCCGGCCGAGGGCGGCGCCCCGTCCGGCGAAGTAGGCGCCCTCCTGGAGACCGAGCCGGCCCAGCTCCTCCCGCAGGTCCGGCGAGAAGTAGAGGGCGGAGTGCACGGTGTTGACAACGTTGTGGCAGCGCCGACCGGCGCGCTCGGGCAGAGTGGTCATGTGCCGCACGTTACCTACTAGTTGGTAGGGGTGGTAGGGCGGGGTGGCCCTCCCCGGACCGCCGCAAGCCCCCCGGGGGTGCCGGCTAGCGGGGCCGTCCCACGGTCCATCCGAAGCGCGGTGCCCGGCGTTCCAGGAAGGCGGCGACCCCCTCGGCGGTGTCGCCGCTGTCGCGCGCCTGCTCCGCCCAGTACGCGAGCCGCTCCGGGTCCTCCCCGGCACGCGCCCCCGCCGCGAACTCCTTGGCCGCAGCCTGGGTCAGCTGCGAACGCGAGGCCAGCACCCGGGTGAACTCCGCCACCCGCTTGTCCAGCGCGTCCCGCGGCCACACCTCGTCCACCAGGCCCGTCCGCAGCGCGCGCTCGGTGTCGATCAGCTCGGCGGAGAAGAGCAGGTACTTCGCCGTCGCCGGGCCGACCAGCTCCACCAGCCGCCGGGTGGACGACGCCGCGTAGACGATCCCCAGCCGCGCCGGGGTGATGCCGAAGGACGCCCCTTCCGCCGCGAACCGCAGGTCGCAGGCGGCCGCGAGCTGGCAGCCGCCGCCCACGCAGTGGCCCCGCACGGCCGCGACCGTCGGCTTGGGGAACGCGGCGAGGGCCTCCTCGGCGGCGACCGCCAGGTCCCGTGACGCCTCGGCGCCCTCGGTCAGCGTGGCGATGTCCGCGCCCGCGCAGAAGGTGTCCCCCTCGCCGGTCAGGACGAGGACGCGGACGGCCTCCTCGGCCGCGCACTCCGCCAGCAGCCCGGGCAGCGCCCGCCACATGTCCGTGGTCATGGCGTTCCGCTTGGCGGGGTTGGCGATGCGGACGGTCGCGACACCGTCGGCGGTGTCCAGATGCAGTGCGGGCTCCATGTGCCGGATGCTATCCGGGCGTGATCATGCGATCCGACCTATGATCCGGACAGGGGGCGCTGTGAGGAGGCGCTGATGTCCGGAACCCGCAGGCGCGAGAACGGGCGGGCCGGCCCCCACGGTCGGCTGAGCCGCAGCTTCGGCCGGCTCGCGCTGCTGGGCGCGGTGCTCGTCGTCGCGGGGCTGGTGGGTCTGTGCTACGTCGGCTTCGCGACCCTCACCACCATGATCCTCTTCGGCTGGCTGCTGCTGGTGGGCGGTGTGGTCGGACTGCTGCACGCCTTCCAGTCGCGGCAGAGCAACTTCTTCTGGCTGGCCGTGGTGGTCGCCGCGCTGAACCTCGCCGCGGGCGTGGTGGTGATCCGGCGGCCCGAGGGCGCCGCCGAGACCCTGACGATGTTCGCGGCACTGCTCTTCCTGGCCGGCGGGGTGTTCCGGCTGGCGGGCGGTCTGGTGGTGCGCGGCCCGCAGTTCGGCTGGACGCTGGTGCAGGGTGCCTTCGGGGTGCTGCTGGGCGTTCTGGTGCTCGCCGACTGGCCGCACAGCAGTCTCTATGTGATCGGCACCTTCTTCTCCCTCGCGTTGCTCTTCGACGGCCTTGGGCTGATCGCGATCGGGGTGGGCGGGCGCCGCGTGGTGAGCCTGGTGGAACAAGAGGGCCAACAGGGGCGAGGGGGAGGCCTGGGCGGCGGGGGAGCGGGCCCGGCGGCCGGCGCGCCCCCGGACTGACTTGGAGTCCGATATTCCGCAACGTTCATGGAACGCGGAACACAGCGACCGAAATCGGTCACCTGGATGCCCAATTGCCGCGTCCTCGATCAAATACCATCTAAAAGTGCTGATTTCTACACAGTGCGCAGGTGTGGACCTTTACATTCCCCAACACTCGTGGGTGCGGCACAGCCACGGTGAGGGGTTGGTATCGGACATGGAAATCCTCGGGAGCGTCCCGCCCGAACCGGGGCAGGCCGCCCCGCTCCGGAGACCGATGGAATACGACGGCACCTGGCGGTTCACCGCCCCCGCGCTCGACTCCTCCGTGCCCCAGGCCAGACACGCGGTCCGCGATCTCCTCCGGCACCAGGGCGTACGGCTGCCGGGCGATCTGCTGCACGGGCTGCTGCTGATCGTCTCCGAGCTGGTCACCAACGCCGTACAGCACGCGGCGCTGCTCTCCCCGGAGGTGGCCGTGGAGGTCTCCCTCGGCCCGGACTGGGTGCGGGTGGCCGTCGAGGACAACCACCCCTACCGGCCCAAGCCCCTGGAGGCGGACGACGGCCGCACCGGCGGCCGGGGGCTGCTGCTGGTCAAGGCCATCTCGGAGGAGGCGGGCGGCCGGTGCGACGTCGAGCACACCGCGAGCGGCGGCAAGGTGGTCTGGGCCGCCCTGCCGCTCCTCGCGACGGCTACCAGCCCGCCGCGTCCCCGGTGATCTCCCGCACCACCGGCCGGGCGGCGTCGAGCACGGTCGTGAACCACGCGGAGAAGGGATACTCCGCCAGCAGCGCGTCCAGCTCGGCGGGGGTGACGAACGCCGTCTCGCCGATCTCCTCCGGATCCGGGTGCGGCTCGGCCGTCACGGTCCCGACGAAGAGGTGGTTGTACTCCTGCTCGACCAGGCCCGAGGCCGGGTCGGGGTGGTTGTAGCGCACGGTGCCGGCCTCCCGCATCAGCGCGGGGGCAAGGCCCAGCTCCTCGCCGGTACGGCGGGCGGCGGCGACGAACGGGGGCTCGCCGGGGTACGGATGGCCGCAGCAGGTGTTCGACCAGACACCGGGGGAGTGGTACTTCCCCAGCGCCCGACGCTGCAGCAGCAGCCGGCCGCGGTCGTCGAAGAGGAAGACCGAGAACGCGCGGTGCAGTCGGCCGGGCGCGACATGGGCGGAGAGCTTCTCGGCGGTCCCGATGGTTCTGCCGTCCTCGTCGACCAGCTCCAGCATGATCGGTTCAGCGGTGGATACGGAGTCGGCGGAGCCCTCGGCTGATGTGATCGGCATTGACCATCCTCTTTGTCGGTCTTCGGTTCACAAGTCTGCCGTACGAGCCCCCGCCGTCAGTGACAGAGTTTGGCTTCGTGCTCGGCATGTCCGCTGGGCTCCAGCTGGAACGTGCAGTGCTCCACGTCGAAGTGCTCGCCGAGGCAGCCCTGCAGGTCGTGCAGCATCTTCTCGTGGCCGCCGGTCTCCAGCGCCGACTGGTCCACCACCACGTGCGCCGAGAGCACCGGCATTCCGGATGTGATCGTCCACACATGGAGGTCGTGCAGGTCCACCACCCCCGGCAGCGCCATGATGTGCGCCCGGACCTCGTCCATGTCGACGTCCTTCGGCGCGGCCTCCAGCAGGATGTCCAAGGCCTCGCGCAGCAGCTTGAGCGTGCGCGGCACGATCATCAGACCGATCAGCAGCGAGGCGATCGGGTCCGCCTGCGTCCAGCCGGTGGCCATGATCACCAGGGCCGAGACGACCACGGCCAGCGATCCCAGGGCGTCCGAGAGGACCTCCAGGAACGCCCCGCGGACATTGAGGCTCTCCTTCTGGCCGCGCATCAGCAGCGCCAGCGAGATGACATTGGCGACCATGCCGATGAGGCCGAAGACGACCGTCATGCCGCCTGGCACGTCCGTCGGGTTGATCAGCCGGTCGACGGCCTCGAAGAGGATGTAGCCGCCCACGCCCAGCAGCAGCAGACAGTTCAGCAGCGCCGCGAGGATCTCGGCGCGGGCGTAGCCGTAGGTGCGGCGTGCGCTGGCCGGCCGGTTGGCGAAGTGGATCGCCACCAGCGCCATCGAGACGCCCACCGCGTCCGTCGCCATGTGCCCGGCGTCCGCGAGCAGCGCCAGCGAACCGGTCAGCGCGGCCCCGATGATCTCCGCGACGAGCACCGTGAGCGTGATGCCGAGCGCGATCCGCAGCCGCCCCCGGTACGCGGCGGCCGCCGTGCCGCTCGTACCCGGCGGCGGCCCTCCGTGCGAGTGGCCGTGGTCGTGCCCTGCGCCCATGAATGCCGCCTCCCGAAACACCTCGCACGCACGGCCGACGAACATCGGCCGAGCCCTCAGTGAACTACGGGAGGGGGGTATTGGCAACGCGGCACTGAACACCGTTGTCATTGCCTCTGACCTGCGGCGATGCTCCGAACGCCTGATCAGCGAAGACGTGCCTCCGGGTGGTGCAGACACCATCCTTCCCAAGCGGAGGTGACCATGGCGCGCACGTCGTGCGCGGGGCTCCAGCCGAGCTCCTTCGCGATCCGCTCGCCCGAGGCCACGACACGCGCCGGATCACCCGGACGGCGCGGCTCGACGACGGGCGCGGGCTCGGTGTAGCCGGTCACCGCGGCGATCAGATCGGCCATCTCGCGCACCGACACCCCCCGCCCGGTGCCCACGTTCAGCGTCAGATCGCCCGCGCCCGGCCGCTCGGCGAGCCTGCGGGCCGCCGCCAGATGGGCGGTGGCGAGGTCCTCGATGTGGATGTAGTCACGGACACACGTGCCGTCGGGGGTGTCGTAGTCGGCCCCGAAGATCCGCGGGCTCTCGCCCCGGGTGAGCCGGTCGAACATCATCGGAATGATGTTGTAGATCCCCGTGTCGGCGAGTTCCGGCTCGGCCGCGCCCGCGACGTTGAAGTACCGCAGACAGGCCGTGGAGATCCCGTGCGCCGCGCCGGTGGCCCGGACGAGCCACTCGCCGGCCAGCTTCGTCTCCCCGTAGGGGTTCATCGGCAGACAGGGCGTCTCCTCCGTGACGAGGTCCACATCCGGCATGCCGTAGACGGCCGCGGAGGAGGAGAAGACGAAGCTGGCGACCTGCGCGTCGACCGCGGCTTCCAGCAGCCGCGTCAGGCCGTGCACGTTCTCCCGGTAGTACAGCAGCGGCTTCTCGACCGACTCCCCGACCTGCTTCTTCGCCGCGAGGTGCACCACCCCCGTCACGTCCAGGTCCCCGAACGCCTGGTCCAGCGCCGCGCGGTCCAGGACCGACCCCCGGATCAGCGTGCATTCCTCCGGCAGCCGGGTGGCCACGCCGCTGGACAGATCGTCCAGCACGGCCACCCGCTCCCCGGCCTGCACCATCGCCCGCGCAACGTGCGCCCCGATATATCCGGCTCCGCCTGTGATCAGCCACGTCATGACGGGCACCCTAGGCGGTGTCCGGCGGGTCATGCGAGCCGGCTCCGCGCCCCGTGTCGTCCACACCACCGCTGCGGGGTGGTCGTCCTCAAGCGCCGGACGGGCTGGATGTGGCCGAGCTCAGCCACAACCAAGCCCGTCCGGCGATTGAGGACGCGCCCGCAGGGCGCTCGCCGCCGCAGGCGGCACCACGGCCGTCAGCCGAGGAACCGCCGGCCAGGCGAACGGCGGTGAACGACCGCCTCCGGTGATCCGATAGCCTCTGCCGACGTGCCGCACGCCGCCCCCGACGGGGCCCTGGCGCGCCACACCGCTGCTCGGCCGCCCCCGCGGACGCAAAGAGCGGCCACGTCCGTTTCCAAGGAGTGAGTTCGTCTGTCGACCGCCATCCTCACCGGTTTGCCGCCCGTCGGCTCCTCCCTCGAGGACGACCTGCGGTCCCTGGGCTTCGATGTGCGCGCGGCGGCCGATGCCGCCGGCACCGCGGCGGCGCTGGCCGCCGTCCCGGCGGCCGAGCGGGTCGCCCTCGTCGACGCCCGCTTCGTCGGCCACCTCCACGCCCTGCGGCTGGCCCTGACCGACCCGCGCTTCCCCGCGGCGGCGGTGGAGGGCGCGCTCACCGCGCAGCCCGAGGCGCGCGGCGCGCTCACCCGCGCGCTCGCCACGGTCACGGACGCGGGCCCGGGGGAGAACCTGCCGGACGCCCTCGGGCCCCACCTGGAGGCCGACGGCGTCGGCGTGCACCGCCCCGACCTCGGGGTGCTCGTCGCCACCGTCCCCGCCGACGCCGACGTGCGTGCGAAGGCCGAAGGGGACGTCGCCGCGGTTGACGACGAGGCCGTACGGCTGCGCACCGCCGTGAAGTCCCGCGACGGGTTCTTCACCACCTACTGCGTCAGCCCGTACTCCCGCTACCTCGCCCGCTGGTGCGCCCGGCGCGGACTCACCCCCAACCAGGTGACGACCGCCTCACTGCTCACCGCGCTCATCGCCGCCGGCTGCGCGGCGACCGGCACCCGGCCCGGCTTCGTCGCCGCCGGCGTGCTGCTGATTTTCTCGTTCGTGCTCGACTGCACCGACGGCCAGCTCGCCCGCTACTCCCTGCAGTACTCCACGCTCGGCGCCTGGCTCGACGCGACCTTCGACCGTGCCAAGGAATACGCCTACTACGCGGGCCTCGCCATCGGTGCGGCCCACGGCGGCAGCGACGACGTCTGGGCCCTCGCGCTCGGCGCCATGGTCCTGCAGACCTGCCGGCACGTCGTCGACTTCTCCTTCAACGAGGCGAACCACGACGCCACGGCCAATACGAGCCCCACCGCCGCCCTCTCCGACAAGCTGGACAGCGTCGGCTGGACGGTCTGGGCGCGTCGCATGATCGTGCTGCCCATCGGTGAGCGCTGGGCCCTGATCGCGGTCCTGACCGCGCTCACCACGCCCCGCATCGTCTTCTACGTGCTGCTCGTCGGCTGCGCGCTGGCCGCCTGCTACACCACGGCAGGCCGGGTCCTGCGCTCGCTGACCCGCAAGGCGCACCGCACGGACCGCGCGGCCCGGGCGCTGGCCGACCTCGCCGACTCCGGCCCGATCGCGGAGCTCGCGAGCCGGACCGTGGGCACCACCTTCCCCCCCGGCGCCTACACCGCCCCCCTGTGGGCGCTGCTGGCCACCGCCTCGCTGTTCGTCGGCCCGCTCTTCGCGGGCACCGCCGGCACCTGGCAGGCCGTCCTGCAGGCCGGGGTGTACGCCGTCTTCGCCGGCTGCGCCGTCGCCCGCCCCCTCAAGGGCCCCCTCGACTGGCTCGTACCGCCGCTCTTCCGGGCGTCCGAATACGGGATCATCCTGCTCCTCGCGGCCAAGTCCGGCGTCGACGGTGCGCTGCCCGCGGCTTTCGGCCTGGTGGCCGCGGTCGCCTACCATCACTACGACACGGTGTACCGCATCCGCGGCGGCAGTGGCGCGCCCCCGCACTGGCTGGTGCGGGCGATCGGCGGCCACGAGGGACGCGTCCTGGCGGTCACGATCGCCGCCGCCCTGTGGCACAACCAAGGTTTCACCATCGCGCTGACGGCCCTCGCGGCCGCCCTCGCGCTCGCGGTGCTCAGCGAGAGCATCCGCTTCTGGGTGTCCTCCGGGGCCCCCGCAGTACACGACGAAACAGGAGAACCCGCATGATCGGCCTCGTGCTGGCAGCCGGCGCTGGACGGCGTCTGCGCCCCTACACCGACACCCTGCCCAAGGCTCTGGTGCCGGTCGGCCCCGAGGGGGAAGAGGAGTCGATCACCGTCCTCGACCTCACCCTCGGCAACTTCGCCGAGGTCGGCCTGACCGAGGTCGCGATCGTCGTCGGCTACCGCAAGGAGGCCGTGTACGCGCGCAAGGAGGCGCTGGAGGCGAAGTACAACCTCAAGCTCACCCTGATCGACAACGACAAGGCCGAGGAGTGGAACAACGCCTACTCCCTGTGGTGCGCGCGTGAGGTCCTGGGCCGCGGTGTGATCCTCGCCAACGGCGACACCGTCCACCCCGTCTCCGTCGAGAAGACCCTGCTCGCCGCCCGCGGCCAGGGCCAGAAGATCATCCTCGCCCTCGACACGGTGAAGAAGCTCGCCGACGAGGAGATGAAGGTCGTCGTGGACCCCGCCAAGGGCGTCCAGAAGATCACCAAGCTCATGGAGCCCGCCGAGGCCACCGGTGAGTACATCGGTGTCACCCTCATCGAGGCCGAGGCCGGCGCCGAGCTCGCCGCCGCGCTGAAGACCACCTTCGAGCGCGACCCCGACCTCTACTACGAGGACGGCTACCAGGAGCTCGTCAACGGCGGCTTCAAGATCGACATCGCGCCGATCGGCGACGTCAAGTGGGTCGAGATCGACAACCACGAGGACCTCGCCAAGGGCCGGGAGATCGCGTGCCAGTACTGACGAGGCTCATCCCCTCGCCGGTCGTCGTCGACATCCGGGCCGGAGCGCTGGACGATCTGGCGAAGATCCTCGCCGATCAGCGGATCTCCAGCTCCGGCAAGCTGGCCATCGCCATCAGCGGCGGCTCCGGGGCGAAGCTGCGCGAGCGGCTCGCCCCGGCGCTGCCCGGCGCCTCCTGGTACGAGGTCGGCGGCGGCACGCTCGACGACGCGATCAAGCTCGGCGACGCGATGAAGTCCGGCCGCTACGACGCGGTCGTTGGCCTCGGCGGCGGCAAGATCATCGACTGCGCGAAGTACGCCGCGGCGCGCATCGGCCTGCCGCTGGTCGCCGTCGCGACGAACCTCTCGCACGACGGCCTCTGCTCGCCCGTCGCGACCCTCGACAACGACGCGGGCCGCGGCTCCTACGGCGTGCCGAACCCCATCGCCGTCGTCATCGACCTCGACGTGATCCGTGAGGCCCCGGTCCGCTTCGTGCGCTCCGGCATCGGCGACGCGATCTCCAACATCTCCGCGGTCGCGGACTGGGAGCTCGCCCACCGCGAGCGCGGCGAGGACATCGACGGCCTGGCCGCCGCCATCGCCCGGCAGGCCGGCGAGGCCGTGCTGCGCCACCCCGGTGGCGTCGGCGACGACGGCTTCCTCCAGGTTCTCGCCGAGGGCCTCGTGCTCACCGGCATCTCGATGTCGGTCGCGGGCGACAGCCGCCCGGCCTCCGGTGCCTGCCACGAGATCAACCACGCCTTCGACCTGCTCTTCCCCAAGCGCGCCGCCAGCCACGGCGAGCAGTGCGGCCTCGGCGCGGCCTTCGCCATGTACCTGCGCGGTGCCCGCGAGGAGTCCGCGCTGATGGTCCAGGTGCTGCGCAGGCACGGCCTGCCGGTCACCCCGCAGGAGATCGGCTTCACCACGGAGGAGTTCGTCCAGGCCGTCGAGTACGCCCCGCAGACCCGCCCCGGGCGCTACACGATCCTGGAACACCTCGACCTCTCCACCGACCAGATCAGGGACGCATACGCCGACTATGCAAAAACCGTCAGTCGCTGAACTCCGCCCGGTCGTCCACCCCGCAGGGGTCAAGGACCGGCGCAGCGGTGAGCACTGGGCCGGTCGCCTGTACATGCGAGAGATCTCGCTGCGCTGCGACCGGCATCTGGTGAACACCAGGATCACGCCCAACCAGCTCACCTACCTGATGACCGTCTTCGGTGTCCTCTCCGCTCCGGCGCTGCTGGTGCCGGGGATCGCGGGCGCCGTGCTCGGCGTGCTGATGGTCCAGCTCTATCTGCTGCTCGACTGCGTCGACGGCGAGGTCGCCCGCTGGAAGAAGCAGTTCTCGCTCGGCGGCGTGTACCTGGACCGGGTCGGCGCCTATCTGTGCGACGCCGCGGTCCTGGTCGGCTTCGGTCTGCGCGCCGCCGATCTGTGGGGCTCCGGCCGGATCGACTGGCTGTGGGCCTTCCTCGGGACCCTCGCCGCCCTCGGCGCCATCCTGATCAAGGCCGAGACCGACCTCGTCGGCGTCGCCCGCCACCAGACCGGGCTGCCGCCGGTCAAGGAAGCGGCGTCCGAGCCGCGGTCGTCCGGCATGGCACTGGCCCGCAAGGCCGCCGCCGCGCTGAAGTTCCACCGCCTCGTCCTCGGGATCGAGGCGTCCCTGCTGATCCTGGTCCTCGCGGTCCTGGACACCGTCAGGGGCGACCTGTTCTTCTCGCGGCTCGGCGTGGCCGTCCTCGCGGGTATCGCGCTCGTGCAGACGCTGCTCCACCTCGTGTCCATCCTCGCTTCGAGCAGGCTCAAATGAGTGCCCCGACGAAGGTCGGCGCGGTCGTCCTGACCATGGGCAACCGCCCCGAGGAACTGCGCGCGCTGCTCGACTCCGTCGCCAAGCAGCAGGGCGAGGCCATCGAGGTCGTCGTCGTCGGCAACGGCTCGCCGCTGCCGGAGCTGAACGTTCCGGGGCTGACCGTACGGACCGTCGAGCTGCCCGAGAACGTGGGCATCCCGGCCGGCCGCAACGTCGGCATCGAGGCGTTCGGGCCCGGCGGCCGCGAGGCCGACATCCTGCTCTTCCTCGACGACGACGGTCACCTGCCCGGCCAGGACACCGCCGAGCTGTGCCGCGAGGCGTTCGCCGCCGATCCGAAGCTGGGCATCATCAGCTTCCGGATCGCCGACCCCGACACCGGGGTCACCCAGCGCCGGCACGTACCGCGGCTGCGGGCGGCTGACCCGATGCGGTCCTCGCGGGTGACGACCTTCCTCGGCGGCGCCAACGCGGTCCGCACGAAGGTCTTCGCCGAGGTCGGCGGGCTGCCGGACGAATTCTTCTACGCGCACGAGGAGACCGACCTCGCGTGGCGGGCCCTGAACGCGGGCTGGATGATCGACTACCGGTCGGACATGGTGCTGCACCACCCGACCACAGCCCCCAGCCGGCACGCGGTCTACCACCGCATGGTGGCCCGCAACCGGGTCTGGCTGGCCCGTCGCAATCTCCCGGCCCCCCTCGTCCCGGTCTACCTCGGGGTGTGGCTGCTGCTGACGTTGGCCCGGCGGCCGTCGCCGCCCGCGCTGCGCGCCTGGTTCGGCGGCTTCAAGGAGGGGTGGACGACGCCCTGCGGTCCACGGCGCCCCATGAAGTGGCGTACCGTTTGGCGCCTGACCCGACTGGGTCGCCCTCCCGTGATCTGACAAGCTCGTGTCTGAGAGCATCGGGCGCTGCCCGGGGCACCGCCCCGGCAGCGCACCTTGAGGACGAAAGTGTCAACTGTGAGCGAGACAACGCACGACAGTGCGGTCGCCCTGAGTGCCCCACCGTCGCCCGACGACGGACTGCCCGCCGCCGAGCTGGCCAAGAAGTACGGCCTGGCGGTCAGCGGTGCGCGCCCCGGGCTGGGGGAGTACGCCCGGCAGCTGTGGGACCGGCGTCACTTCATCGTGGCGTTCTCCCGGGCGAAGCTGACGGCGCAGTACAGCAAGGCGAAGCTCGGACAGGTCTGGCAGGTGGCCACGCCCCTGCTCAACGCCTTCGTGTATTTCCTCATCTTCGGCGTGCTGATGGACGCCAAGCGGGACATGGGCCCGGACACCTACATTCCCTTCCTGGTCACGGGTGTCTTCGTCTTCACCTTCACCCAGACCTCGGCGATGGCGGGCGTCCGGGCGATCTCGGGGAACCTGGGCCTGGTGCGGGCCCTGCACTTCCCACGGGCGGCGCTGCCGATCTCCTTCGCGCTGCAGCAGCTCCAGCAGCTGCTCTACTCGATGGGCGTGCTGCTCGTCATCCTGGTCGGTTTCGGGCACTTCCCGAAGCTCTCCTGGCTGCTGATCTTCCCGACGCTGGTGTTGCAGTTCGCCTTCAACACGGGCCTGGCGCTGATCATGGCCCGGGCGGGCAGCAAGACGCCGGACCTGGCGCAGCTGCTGCCCTTCATCACCCGTACGTGGATGTACGCGTCCGGCGTGATGTACAGCATGACGGACCAGCTCAAGCGGGCCCATGCCCCGGAGTGGGTGATCGACGTCCTCGGGGCCAACCCGGCGGCCGTCTACATCGACCTCATGCGCTTCGCGCTGATCGACGGCTACGGCGCGGACAAGCTGCCGCCGCACGTCTGGGTGCTGGCGCTCGGCTGGGCACTGCTGCTCGGCCTCGGGGGCTTCGTGTACTTCTGGAAGGCTGAGGAGCAGTACGGCCGTGGCTGATCAGAACAGCGCCGACAAGGCGGCGGCCTCCGGCCGCGTTCCCACCGTGATCGCGGACGACGTCCACATCGTCTACCGCGTCTACGGGGGCAACACCGGCCGGGGCAGCGCGACCGCCGCCCTGAACCGGATCATCAAGCGCAGGCCGGACGCCGGTGTCCGTGAGGTGCACGCCGTCAAGGGCGTCAGCTTCACCGCCTACCGGGGCCAGGCCATCGGCCTCATCGGCTCCAACGGCTCCGGCAAGTCCACCCTGCTCAAGGCCATCGCCGGGCTGCTGCCCGCCGAGCGGGGCAAGGTCTACACCGACGGCCAGCCCTCGCTGCTGGGTGTCAACGCCGCGCTGATGAACGACCTCACGGGCGAGAAGAACGTGATGCTCGGCGGGCTGGCCATGGGCATGACCCGGGAGCAGATCCGCGAGCGCTACCAGTCCATCGTCGACTTCTCGGGCATCAACGAGAAGGGCGACTTCATCACGCTGCCCATGCGGACGTACTCCTCCGGCATGGCGGCCCGGCTGCGCTTCTCCATCGCCGCGGCCAAGGACCACGACGTGCTGATGATCGACGAGGCGCTGGCCACCGGCGACCGTTCCTTCCAGAAGCGCTCCGAGGCCCGCATCCGCGAGCTGCGCAAGGAAGCCGGCACCGTCTTCCTCGTCAGCCACAACAACAAGTCCATCCGCGACACCTGCGACCGGGTGCTGTGGCTGGAGCGCGGCGAGCTGCTGATGGACGGGCCGACCGACGAGGTCGTCCGGGCGTACGAGAAGGAGACGGCCCGCTAGGGTGTGTCCGCGAAGTCGCGGCGTACGCCCGAAGGGCGTGGCCCGCGGCGTCTGGTGCGTGCGATCGCAAGGCGGAGGGTCGTCCTCGTACTGGGCGTACTCGGGCGAGCCCGACAACGCAGCGAGCGTGCGTGCCAGGCGTCGCGGGCCAGGCGCGAATTTGCGGACACACCCTAGCGCCTGGCCGGCGGATCGGCGGCGGGCGCCCTGCGGGCGCGTCCTCAATCTCCCCCGGCTACCGCTGGGAGGTACCCCCAGCGGGCTTGGTTCGGCTGAGCTCAGCCTGTCCGGCGACCGAGCGCACGGCGCGGACTTGACCGAGCTGTAACGATCAACTCGCCTATTGGCAGGGTTGATTCACGCCCTGCGTGGCATTGTATGGATCAAGCACGTACCCCGGCGGGTGTCGGACATTTGTGCGGCGTACGCTGTACCGTGCTGATTTGTGCCGAAGCGGGCTGATAGTTGGCCATCCCCGGCACCAGGGGCGAGGTGGGGGGACCTGCGGCGTGTCCGAAATAGGATGTTCTGGGTTTGCAGTGTAGAACGGGAGATGTGACGGCAATGGCTACGGGAACTCTCCAGCTCCGCGGCGCGCACGCCGTCCCCGGTCCTGGCAGCCCGCGATGACCGCAGGGACGGACGCGCACGCGCGCGCCGTGCTCGACAAGGCCGCGCACGAGAACTTCCCCGTGGCTCCCTTCTTCGTGCCCCGCTCCTGGCGCGCCGACCTCATGGCGATCTACGGCTACGCCCGTCTCGTCGACGACATCGGCGACGGCGACCTGGCCCCCGGCGGCCGGGACGCCGAGCTGCTCGGCCTCGACCGCGAGCAGGCCGACGACCGGCTCGCCATGCTCGACGCCTTCGAGGCCGACCTCCGCCGGGTCTTCGACCGCACCGGCACCGGCCCGCGACACCCACTGCTGCTCCGCCTCCGGCCGACCGTCCGCCGGTGCGGGCTGACCCCCGAGCCCTTCCTCGGGCTGATCGAGGCCAACCGCCAGGACCAGCGGGTGCGCCGCTACGCCACCTACGAGGAACTGCTCGCCTACTGCGAGCTGTCCGCCAACCCCGTCGGCCACCTCGTCCTCGGCATCACCGGCACACTGAGCCCCGAGCGGATCCGCCGCTCGGACGCGATCTGCACGGCCCTGCAGATCATCGAACATCTCCAGGACGTCGCCGAGGACCTCGCGCGCGACCGCGTCTACCTGCCCGCCGAGGACATGAAACGTTTCCGTGTGAGCGAGAGCGATCTCGCCCTTGCGACCAGTGGCGCATCGGTGCGCGCACTGGTCGCGTACGAGGCGGAACGCGCCGGGGACCTGCTGAATGAAGGCACCCCCCTGGTGGGTAGCGTCCACGGCAGGCTGAAGCTGTTGCTCGCGGGGTTCGTGGGCGGCGGGAAGGCCGCACTCAAGGCGGTCGCCGCCGCGGGCCACGACGTACTCCCCGGACCGCCCAAGCCCACCAAGCTCAGCCTGCTGCGCGAGGTGGGGGCGACACTGCGAAGAGAGGGGTGAGCGGGACCGTGAACGGAACGCCGACCGCGTCCGCGCCGGTGCTCGCCGCGTACAGCTACTGCGAGGCCGTCACCGCACAGCAGGCAGGTAACTTCAGCTACGGCATCAGACTGCTCCCGACCGCCAAGCGCCGGGCCATGTCCGCGTTGTACGCCTTCTCGCGGCGGGTCGACGACATCGGTGACGGCACCCTGGACGCGGCGTCCAAGACGCTGCGGCTGGAGGAGACACGCGCGCTGCTCGACCGGATCCGGGAGGGCACCGTCGACGAGGACGACACCGACCCGGTGGCCGTCGCGCTGACGCATGCCGCCCGCCGCTTCCCGATCCCCCTCGGGGGCCTCGACGAGCTCATCGACGGCGTCCAGATGGACGTGCGCGGTGAGACCTACGAGACCTGGGACGACCTCGCCCTGTACTGCCGCTGCGT
Source organism: Streptomyces sp. NPDC033229 (assembly GCF_055576875.1). Taxonomy (NCBI): domain Bacteria; kingdom Bacillati; phylum Actinomycetota; class Actinomycetes; order Kitasatosporales; family Streptomycetaceae; genus Streptomyces; species Streptomyces sp. NPDC033229. The sequence goes on along the minus strand of NZ_JBVIQR010000009.1, from coordinate 149,699 downwards.
CGCGGGCGCCATCGGCAGGCTCTCGCTCGGCGTGTTCGGCACCGTCCCCGGCGCCCGGGACACCGCGCGCGCCTCGGAGTACGCCGATACGCTCGGCCTCGCCCTGCAGCTCACCAACATCCTGCGTGACGTCCGCGAGGACGCGGCCAACGGCCGTACGTACCTCCCCGCCGAGGACCTCGCCAAGTTCGGCTGCTCCGCGGGCTTCCACTCCGCCACGCCCCCGGCCGGCGCCGACTTCACCGGCCTCGTGCAGTACGAGGTCCGGCGCGCCCGCGCGCTGTTCGCCGAGGGCATGAAGCTGCTGCCCATGCTGGACCGGCGCAGCGGCGCCTGCGTCGCCGCCATGTCCGGCATCTACCGCAGACTCCTGGACCGCATCGCCCAGGACCCCCGGGCCGTGCTGCGCGGCCGGGTCTCCCTGCCCGGGCACGAGAAGGCCTATGTCGCCGTGCGCGGCCTGTCCGGCTTCGACGCCCGCAGCGTCCACCGGCAGACCGCCAAGGGGCGCGCTTGATGGCCCGAGCTCACACCGAGGATCGGTGTGCAACCCTCCGCACCGCGGACGCGTCCCTGACAGCAGCCGAGGGAGAGGGCGCATGACAGCACGGACGACGACCCGGCCCGACGGGCACCGCGCACAGGAGGCAGGCCGCCCCGTCGGGGCGGCCGCGGTGGTGATCGGGGGCGGCCTCGCGGGCACCACCGCGGCGCTCGAACTCGCCGACGCGGGGCTGCGCGTCACCCTGATCGAGGGGCGCCCCCGGCTGGGCGGGCTGGCCTTCTCCTTCCGCCGCGGCGAGCTGACCGTCGACAACGGCCAGCACGTCTACTTGCGTTGCTGCACCGCCTACCAGTGGTTCCTCGACCGGGTCGACGCCCTGGCGCTCGCCCCGCTGCAGAGCCGGCTGGACGTCCCCGTCCTCGACGTCGGCCACCCCTCCGGGCGGCCCGTCCTGGGTCGGCTGCGCCGCACCGCGCTGCCCGTGCCGCTGCACCTGGCGGCCAGCCTCGCCACGTACCCGCACCTCTCGCTCGCCGAGCGGGCCAAGGTCGGCCGCGCCGCGCTGGCGCTGCGCGGCCTCGACCCGATGGACCCCGCGCTGGACGGGGAGGACTTCGCTAGCTGGCTGCACCGCCACGGCCAGTCCTCCCGCGCGGTCGAGGCACTGTGGGACCTCGTCGGCGTCGCCACCCTCAACGCCACCGCCGACCAGGCCTCCCTGGGCCTGGCCGCCATGGTCTTCAAGACCGGCCTGCTCTCCGAGCCCGGCGCCGCCGACATCGGCTGGGCGCACGTGCCGCTGGGCGAGCTGCACGACGTCCGCGCCCGCGCGGCCCTCGACAAGGCGGGCGTCCGCACCTGTCTGCGCACCCGAGCCACCGGCCTCACCCGGGGCACCGACGGCACCTGGCACGTGGCCACCGAGTCCGGCCCGGGTTCGGCCGAGCGGCTGGACGCCGACACCGTCGTGCTCGCCGTACCGCAGCGCGAGACCCACGCCCTGCTGCCCGAGGGCGCCCTGGACGACGCCGACCGGCTGCTCGACATCGGCACCGCCCCGATCCTCAACGTGCACGTCGTCTACGACCGCAAGGTCCTGCGACAGCCGTTCTTCGCGGCCCTCGGTTCCCCCGTGCAGTGGGTCTTCGACCGCACGGACTCCTCCGGCCTCGCCGGCGGCGGCCAGTACCTGGCCGTCTCCCAGTCGGCCGTGCAGGACGAGATCGACCTGCCGGTCGCCGAGCTGCGCGACCGCTATCTTCCCGAGCTGGAGCGGCTGCTGCCCGCGGCACGCGGCGCCGGCGTCCGGGACTTCTTCGTGACCCGGGAGCGGACAGCGACGTTCGCCCCCACCCCGGGCGTCGGCCGGCTCCGGCCGCACGCCCCCACGAACGCGCCCGGCCTGTACCTGGCCGGCGCGTGGACCGCCACCGGCTGGCCCGCGACCATGGAGGGCGCGGTGCGCAGCGGTCTGTCCGCCGCCGACGCGGCCCTCTCCGAGCTCGGGCGTCCGTACCGGAGTCCCCTCCGGGAGCCGGCACGAACGAGCGAGCCACCCAAGGCGTGCACCCCCGGCACGGGGGACGCATGAGCATGAACACCAGAGGAGAGACCGTGACTTCGGCGATCCCAGCTGTCGACACCGCAGGCGTCACCGCCCTGCTGGAGCGCGGACGGACGCTTGCCACGCCGGTGCTGCGTGCCGCCGTGGACCGGCTCGCGCCGCCCATGGACACCGTCGCCGCCTACCACTTCGGCTGGATCGACGCCGAGGGCCGGCCCTCGCACGGCGACGGCGGCAAGGCCGTCCGGCCCGCCCTTGCCCTGCTCTCGGCCGAAGCGGCCGGGGCCGCCCCCGAGGTGGGCATCCCCGGCGCGGTGGCCGTGGAGCTCGTGCACAACTTCTCGCTGCTCCACGACGACCTGATGGACGGCGACGAGCAGCGCCGGCACCGCGACACCGTGTGGAAGGTGCACGGCCCGGCCCAGGCCATCCTGGTCGGCGACGCCCTCTTCGCCCTCGCCAACGAGGTCCTGCTGGAGCTCGGCACGGTCGAGGCCGGCCGCGCCACCCGGCGGCTGACCACCGCCACCCGCAAGCTCATCGACGGCCAGGCCCAGGACATCTCCTACGAGCACCGCGAGCGCGTGACCGTCGAGGAGTGCCTGGAGATGGAGGGCAACAAGACGGGCGCCCTGCTCGCCTGCGCCGTCTCCATCGGCGCGGTCCTCGGCGGCGCCGACGACCGTACGGCCGACACCCTGGAGGCCTACGGCTACCACCTCGGCCTCGCCTTCCAGGCCGTCGACGACCTGCTCGGCATCTGGGGCGACCCGGAGGCCACCGGCAAGCAGACCTGGAGCGATCTGCGCCAGCGCAAGAAGTCCCTGCCCGTCGTCGCCGCCCTCGCCGCCGGCGGCCCCGCCTCCGAGCGGCTCGCCCGGATCCTCGCCGCCGACGCCAGGCTCAGCGACGCCGCGGCCGCCGACTTCGACGAGGAAGAGTTCGCCAGCCGCGCGGCGCTGATCGAGGAGGCGGGCGGCCGGGAGTGGACCTCCCAGGAGGCCCGCCGCCAGCACGCCACCGCGATCGAGGCGCTGGACGGCGTCGACATGCCCGCAGAGGTCCGAGCGCAGCTCGTCGCGCTCGCCGACTTCGTCGTCGTACGAAAGAGATGATTCCCATTCACCCGATCTAGACCTCGCAGTCGCCGGCAGGCGCCCCTCGCTCGGGGCGCCGCCGACGGAACCCCCAAGTACGGCAGTACGGCAGAGAAGAAACTCACTGCAAAAGGGGAAGCCATGACAGCGACGACCGACGGAGGCACCGGGGCGGGCTCGCCCCCTGCGGCCGCGGCCACCGAGAGCACCACCGTCCTGCCGCCCGTCGACCGGGCCGCGCAGGAGCAGCCGCACGCGGCCGCGGAGCGGGCCACCGCCCGCGCGGTCGACCACCTGCTCGCCCGGCAGGACGCGGCGGGATGGTGGAAGGGCGACCTGGAGACCAACGTCACCATGGACGCCGAAGACCTGATGCTCCGCCAGTTCCTCGGGATCCAGGACGAGAAGACCACCCGGGCGGCGGCCCTCTTCATCCGCACCGAGCAGCGCCCGGACGGCACCTGGTCCACCTTCCACGGCGGACCCGCCGAACTCTCCGCCACCATCGAGGCCTATGTCGCGCTGCGGCTCGCCGGGGACGCCCCCGAAGCCCCCCACATGGCCGCCGCGGCGCTCTGGATCCGCGAGCAGGGCGGCATCGCCGCCGCCCGGGTCTTCACCCGGATCTGGCTGGCCCTCTTCGGCTGGTGGAAGTGGGACGACCTCCCCGAACTGCCGCCCGAGATCATGTACTTGCCGAAGTGGTTCCCGCTCAACATCTACGACTTCGGCTGCTGGGCCCGGCAGACCATCGTGCCGCTGACCGTCGTCTCCGCGAAGCGCCCGGTACGGCCCGCGCCGTTCCCCCTCGACGAGCTGCACACCGACCCGCGGCGCCCCAACCCCCCGCGCCCGGCGGCCCCGGCCGCCAGCTGGGACGGCCTCTTCCAGCGCCTGGACAAGGCGCTGCACGTCTACCGCAGGTTCGCGCTCGCCCCCCTGCGCCGCACCGCGCTCAGAGCGGCCGAGCGCTGGATCATCGAGCGCCAGGAGAACGACGGCTGCTGGGGCGGCATCCAGCCCCCCGCCGTGTACTCCGTCATCGCCCTCCACCTCCTCGGCTACGACCTCGGGCACCCGGTGCTGCGCGCCGGGCTCGAGTCGCTGGACCGTTTCGCCATCCGGCGGGAGGACGGCGCACGGATGATCGAGGCGTGCCAGTCGCCCGTCTGGGACACCTGCCTCGCCGTCATCGCGCTCGCCGACGCGGGCGTCGCCCCCGACCATCCGGCCCTCGTCAAGGCCGCCGACTGGATGCTGGACGAGCAGATCACCCGGCCCGGCGACTGGACCGTACGCCGGCCCGAGCTGCCCCCGGGCGGCTGGGCGTTCGAGTTCCACAACGACAACTACCCCGACATCGACGACACCGCCGAGGTCGTCCTCGCCCTCAAGCGGGTGCGCCACCCCGACCCCGGGCGCGTCGAGACGGCCGTCTGGCGGGCCACCCGCTGGAACCTGGGCATGCAGTCCAAGAACGGCGCCTGGGGGGCCTTCGACGCCGACAACACCAGCCCCTTCCCCAACCGGCTGCCGTTCTGCGACTTCGGCGAGGTCATCGACCCGCCGTCCGCCGACGTCACCGCGCATGTGGTCGAGATGCTGGCGGTCCTCGGCAGGCAGCACGACCCGCGCACCCGGCGCGGCATCGACTGGCTGCTCGCCGAGCAGGAGCCCTCGGGCGCCTGGTTCGGCCGCTGGGGCACCAACTACGTCTACGGCACCGGGTCGGTGCTGCCCGCCCTCGTCGCCGCCGGGCTGCCCGTGACGCACCCGGCCGTCCGCCGGGCCGTGACGTGGCTGGAGAGCGTGCAGAACGCCGACGGCGGCTGGGGCGAGGACCAGCGCTCCTACCGTGACCCCGAGTGGATCGGGCGCGGCGCGACCACCCCCTCGCAGACGGCCTGGGCGCTGATGGCGCTGCTGGCCGCGGGGGAGCGGGAGAGCAAGGCCGTCGAGCGCGGGGTGGCCTGGCTGGTGGACAACCAGCGCCCGGACGGCTCCTGGGACGAGCCGTACTTCACCGGTACCGGCTTCCCCTGGGACTTCTCCATCAACTACCACCTGTACCGGCAGGTCTTCCCCCTCACGGCCCTCGGCCGCTACCTGCACGGCGAGCCCTTCGCCCCCGACGGGCGGGAGGGCTGATGACCCCCGGCACGGGCACCCCCGGCTCCGCTCCCCTGCTGATCGCCTGTGCGCTCGGCATCGAGCGGCTCGCCCTGGGCGGCGGCTTCGGCGGAGCCGCCGGGCCCGTGACCGTACTGCGCACCGGCATGGGACCGCAGGCCGCGGACCGCGCCGTGGCCCTCGCGCTGGGGGACGACCCGGCGCTGTGCGACGCCGCCGTGATCGCCACCGGCTTCTGCGCCGGCCTCGCCCCGGGGATGCACCCCGGGGACCTGGTCGTCGCCGACGAGACCCGCGACGGCGCCGGACGCACCGAGTGCGTCGGTGTGGAGCTGCTGGCCAAGGAGCTGGCCCGGGCCGTGCCCCGGCGTGTCATCCACACCGGCCCGCTGATCGGCTCCGACCACGTCGTGCGCGGCGCGGAACGGACGGCCCTGCACGCCGCGGGAGCGCTCGCGGTGGACATGGAGTCCGCCGCCACGCTCCGCAGCGCCGTGCGGGCCGGCCCGCGCCCGGTTGCGGCCGTCCGGGTGGTCGTGGACGCTCCAGAACATGAACTCGTCCGAATCGGGACCCTGCGGGGTGGAATATCGGCTTTCCGCGTACTGCGCACTGTTCTTCCGGCCTTTTTCGAATGGCACCGTTCTTTGTTGCTCCCCAGGAGGTGAGCTAGATGGCCATGCCGCTCCGCCAGACCATCCGGGTCGGGACGTACCTTTTTGAACAGAAGCTCCGGAAGCGCGAGAAGTTTCCGCTGATCGTGGAACTCGAGCCGCTTTTCGCCTGCAACCTCAAGTGCGAGGGCTGCGGGAAGATCCAGCATCCGGCCGGGGTGCTCAAGCAGCGGATGCCGGTCGCCCAGGCCGTGGGCGCGGTGCTGGAATCCGGTGCGCCCATGGTGTCCATCGCGGGCGGCGAGCCCCTGATGCACCCGCAGATCCATGAGATCGTGCGGCAGCTGGTGGAGCGGAGGAAATACGTTTTCCTCTGCACCAACGCCATGCTGATGCGCAAGAAGATGGAGAACTTCACGCCCTCGCCCTATTTCGCGTTCGCGGTGCACATCGACGGGCTGCGCGAGCGGCACGACGAGTCCGTGGCGAAGGAGGGCGTCTTCGACGAGGCGGTGGAGGCGATCAAGGAGGCCAAGCGACGCGGCTTCCGGGTCACCACCAATTCGACCTTCTTCAACACCGACACCCCCCAGACCATCATCGAGGTGCTCAACTACCTCAATGACGACCTCCAGGTCGACGAGATGATGATCTCGCCCGCCTACGCCTACGAGAAGGCCCCCGACCAGGAGCACTTCCTGGGCGTCGAGCAGACCCGCGAGCTGTTCAAGAAGGCCTTCGGGGGCGGCAACCGGCGCCGCTGGCGGCTCAACCACAGCCCGCTGTTCCTCGACTTCCTCGAGGGCAAGGCGGACTTCCCGTGCACCGCGTGGGCCATCCCCAACTACTCCCTCTTCGGCTGGCAGCGCCCCTGCTATCTGATGAGCGACGGGTACGTGCCGACCTACCGGGAGCTGATCGAGGAGACCGACTGGGACAAGTACGGGCGCGGCAAGGACCCGCGGTGCGCCAACTGCATGGCGCACTGCGGCTACGAACCCACGGCCGTGCTGGCCACCATGGGCTCCCTGAAGGAGTCGCTGCGCGCCGCCCGCGAGACCATCGCCTCGAACCGGGGCTGAGTCCCTGGGCCCGCGGCGCGACGGATAGCGCCCGGGTTCCCCGGCGTACCGGCCCGGCCGCTCGCGACGCGCCGTCCCTCGCGAGACGTCCGGGCCGGGCCGGGGTCCGGCGCGGGGGCCGGGACCTCCGACGCCGGGCCGACCGGCCCGTACGGAGACGAGAGCGAAAGACGAGGAGGGGCCCGCGTGTCGTTGTTGGAGAACATCCGCGGTCCGCGCGACCTGAAGGCGCTCGACGCGGAGGACCTGACCGAACTGTCCGAGGAGATCCGGCACTTCCTGATCCACGCGGTCGCCAGGACCGGCGGCCACCTGGGCCCGAACCTCGGCGTGGTGGAGCTCTGCATAGCCCTGCACCGCGCCTTCGACTCGCCCGCCGACCGCATCCTGTGGGACACCGGGCACCAGAGCTACGTGCACAAGCTGCTCACCGGGCGGCAGGACTTCTCCAAGCTGCGCGGCAAAGGCGGCCTCTCCGGCTATCCCTCGCGCGAGGAGTCCGAGCACGACGTCATCGAGAACAGCCACGCCTCCACCGTGCTCGGCTGGGCCGACGGGCTCGCCAAGGCCAACCAGGTGCTCGGGCGCTGGAACCGCCATGTCGTCGCCGTCATCGGCGACGGCGCGCTGACCGGCGGCATGGCCTGGGAGGCGCTGAACAACATCGCCGCCGCCAAGGACCGCCCGCTGATCATCGTCGTCAACGACAACGAGCGCTCCTACGCGCCCACCATCGGCGGCCTGGCCCACCACCTCGCCGGGCTCCGCACCACCGACGGCTACGAACGCGCCCTGTCCTGGGGCAAGGACGTCGTCCAGCGGCTGCCGCTGCTCGGCACCCCGCTCTACGAATCGCTGCACGGCGCCAAGAAGGGCTTCAAGGAGGCCTTCGCGCCCCAGGGCATGTTCGAGGACCTCGGCCTGAAGTACGTCGGCCCGATAGACGGACACGACATCGGAGCCGTCGAGGAGGCGCTGCGCCGGGCGAAGCGCTTCCACGGGCCCGTGCTCGTGCACTGCCGTACCGAGAAGGGGCGCGGCTACCGGCCCGCCCTGGAGGACGAGGCGGACCGTTTCCACACCGTCGGTGTGATGAACCCGGTGACCTGCGAGCCGCTGGTCCCGGCCGGCGGCCGGTCCTGGACCTCGGTGTTCGGCGACGAGATGCTGCGCATCGGCGCCGAGCGGCCGGACGTGGTGGCGATCACCGCAGCGATGCTGCACCCCGTGGGCCTCACGAAGTTCGCGGCCGCCTACCCCGACCGGGTCTGGGACGTCGGGATCGCCGAGCAGCACGCGGCGACCTCGGCCGCCGGGCTGGCGACGGGCGGTCTGCACCCGGTCTTCGCGGTGTACGCCACCTTCCTCAACCGCGCCTTCGACCAGGTCCTCATGGACGTCGCCCTGCACAAGTGCGGCGTGACGTTCGTGCTGGACCGGGCCGGCGTCACCGGCACGGACGGGCCCAGTCACAACGGCATGTGGGACATGTCGATCCTCCAGGTCGTCCCCGGGCTCCGGATCGCCGCCCCGCGCGACGCCGACCAGCTCCGCGCCCAACTGCGCGAGGCCGTCGACGTCGAGGACGCACCGACCGTCGTGCGGTTCCCCAAGGAGACCGTGGGCCCGGCCCTCCCCGCCCTGGCCCGGGTGGGCGGCATGGACGTGCTGAGTGCGCCGGAGACCACCCATCCCGATGTGCTGCTGGTCGCGGTCGGCCCCATGGCCCGCGTCGCCCTCGACGCCGCCGATCTGCTCGCCGCGCGCGGCACCGCCTGCACCGTCGTCGACCCCCGCTGGGTCAAGCCGGTCGACGAGGCGCTGCCCGCGCTCGCCGCGCGACACCGCGTCGTCGCCGTCGTCGAGGACAACAGCCGCACCGGCGGTGTCGGCTCGGCGATCGCGCAGACGCTGCGCGACGCGGGCGTCGACCTGCCCGTACGGACCTTCGGCATCCCCGAGCAGTTCCTGCCGCACGCCAAGCGCGGCGAGGTGTTGGCGGACCTGGGTCTCACCCCCGCCGAGATCGCCGGCCGGATCAGCGCCGCGCTGGTCCGCCGGGCGGCCGCCCCGGTCACGGAGGAGAAGGACGCATGACGGACGACACCCCCGGCTTCGACCTCGCCCGGCTCCTGGCGGAGCGCGGCGGCGAGCGGTACGACCTGCACGACCGGTACCTCAACCACCAGCTCCCGCGGATGCTGCACACCATCGGCTTCGACAAGGTCTACGAACGGGCCGAGGGCGCGTACTTCTGGGACGCGGACGGGCAGGACTATCTCGACATGCTCGCGGGCTTCGGGGTGATGGGCCTCGGCCGGCACCACCCCGTCGTGCGCAAGGCGCTGCACGACGTCCTCGACGCCTCCCTCGCCGACCTCACCCGCTTCGACTGCCAGCCGCTCCCCGGTCTCCTCGCCGAGAAGCTGCTGTCCTACGCACCGCACCTGGACCGGGTCTTCTTCGGCAACAGCGGCACCGAGGCCGTCGAGACGGCCCTGAAGTTCGCCCGCTACGCCACCGGCAGACCCAGGATCCTGTACTGCGCGCACGCCTTCCACGGGCTGACCGTCGGCTCCCTGTCGGTCAACGGCGAGGGCGGCTTCCGCGACGGCTTCGCCCCCCTGCTGCCGGACACGGCGGTTCCGCTCGGCGACCTCGACGCCCTGGAGCGGGAGCTGCGGCGTGGCGACGTGGCGGGCTTCGTGGTCGAGCCGATCCAGGGCAAGGGCGTCCTGGAGCCGCCGGCCGGATATCTGCGGGCCGCTCAGGAGCTGCTGCGCCGGCACAAGGCGCTGTTGATCGCCGACGAGGTGCAGACCGGCATGGGGCGGACCGGTGCCTTCTTCGCCTACCAGCACGAGAGCGGGCTCGAGCCGGACCTGGTGTGCGTGGCCAAGGCGCTCTCCGGCGGCTATGTGCCGGTCGGCGCGACCCTCGGCAAGGACTGGATCTTCAAGAAGGTCTATTCCTCCATGGACCGGGTGCTGGTCCACTCGGCGAGTTTCGGGGCCAACGCCCAAGCCATGGCGGCCGGGCTCGCGGTGCTCGCCGTGATGGAGGACGAACAGATCGTGGCCAACGCCCGGCAGACCGGTGATCTGCTGCGGACCCGGCTGGCGGGGCTCGTCGAGAAGTACGAGCTGCTGCAGGAGGTGCGCGGCAGGGGCCTGATGATCGGCATCGAGTTCGGCCGGCCCAAGTCGCTCGGGCTGCGGAGCCGTTGGACCATGCTCCAGGCCGCGCGGAAGGGGCTGTTCGCGCAGATGGTGGTGGTGCCGCTGCTCCAGCGGCACCGCGTTCTCACCCAGGTCTCCGGGGACCGGCTGGAGGTCATCAAGCTGATCCCGCCGCTGATCATCGGCGAGCGGGAGGTGGACCGGTTCGTGGAGGCCTTCACGGCCGTCATGGACGACGCGCACGGTGGTGGCGGGCTGATGTGGGACTTCGGCCGCACCCTGGTCAAGCAGGCGGTCGCGGGTCGCTGACGGCTGCGGGGAGGGGGAGCCCCCGCAGCCGTCGTCCGGGTCAGTCGGTGAGCAGCCGCCCCCGCAGCCGCTCGCGCGTCCCCGCCGTGAGCCCGAGGCCCTCGGCGAGATAGCGCTCGGTCGTCCCCCAGGTCTCCTCGATGGCCGTGAACGCGGCGGCGAGGTACTCGGCGCGGGCCTCGAACAGCGGCGAGAGTAGCTCCATGACCTCGGGGGACGTACCGCCGGGCGCGCCCTCGCCCCGGCGCACCCGGTAGCGGCGGTGCGGCGCGTTGGACTCCAGGTAGTCCGCCTCGATGGTCTCGCGCGAGGCGCCGAGCGCGAGCAGGGTCACCGCGATGGACAGCCCCGCCCGGTCCTTGCCGGCGGCACAGTGCATGAGCGCGGGGACACTGTCCTCGGCGAGGGCGTGCAGCACCCGGCTGTGGTCGGCGGTGCGGGTGGTGATGATCTCGCGGTAGGTGTCGGACATCCGCCCGGCGGCCCGGCCCTCGGACAGGATCGACCGCAGCAGATCCAGGTCGCCGTTGCGGACCATCCGCCAGAACTCGGTGCCGTCCGCCGGGTCGGTCAGCGGGATGTTGACGTTCCGCACCCCGGTGAGGGCGACGTCCTCACCCTCCAGCGCGATGTCGGCGGCGTTGCGGAAGTCGAAGACCGTGTGCAGCCCCAGCGAGTCGAGGAAGCGCGCGTCATCCTCGGTCGCGTGGGCGAGGTGGCCGCTGCGGAAGAGCACGCCGGGTCGGACCCGCCGCCCGTCGGCGGCCGGCAGACCGCCGAGATCACGGAAGTTGCGCACCCCCGCCAGCTCCGGCTCGGTCGACGGGATCTGCGGCGTCTGCGTCACGGGCGCTCTCCTCTGGTCCGGCTGTCGACGCTGCTCGTCGACGAAGCGGCCCAACGACCTTACGACACCCTTTTCACGGGGGGATCGGCCCGTACGGGAGCCGTGACGACGTATTCCGGATACACCGACTTTGTCGAGGTGGGATACATCACGGCACGTCAACCCTTGGTTACGGTGGCGTAAGTCACTCGGTGAGGTGAAAGATGTGCTGACGTGGCAGACGATTCGAAATCATTCAGCAAGGGCGCGATCGGGTCGTACGCAGCCGTCGGGGACAGCTTCACCGAAGGCGTCGGCGACCCTGGGCCGGACGACACCTTCATCGGCTGGGCCGACCGACTGGCCGTACTCCTCTCGGACCAGCAGGCGGAGCACTCCTTCAGATACGCCAACCTCGCGGTCCGCGGCAGACTCCTCGATCAGATCGTCGAAGAACAGATCCCCCGGGCGAAGGAGCTGGCGCCGGACCTCGTCACCTTCTGCGCCGGGGGCAACGACATCCTGCGGCCGGGCAGCGACCCGGACGACGTGGCCGAGCGCTACGAGGCGGCCGTAGCCGAGCTGGCGGGTTCCGTCGGCACGGTCCTGCTGTGCACCGGCTTCGACACCCGGGGCATCCCCGTCCTGCGCCATCTGCGGGGCAAGATCGCGACGTACACCGCGCACGTGCGGGCCATCGCCGACCGCCACGACTGCCCGGTCCTCGACCTGTGGTCGCTGCGCTCGGTCCAGGACCGGCGGGCGTGGAGCGACGACCGGCTGCACCTCTCGGCGGACGGTCACACGCGCGTCGCGCTGCGGGCCGCCCAGGTACTCGGGCTGCGGGTGCCGGCCGACCCCGACCAGGCCTGGCCGGAAGAGGGGCACCGCTCGCCCGCCGAGGTGCGCCGGGACAACATCCACTGGGCACGCGAGCACCTTGTGCCGTGGATCGGCCGACGGCTGCGCGGGGAATCCTCGGGGGACCATGTGGAACCCAAGCGGCCGGACTTGCTGCCGCTGTAACACCGCACCTTCACCCATCGCGATCCCGCCCGAGGGGCTCGTACGGAAAGACAGGTCCGTACGGCTCAGTGGAGGATCCGACGGTGCGACAGGTCGGCCCAGACGACACGGCCACGGCCGCTGTCGTCGGGCCGTACTCCCCAGGCCTCGGACACCGCGCCGACCAGCAGGAGGCCGCGCCCGCTCTCCTCGTCCGCGCCGCTGCACCGCGCCCGGGGCTCGGTGGGGGTGTGCCCCTGGTCGGCGATCTCTATGCGCAGCCGGGCACCGCTGATCCGCAGTTGACAGCTGACCTTGTCGCTGTCGGTGTGCCGCACGGCGTTGGTGAAGAGCTCCGACACCACCAATTGGGCGTCGTCACAGGCCACTTCGTCGATGCCCCACTCCCGCAGCCGGGCGAGGACTCGTCTTCGCGCCTCCGCCACCGAGGTGTTGAGGGCCGGGAAGTGAAAGGCGTCTTGCAGACGCTCGGCGATGGAACTGCCGCAGCGCCCGAGCAGGGGGGCGTCATGGGAGGGGACCACTCCGCAACTATGTGCGATACGGCTCCGGTGTGGCAAGGTTCAATCTGTAAATTGCAGAATCGTAAGGACAGTCTGTCGGCTCCACAGGTCGCGTGGCACACTGCTGGCATATGACAGCAGTTGGAGGGGGTGGACAGTGGCGGACGCGCGCGGTGTAGGCGCCCCGACTGTCCTGCGAGTCGTGCTCGGCAAGCGGCTGCAGGACCTCAGAGAGAAGGCCGGGCTCTCCTTCGAGGAGGCGGGCCGCGCCCTAGACGTCACGCACGCCACCGTCCGGAGAATGGAAAAGGCCGAGGTCGGCCTGAAGATTCCCTATGTGGAGAAGCTGCTTCGGGTCTACGGCGTCACCGACCCGGCGGAGGTCGACGGCTTCCTCACCCTCGCCCGGGAGGCCAATCGCCCCGGCTGGTGGCACCGCTTCCGCGACGTCCTGCCCGAGTGGTTCAGCGCGTTCGTCAGCCTGGAGGGAGAGGCCAATCTCATCCGGGCCTACGAACCGCACTACGTCCCCGGGCTGTTGCAGACGGAACAGTACGCCCGCGCCGTGCTCCGCGCCGGAATGCCCCACGCGCCCGACGCCGACATCGACCGCGCGGTGGCCGTCCGCCGCGAGCGCCAGAGCCTGCTCACCCGGGACCGGGCGCCGCTGCTGTGGGTCGTGATGGACGAGACCGTGCTGCGCCGGCCGATCGGCGGGCCGGGGGTGATGCGCGAGCAGATCGCCCATCTCGTCGAGGCGACCGCACTGCCGAACGTACGACTGCAGATCATGCCGTTCGCCGCCGGGCCGCACCCGGCGATGTACGGACCGTTCCATATCTTCCGGTTCCCGCTCCCCGAGCTGCCGGACATCGCGTACGCGGAAAACCTCGTCGGGGCCTCCTACTTCGACCAGCGTGACGATGTCTCGGCCTTCCTGGAGGCGCTGGACCGGATGTGCGCGCAAGCCGCGCCGGCACAGACCACCGAGGCCTTCCTGGGTGGCATTCGTAAGGAGATCTGAACCATGGATCGCATCTACAACGGCATGCGGGCCACCGACCTCGGCACCGAGGGCTGGAGCAAGCCGTGGAGCGGCGGCAACGGAGGCAGCTGCGTGGAGGTCATGCGCCTGGGGGACGGCCGGGTGGCCGTCCGCCAGTCCACCGACCCGGCGGGCCCCGCTCTGATCTACACGCACCACGAGATGGAGACGTTCATCCGCGGCGCGAAGGCCGGCGAGGCCGACTTCCTGCTCGCCGGACCGAGCGTCGGCGGCGAGTGAAGCGGCCCCGCCGGTGAACGCGGCGGGGCGGCGACCGGCACAACGGGCACCGAAGGTCATGCGTACCGAAGGGAACAACCGCGTGAGCGAGCAGGGATTCACGGCCGACCAGATCGACACCAGCAGGCCGCACCCGGCCCGGATGTACGACTACTACCTCGACGGCTGGGACAACTACGAGGTCGACCGGCAGGCCGCCGAGCGCGTCATCGAGGCCCACCCCCAGGTCCGCCTCTCCGCCCGCGCGAACCGCGCCTTCCTGCGCCGTGCCGTACGGGAGGTGGTGGGCGGCGGCATCCGCCAGATCATCGACGTCGGCACGGGCATACCCACCTCGCCCAACACCCACGAGGTGGCCCGGGAGACGGCGCCGGACGTCAAGGTGGCCTACGTCGACAACGACCCGATCGTCGCCACCCACGCCGGGGCGAAGCTGACGAACGCGGGGGACGCCGGATTCGCCCTCGGCGACGTCCGCGACCCCCGGGCGATCCTCGCCGACCCCGTGGTCCGCGCACTCATCGACTTCGACCGGCCGGTGGCCCTGCTGCTCGTCGCCGTCCTGCACTTCGTCAAGGACGAGGAGGACCCGGCGGGCATCGTCGCCGCCTTCGCCGAGGCGCTGCCCTCCGGCAGCTGCCTCGTGCTCTCCCACGCCACCGGCGAACCCTACGAGGCGTACGAGGCGGGCCGCACGGACGAGGTGGCCCGGGACGGCGTCCTCGACGTCTACAAGAACGCCACCGCCACCTTGAACCTGCGCGGACGCGCCGAGATCGCCCCGCTCTTCGGCGAATTCGCTCTCCTCGACCCCGGACTGGTCCGGGTACCGCTGTGGCGCCCGGACGGGCCGGTGCCGGGCGCCGAGGAGCTCAGCAACACCATCTTTTACGGGGGAGTCGGGCGGAAGGCCTAGGGTCTGCCGACCGCTGTGCCGCCTGCGGCGGCGGGCGCCCTGCGGGCGCGTCCTCAATCGCCGGACGGGCTGGTTCTGGCTGAGCCCAGCCGATATCAGCCTGTCCGGCGTTTGAGGACACCGCCGACCAGGCCCTAGCGGGAATCCCGCGCCGGGATGTCGCAGCTGTCCTTGAACCCCTGGCCGGCCAGCCCGAAAGCCGCGTTGACGCGTGAGCGGAGGTTCTCGACCGCGACCATCGCGGTCAGCTCGACCAGCCCCTCGTCGCCGAGGTGCTGCCGCAGCCGCGCGGCCAGGTCGTCCTCGACCGTCGGCGGGGTCGCGGTCATCGCCTCGGCGTACTCCATGACGTCCCGCTCTAGCGGGGTGTAGACCTCGCTCTCCCGCCACCGGGGCACATCGTGCAGCTTCTCGTGCGTCATGCCGTGCCTGCGGTTCTCCCAGTAGCCGAAGTCCATGCACCACGAGCAGCCGATGGCCGACGCCGACGCCATCACCGCGAGGGCCTTCAGGCCGGGGTCGAGCTTCTTCCAGCGGGCCACCGACAGCTCGAAGCGGGACGTGCCGATCAGCACCCGGCGGTGGTGGCCGTAGGCCATCAGCGGGTCGAGGACCTTGCCGTAAGCCCGCCGGGAGTACCACTGGAGCAGGCGGATCAGCGGGGTGCGGGGCGGGTTGAGGGAGATGCGGGCCATGTCGGGTACCTCCGGTGGTCGCTGCGGTGTCGTCGCGGGTGTCGTCCGGTGGCGGCCGCTTCCACGGTCGCCTCTGCCCGTACGACGGACGGGCCGGGCCCGTTCGTGACATCCGGGCGGGGAAGAGGGGAAAAATCTTTTCCCGGGCCGCCACGGACCCCGGCCTACGCTGGGGGACATGCACGACGAGCTGCTCCCCCGCCCCGCCGCCGAGATCGCCCCGGGCGCCGTGCACATCCCCGGCTGGCTGGACGAGGCAGCCCAGCGCCGCCTGCTGGCCGAATGCCGGCAGTGGGCGAAACCCCCGGCGGGCCTGCGGACCGTGCGGATGCCCAGCGGCGGCGAGATGTCCGTACGGTCGTTCTGCCTGGGCTGGCACTGGTTCCCCTACGGCTACGCCCGGACCGTCGTCGACGGCGACGGCTCACCCGTCAAACCCTTCCCGGACCGGCTGGGCGAGCTGGCCCGGGCGGCGGTGGCGCGCGCCTACGGACCGAAGGCGGCGCCGGCGGAGTACGACATCGCGCTCGTGAACTTCTACGCGGCGGGCTCGCACATGGGCCTGCACCGGGACGGCGACGAGAAGTCCGACGCACCGGTCGTCTCACTCAGCCTCGGCGACACCTGCGTCTTCCGGTTCGGGCACCCGGGCGGCCGGACCCGGCCCTGGACCGATGTCGAGCTGCGCAGCGGTGATCTCTTCGTCTTCGGCGGCCCCTCCCGGCTCGCCTACCACGGCGTTCCCCGCACCAGGCCGGGCACCGCGCCGCCCGGCCTGGGCCTGACCGGGCGGCTCAACATCACCCTGCGCGTCAGCGGACTGTGATCGCCCCCGTGCGGCAGCGAACGCCCTCCACGGCGGGCGCGCGCCGAAAAATTGACGTGCGCGCCGGACGCCGAGCCTGCACAGTGGATTCCCGGCCGACATGGACGCCGCCGTCCGGGCCCGTACGTCAACGGGGGTGGGCCCGGGCGGTGACGTCCCGGTGTACGCGCAGCTCAGCGGCCCGGCAGTGGGATGGATCACCGTGTGCTCCGGCCGCTCGGGCCGATAATGGGGGGACCTGCCCTCCCCCGTGGCCCGCACGGCACGGGGGCGCCCCCATCGCCTTGGAGGTGCCGTGACCGGCTCCCGACCGCACAGCTCACCGCTCGACTCGCTGCGCCCGGCCGCCTTCGGGGCGGATCCCTCCGGGGAGCGGATGGCGCGCATCCGGCGGTCGCCGCACTTCGCCGACGGCCGGTTCGTCAATCCGGTGGCGGCCGACCGGACGCCGTCCGGCTCCATGCTGAAGTTCCTGCCCACCTACTTCCGCAAGGACGAGCGCGTCCGCAGAGCCCCCGCCGGGCCGGTGCCCGTGCACCCCACGACCATCGCCGACCTCGCGGACCCGGCCGCCTCCGGGCTGCGCATCACCTGGATGGGCCACTCCAGCGTCCTCGCCGAGATCGACGGCCGCCGACTGCTGTTCGACCCGGTGTGGGGCGAGCGCTGCTCGCCGTTCGACTTCGTGGGGCCCAAGCGCCTGCACCCGGTGCCGGTGCCGCTGGCCGAGATCGGGCCGGTCGACGCGGTGATCATCTCCCATGACCACTACGACCACCTGGACCTGCCGACGGTCAAGGCCCTGGCCCGGGCCGGTACGCGCTTCGTCGTACCGCTCGGCGTCGGCGCCCACCTCGAACACTGGGGGGTGCGCGCCGACCGGGTGACCGAACTCGACTGGCACGAGTCGACCCAGGTCGTCGAGGGCCTCACGCTCACCGCCACCCCCGCCCGGCACTTCTGCGGCCGGGGGCTGCGCAACACCCAGCACACGCTGTGGGCCTCCTGGGTGGTCACCGGCCCCGAGCACCGGATCTTCCACAGCGGTGACACCGGTTACTTCCCGGGCTTCGCGGAGATCGGCGCCCAGTACGGGCCCTTCGACGTCACGATGGTGCAGATCGGCGCGTACAGCGAATTCTGGCCGGACATCCACATGACCCCCGAGGAGGGCATGCGCGCCCACCTCGACCTGCAGGGCGGTGTGCCCCGCGGGATCATGCTGCCGATCCACTGGGGGACGTTCAATCTCGCTCCGCACCCCTGGGAGGAGCCCGCCGAGGGGACGCTCGCCGCGGCGCACCGCGCCGGAGCGGCGGTGGTCACCCCCCGTCCCGGACAGCCGTTCGAGCCCGCCGCCGGACTGGCGGTCGATCCCTGGTGGCGCGCGGTCGCGGTGCGACCGGCGGGCGGCTGGGCCGAGATCGGGGACGGCGCCGCGAACGGTGCCGAGGACGACGCCGAGGTCATTCTGCAGGCGTAGCGGGCCGGTCGGTGGCGGGCCGGTCGGCGGCGGGCGGGCGGGTGGCGGTATTTCACCAGGATGCGTACGAGCCTCTTGTGGTGCGCGCGGAAGGGCCGCTTCAATGGCGCCGATGGTTAGGAAAGCTTCCTAACAGCCTGATCGGGAAACGGAGCTCCGCATGCCCGCGCGCACCTCGAAGAGGATTCCTGTGTCCGGCCGTCTCGCCCTCGTGGGCCTGGCCGCCGCGATCCCCACCGCCCTGATGCTCACCGGGGTCGACCAGGCGTCCGCCACCGCGACCTCCCCCGCCTCCGCCCCCGCTCCCCGGGCCACTTTCCACACCCTGGCGGCGGGCACCGACCTGAACGACCCGTACAAGAAGGACATGGCCATGCGGCTGGTGTCGAGCGCGGAGAACTCCTCGCTCGACTGGCGTGCCCAGTTCACCTACATCGAGGACATAGACGACGGCCGCGGCTACACTGCCGGCATCATCGGCTTCTGTTCCGGCACCGGCGACATGCTCGACCTCGTCGAGCGGTACACCAAGCAGAAGCCCGACAACCCGCTCGCCAAGTACCTCCCCGCCCTGCGCAAGGTCAACGGCAGCGACTCGCACGCCGGCCTCGGCAAGCCCTTCGAGGACGCCTGGAAGAAGGCCGCCCAGCACAAGGCCTTCCAGGACGCCCAGGAGTCCGAGCGCGACCGCGTCTACTTCGACCCGGCGGTCAAGCAGGCCAAGGCCGACGGCCTGCGCGCACTCGGCCAGTTCGCCTACTACGACGCGATCGTCATGCACGGCCCCGGCAGCGGCAAGGACAGCTTCGGCGGCATCCGCAAGGCCGCACTGGCCAAGGCCAAGCCCCCGGCGCAGGGCGGCGACGAGAAGACCTATCTGGGCGCCTTCCTCGACGCCCGCAAGAAGGCCATGCAGAGCGAGGAGGCGCACAGCGACACCAGCCGTGTCGACACCGCCCAGCGCGTCTTCCTCAACAACGGCAACTTCGACCTCAAGCCGCCGCTGAAGTGGAAGGTCTACGGCGACTCGTACGAGATCAACGAGTAGCCGGCGGACCCGCGCACCCTCCACCGAGGGTGCGCGGGCGGCCCCGGGACACGCCTGGGTCAGAGCGCGTCCATGTCACAGCACGAGTCACGGCGCAGCTGCCGCCCCACCGCGAGCCAGTCCTCCTGCCGCACCCCCGCGCGGGGGGCCGGGATCCCCGTCGGCTCGTACGCGCCGACCAGCCTCGCCTGCTCGAAGGGCACCCCGCCACGCAGCACCGACTCCGTGCGGACGAGCGAGTCGAAGTCCGTGAACGGATCGCCGTCGATCACCGTCACGTCGGCGAACTTGCCGACCTCCAGCGTGCCCAGATCCCGCTCCGCGCCGAGCGCCCGCGCGGGCAGCACCGTCGCGGTGCTCAGCGCCTGGGCCGCCGACAGCCCGAAGCGGTGCAGGGCACGCAGCCCCAGGTGCAGGGAGAGCCCGACCGGCACCAGCGGGGCGTCCGTGCCCAGCGCCACGATCCCGCCGCCGGCCAGCACCCGCCGGTAGACCCCGATCTCACGCTCCAGCGTCGCCAGCTGGTCGGCCGTCGGCCGGGCCGCCGCCGTCTGCCGGACGACCGCGAGGTCCCACGGCGGCATCAAGCGGGTGACCCGGGGATCCTTCGCCAGGTCCGGGTCGTCACCCAGCAGGGGAACGGACGTGAACATCGTGGCGACCAGATGGAAGTCCGTGGCGGTGTAGATCTCCGTCAGGTCCTGATAGGCGTGCCCGGCGGCGGTCGTGGCATGCCCGAACTCCAGCCGCTGTGTGGCCTGGAGATGCGTCGTCAGGTCCTGCCCGAGCTGAACGCCCGGCGAGCACAGATGGCTGCCGGCCCGCACGCCGAGCCGCTCGTGCGCGAACCGCGCCGCCTCCGCCATCACCCAACCCGGCGCCCGGACATACGTCTTGACGAAGTCCCAGTCCAGCGCGGCGGCACGGGTCAGCGACCGGCGCAGGCCCTCCTCGGTACGGTGCGCGCGCCCCATGCTGTACGCCACCCGGGCCCCGTCCAGCAGCTCACCGGTGGCCAGCAGCCGCGGCCCGGCGAGCTCGCCCGCCGCGACGGCCTCCCGGATCCGGGCCTGCTCGTAGGCGAAGCCGCCGAAGGAGACGGCGGTAGTGATCCCGTAGGCCAGCTGCAGCGCCGTCTGCCGACCGCCGTAGGTGTTCTGGTAGGGGTGCGTGTGGGTGTCCCACAGCCCCGGGATCACGGTACGCCGCGACGCGTCGACGGTGCGCAGCGCCGCCCGCCGCGCCCGGTGCGGCTCGACGGCGGCGATGCGCCCGCCCCGTACGACGATGTCGACGTCCTCGCGGACGGCCTTGCCCGTGCCGTCCCAGAACTTCCCGGCCCGAACGACGGTGTCGGCGGGTGTGAGACGGCGGTAGTCGAGCGCGACGGGGACGGTGCGCGCCGAACCGTTCGCCTTGCCGCCTGTGACGTCGAGCAGCCGCAGCCGCCCGGCCGATAGGTAGAGCAGCCGGCGCGAGTCCGCGGACCACGAGGGGTGGTCGGCGGCCTCGTCGGTGATCCGGTGGGCCTCGCCGTCCGGGGTCCCGTCGGGCCGTACGGGCAGCAGCCACAGAGCGGACTCCACGATCACCGCCATCAGCCGGCCGTCGGGCGACCAGACGGGGCCCGAGTCGTAGCGGTCGGCGATCGAGGTGTGCGGGGCGACGGGGTGCAGCCGGGCGGTGCCGGTGGTGGTGTCGACGACCCGGATCAGGTTGTAGCCCTCACGGAATCGTTGGTTGAGGCGGTTGCGGTCGCAGAAGGCGACATAGCGGCCGTCGGGCGACCAGCTGGGCCGCCCGGGCAGCCCGCCGCCGCCCATGGGCGCTGCCAGTACCCGCTCCGTACCGGCGGCGAGGTCGCGCACGAGGAGGTTGCCGGAGAGGTCGAGGCAGGCCAGCCGCTCGCCGTCCGGCGAGAGCGCCGGATACGCGCGCCCGCCGTCGGCCAGCACGGTCTCCTTGCCGGAGGCGAGATCGTGTCGGCGCACGGCAGGCAGCCCGCCGCGGTCGTCGGTATAGACCAGCGCCCGCCCGTCGTGTGTCCAGGTCGGGGCCAGCAGATAGCGCGTGGGGTCCGTCCGCACCACGCGACGCGGCGCCCGGCCACCGGAGACGTCGGCCACCCAGAGGGAGTTGAGCGCGGCGAAGACCACCTGCCGGGCGTCCGGCGACAGCGCCGGCAGGTGCACCGCCCGGACCCGGCGCACGACGCCGCCCTCGAAGTCGTACCGCTTGCCGCGGTAGCGGGGGCGGTCGACGGGCAGGGGAGCGGTGAAGGCGATGGTGTCGGCCGTGAACCTCGCCCCGGGCAGTGCGGGGCGGATGATCCGGAACTGACCGCTCACCGTCAGCAGCAGCTCGTCGCGCGACACCCACCGCGGCGGAACCGGCTCCACGTCCCCGTCCACCGCGACCACGGCCCCGTCCACCACGAGCACACAGGAGGCGGTGGGCGCGGCCGTCGTCCGCAGATAGGCCAGCTTTCCGGCCGGTGACACGGCCGGCGTCATCACCTGCGCCGCGGCGCTCTCGACGTGCTCGACCCGTACCGGCCCCTGCCCGTCGGACGGCACGGAGGCGACCGTCCGGGCCTCCAGCGCCGCCCCGGCGACCTTGGCGCGGACGAAGAGCAGCCGGGCCCCGTCCGGCGACCAGACGGGGTCGAAGTCCTCCCAGGCCCCGTCCTGCGCGGGCCCCTCCTGCCCGGACAGCCCGGTGACCCGGGTGAGCGCACCGGTACGGACATCGATCACCCACACGCGGTACGGGCTGCCCGTCACCGGGTCCCCGCCCCGCTCGGAGGCGAAGGCGATCCGGGTCCCGTCCGGCGACCACGACGGCCCCCGGTCGTCCCAGGGACCGTCCGTGAGCTGCCGGAGCCCGGAGCCGTCGGCGCGGCACGTCCACAGGTGGAAGCCGCCGCCCCGGTAGGCGCAGACCGCGAGGTGCTTGCCGTCCGGGGAGTGCACCGGGCGGGTGGGCTCGAGGTCGGTCGGGGTGATGGCCACGGCCTCGCCGCCTGCGCGGGGAACGGACCACAGGACGTTCTGCACCTCGGCGACCAGCCGGTCACCGGCGGGGGACAGCGACGCCGAGCCGTTCGTGGCGGCGGTGAAGGAGAGGGTGACCTTGCGCGTGGCGGCCTCGCGGGACGCGAGACCGGGCGCGGCGGCCACCGCGTCCACGGGAAGCGCGACGGCCGCGCCGGCCACGGCGGCGGTACCGGCCGTGGCCTGCAGGAATCTGCGCCGGGTGAGGGCGGAGGGGGTAGCGTCCGCCGGGCCGGTGGTGTCCAACTGTCCTCCTGGTGCGGGGGAGTTGCGCGGTGCGGGAGCCGAAAAACGAGACGCTTGATACTTGCACGGCGCACCGGTCCAAGGTCAACACCGCGCGTGGCTCCGGGGCTGTCACCGGTGCGGGTGTGAGTGCCGGGGGCTACGGTCGTTCGTATCCGCGTCGAGGCGAGCCGAGGAGCCGGGCCGTCGGCCGCCGGCCGCCGGAGGGAGAGGGACGATCATGGTCACTGCCGAAGACGTCCGCGCGATCGCGCTCTCCCTGCCGGAGGCGACGGAGAGGCTCGCCTGGGGGATGCCCACGTTCCGGGTGGGCGGGGCGGTCGGGAAGGCCGTAAAGGGCGGGAAGACCGGCGGAAAGATCTTCGCCGCACTGGCGGACGACGACGCCTCGCTGGGCGTGAAGTGTCCGCTTGAGGAGCGGGCGGAGCTGATCGCGACGGAGCCGGAGAAGTTCTTCGTCCGCCCGGGTCACGACGACAACTACGACTGGCTACGGGTCCGCCTCGCCGCGATCGAGGACACCGCGGAGCTGCGCGCGATCCTCCTCGACGCCTGGCGGCAGGCCGCGCCCCGCTCGGTCGTCGACGCGCACGGCGGGGCGGAGGGGGCGGAGGCGGATGAGGGGGACGAGGGGTGAGGTATGGGGTGGACTGGATGCCGCGGGCCTTCGCGGCCTGCGCGGCCCCTCAGATGCCTCCGGCCTTGAAGACGTCCTGCTCGATGAGCAGCTTGTCGATCCGCGCCTTGTCCACCCGGTTGGTCACCTCCTCGACCTCCTGCCGGTCCCGCACGCACTTGGCCAGCGTGAACGCGGAGGACACCACGAAGATCAGCCCCAGCCCCAGAAACGCCCGCTCCCACGCCCCCACGGGCAGCTTCGCGATCCCCACGGCCAGCGCGACCAGGGACAACCCGAAGGAGAGCGCGGCCTGCACAAAGAAGGCATTGGTCGTCGGCCGCTGTATCGATGGAGTGCTCATGTGCGTAGCGTGTCCGCGCCCTGACCCCGGGCGCATGAGTACGGCTACTCATCTCCACCGGCCCACCGGTCCCGATCATGCTCGGGCGAAGCCCCGGACCGGCCTCCACCCGAGGTCAGAGCCTCGCGAAAGCCGTGCGCGACCACCGGCTGAAGTGCGGTATTGTTCTCATGCGCGGTCGGCGAGGGCGAAAGCCCGGGCCGGTTGAGCATCGGGACGTGGCGCAGCTTGGTAGCGCACTTGACTGGGGGTCAAGGGGTCGCAGGTTCAAATCCTGTCGTCCCGACCAGCGATTTTCGCAGGTCGGAGGCCGTTTCCTCGTTTGAGGAAACGGCCTTTCTGATGTTGTGTCGGCTTGTGGTCGCGGGGCGGTCGCGGTGTCGAGGACCCGGCTTGGCCATCAGGCCATCAGATATGACGCGAGAGCTTACGTCTCTCACGGCACGGTCACCCTCGCCGCGATCCGGCTGTGGATCCGCTCGTGACCCGAGGACGGTTCCAGCGAGGGTCCCGAGGTGGAACCCGGCCATTGTCGACTCGTCTGTCGGCTGTCTGCAGCGAGGGCCGCTGACCTGCATATCCGCAGGTCAGCGGCCCTTTTGTCACTACTGGCGGGCTAATGAGGGACGTCGAAATTGCCCTGCCCAAAGCCCGGCTCAGAGGCCTCCTGAGGGACCTCCTGAGGGGCAAACGACGGCGCAAACTGCTGCTGGATGGGCTCGTTGGGCACAGCGAACTCCGGCTGGGGTGGCTTGCTCGTACGGACGAGTCCATCGATCACGTCGAGGTCGCCGTTGAGGGCACCGTTCTTGATGCTCCTGGGCAGCTTGCCGTGGCCTCCGCCTCCCGAGGGCGGAATGGCCGCGAACGGAAGGAGGTCGCCGAAGCCGCCGAGGCCGCCCACGTTTGCGTCGTTGAAGCTCGCTTGGTGGATCGCCGCCGACCAGGAGTAGATGCTCTTCGCGACCAGCGGACACCTGAACGCAAGCAACGCCCCGACAGCCGCAGAGTTGGTAATGGGATCCATTTTCATATAGCGTCGGGTCCCGCACCGACCGGAGAGGACCCCGAACCCATGGCCGTTCCCAAGCGGAAGATGTCCCGCAGCAACACCCGCCACCGCCGCGCCCAGTGGAAGGCCGTCACGCCGCAGCTCGTGCCGGTAACCCTCGACGGCGTCGCCCATCTGGTGCCGCAGCACCTGGTCAAGGCCTACGAGCGCGGTCTGCTGCGCCCCGAAGGCTGACGGGCATGCGCGGACGACTGCCCGTCACCGTCCTGTCCGGCTTCCTCGGCGCAGGCAAGACCACCCTGCTCAACCACGTGCTGAGCAACCGCGAGGGCCTGCGCGTCGCGGTCATCGTCAATGACATGAGCGAGATCAACATCGACGCCGCGCTCGTGCGCGGCGGCGAGGCCGCCTTGTCGCGGACCGAGGAGCGCCTGGTCGAGATGACCAACGGGTGCATCTGCTGCACCCTGCGCGACGACCTGCTGGAGGAGGTCGACCGCCTCGCCCGCGAGGACCGCTTCGACCACCTCCTCATCGAGTCCAGTGGCATCTCCGAACCGATGCCCGTGGCGGCGACCTTCGCCTTCCCCCGCGACGACGGCGCACCCTCGGCGACCTGGCGCGCCTCGACACCATGGTGACGGTCGTCGACGCCGCCAACTTCCTGCCGGAGCTGGAAGGCGGGGACGGGCTCGCCGAGCGCGGGCTCGACCAGTACGAGGACGACGAGCGCACCGTCAGCGACCTGTTGATGGACCAGATCGAATTCGCCGACGTCATCGTGCTCAATAAACTCGACCTCGTCGACGCGGACAGCGCCGAACGGCTGCGCGCCACCCTCACCCGGCTCAATCCACCGGCCCGTATCGTGACCGCCACCCGCGGGCGCGTGGACGTCGGCGACGTCCTGGGGACCGGGCTGTTCGACCTGGAGCGGGCGCAGCAGGCTCCGGGCTGGGTCATGGAGCTCAACGGGGACCACGTCCCGGAGACGGAGGAGTACGGCATCTCCAGCACGGTCTTCCGCTCCGACGTCCCGTTCCACCCGGACCGCCTGTGGGAGTTCATCACCGTAGGCCTCGACAGCGGGGCCTACGGCCGGGTCCTTCGCTCCAAGGGTTTTTTCTGGCTGGCGACCCGCCCCCGGGTGACCGGCCTGTGGTCGCAGGCTGGTTCCGTCGCCCGCTTCGAGCCCTCCGGAGCCCGGGGCGCGGGCAGCGCACAGGGCCAGGAACTGGTCTTCATCGGCACCGGCCTGCGCAGCGAGGAACTCCGGTCCGCCCTGGCGCACTGCCTCATGCAGGACGGTGAAAGCCTCCCCGCCGCCGACCCGTTCCCCGCGTGGGACACCTACGGAATCGACGACGCCTGCGAGCACGAGCACCCCGCACTCGTACCGCAGAACTGAAGCCCCCGGGCCGGGCAGTGGTCGCAGCCACGGCACTGCCCGGCCCGGTCATCCCGCTCGCCGGCACCGGTGCCGGCCCTGACGAGGAGACCTGCCCCGGGGAATCGGTCGGCCAGGGGACCCAACGTCATGGGGCAGTAGCCACTGTGGACTTGGCGGCCGACTGGCGGCCGACTGACGGTGGAAAACTTGTCGGCTTGCGGCCGTTTCCTGGACCGGACCGGGGCTATGCTGCTGGGTGGACGTCCCGGACCCCGACGGCATGCTGTTTCTTGGCCCATGGTGCCTGTGGCGAGCGGACTGTTCGTCCCTTCGCTCAGAGCACCCCCGGGGTGAGCCAGCGGGGCCCTCGGCCCTGGAACTCGGGCCACTGGGCCCGCTGTTCGCCTGCTTGCCCGAACGTCACGAAACCGGGAGCACAGCAGGACGTGCCGAAGCCTGGCATTCTCACCTGGCGCTGCCCCGGCTGGTCTCCTGAACCGAGGCGCTATGCCTGCCCTTGAGATGTTGAACGTCTACCGGCGCGACAGGAACAACCGGGTGCTGATCACCCTGGCCGGTGAGATCGACCAGGTCTCGGCGCCCCTGGTGAGCGCGGCGCTGGAGCGATGCCTGTGTGAGGGCATCCGCACCATCGACGTCGACCTCACCCCTGTCACCTTCTGCGACTGCAGTGGCCTCAACGCCTTCCTCGACGCCGCACACCGAACCATCGCGGCCAACGGATCTCTGCGCCTGCACCACCCGCCTTCCACGCTGACCCGGATCCTCACCCTCACCGGCACCGGCCCCTTGCTCCTCGGCCCCCCGGACCCTGCCATGTCACCTCCTCGTCCGGAAAGGGCCGCCGACAGCCTTCCGGCACCACAGCCTTCCCTCGTGCACGGGGGCATCGGGCGGCCGGGTGCTCCGATGCCCGCCGTCTCGGGCGATGCGCTGTGACGGCCCGCTCCGGACCGGGTCAGGCACAGAAGCTGGAGGGCTACGCACCGTCGGCGGGAGCCGGGGTGTACTTGCGCGGGCTGCCTGTCCTGGTGGGAGGACCACGTCCTGCCGCCTGCCGACCCGGCGGAGACTGCCGACGAAGGGCCCTCGCGAACCCCGCCGGTCGCGTTTCCGGAGCCGGAACGCGCCAGTATCGCCGGCTCGTTGACAGGCAGTGGTGGCGGGCGTTGACTGGGCACCACGGCGTAGGGCTACGACGCTCCGGCATCCTCCGGGCGACGCCCCCGTCCAACTTCGCCCGGACCCCGCGGAACTCAGGGAATCCTCCCTGGCTTCATCCGGAGGCCCGGCCATGATCATGTTGATCGTCCTTCTTCTGCTGGCCCTGGCTCTGTTGGGGTTCGGCTTCGTCGTGCCCCTGCTGTGGATCGCTGCGGCCGTTGTGCTGATCGTCTGGATCCTGGGTTTCGCCCGCCACCGTCGTGGCCGCCAAGGCGGCGGACGCCGGTATGCCGGGAACCACCGATAATCCACACCTGGCCCGGGCCCCTTGCGGTACGCCCCGGGTGGTGTCCACTTGGGTGGGCGCCACCCGGCAGGCACCGGTGAGGGCACGAGCCTTCAGGGGTGGACGGGAGCGAAGCGGAGCGGCTTACGGGCCGAGCCAGTGAGGACAGCGATGTCCGCAGTCGTGATCACCGCCTCGATGGCCGGAGCCGCCTGTTCTATGAGGTGAGCGGCACTGAACGTGGGCCCCGGGCGGCAACCCGCGTTCAGTGCCGGCTCGCCTGGTGCGCGCCCGGTTTCGGACCTGTGGGCAGGGGCAGCCGTAGTGCACAGGGCTCACTCGGCTACGAGCGGAGGACCCAATGTCCCTCATCGTCATCATCATTGCCGTCGTGCTGGTGCTGCTCGTGTGCGGGGTAGCAGCGTGGATGGTCACGGCGCGCCGCCGGAAGCTGCGGGAGCGGTTCGGCCCGGAGTACGAGCGGACCGTGGAAGGCAAGGACAGCCGCCGGGCGGCTGAGCGTGAGCTGCGCGAGCGCCAGGAACGCCATGACGCGCTGGACATCAAACCGCTGCCGGCACCGGTCCGGGACCGTTACGCCCAGGACTGGACCCGGGTGCAGGAGCAGTTCGTCGACCGGCCCGACGACGCGGTCCACGAGGCGGACCGGCTCGTGACCACCCTCATGAGCGAGCGCGGGTATCCGACCGAAGGATACGAACAGCAGCTGAAGGACCTGTCGGTCGAACACGGGCGCACCCTGGAGCACTACCGCGCCGCCCACGAAATCAACGACCGCAGCAGCAGCCATCAGGCGACCACGGAGGAGCTGCGGGGCGCGATGGTGCACTACCGCGCGCTGTTCGACGAGCTTCTCCACAACGGCGACCGGCCGCGCGAGAGCCAGGCGTGAGCCCGCCACCGGCGACTTGGGTGCGACGAGCGGGCCCAGTCGGAGCCCGGCCGGAACCTATGACGGACGGAAGTGAAGAGATGCGCGACCAACAGACACCCCAGCCGGACGAGGGCGCTCTGTCCACGGACGACCTGGCCGCTACCCGGCAGGGCACCGGATACGAGGCGCCGGGCTCGCCGGGCGCCCCACCGGAGTTCCCCGGAGAGGCCACCACCATCGCCCGGGAGGGCCGGGAGGAATATGTCGGCCGGACATCCGCCGGCGAACGCCGGGGAGCGGAACTGGCCGAGGAGAACGAGCCCCTGCTCGGCGACGAACAGAAGGAATTCCGCGCCCGGTGGCAGAAGATCCAGAGCAACTTCGTCGACGACCCCCAGGACGCCGTCAACGCGGCCGACCGGCTCGTCGCCGAGACGATGCAGGCACTGGCCACGACCTTCTCCGACCACAAGCAAGGGCTCGAAGGCCAATGGCATCGCGGTGAGGAGGTGGCGACCGAAGACCTGCGCGTCGCGCTCCAGCGATACCGCTCGTTCTTCAACCGCTTGCTCAGCACCTGATCAGCCCGCCGCCGCCACGCCCGCAGCCCGTGCGGTTCCTGCCGGATGTCGGTTCTGCTCGACC
The DNA here is from genome assembly GCF_055576875.1 of Streptomyces sp. NPDC033229. NCBI lineage: Bacteria > Bacillati > Actinomycetota > Actinomycetes > Kitasatosporales > Streptomycetaceae > Streptomyces > Streptomyces sp. NPDC033229. The sequence continues at coordinate 120,919 of NZ_JBVIQR010000009.1, read as the reverse complement.
AGGACTTCGCGGCGCGCCCGGCAAGCCCGGCGGGCCCGTTACCGCCGCCGCCCGTACGGGGATTACGCCGCCGGGCCCGTACACCGACAAGGCCATCGCCATGCCGCATGCCGATGAACAGCACCCGCGGGTGCTGTTCATCGGCACGTGAGCCGGTCGGCGGGGCTCAGTGTGCGCTGCGGAAGCGGCGGAGGCGGAGGCTGTTGCCGACGACGAAGACGGAGGAGAAGGCCATCGCGGCTCCGGCGATCATCGGGTTGAGCAGTCCGGCGGCGGCGAGGGGGAGGGCGGCGACGTTGTAGCCGAAGGCCCAGAAGAGGTTGGACTTGATGGTGCCGAGCGTCTTGCGGGCCAGGCGGATGGCGTCGACGGCGGCGAGGAGGTCGCCTCGTACGAGGGTCAAGTCGCCGGCCTCGATGGCGGCGTCGGTGCCGGTGCCCATGGCGAGTCCGAGGTCGGCCTGGGCGAGGGCCGCGGCGTCGTTGACCCCGTCACCGACCATGGCGACCGAACGGCCTTCGGCCTGGAGGCGCTTGACGACGTCGACCTTGTCCTCGGGCATGACTTCGGCGATCACTTCGGTCGGGGCGATGCCGACCTCCGCGGCGACGGCTTCGGCCACGGCCTTGTTGTCGCCGGTGAGCAGGATCGGCGTCAGGCCGAGGGCGCGGAGCCGGGTGAGGGCTTCGGCGCTGGTGGGCTTGACAGCGTCGGCCACCTCGAGGACCGCACGGGCCCGACCGTCCCACGCTACGCAGATCGCCGTACGCCCTGCTGCCTCGGCGCTCACCTTTGCCTGTCGCAGCTCGTCGGTCAGTGCGATGACCCACTCGTCGAGGAGCTTCTCGCGGCCGACGAGAACGGCGTGACCCTCGACGACGCCCTGTACGCCGAGACCGGCGAGGTTCGCGAAGTCCTCCGGGGCCGGGAGGTCGCCCACCTTCTCGGCGGCGCCCGCGGCCACGGCCTGGGCGATGGGGTGTTCGGAGGCGTGTTCCAGCGCGCCGGCCAGGCGCAGTACCTCGTCCTCGGTCTCGCTCTCGGCGAGGTGGATGCCGAGGAGGGTCATCTTGCCGGTGGTGACGGTGCCGGTCTTGTCGAGGACGATCGTGTCGACCTTGCGGGTGTACTCCAGGACTTCGGGGCCCTTGATCAGTACACCGAGCTGGGCGCCGCGTCCGGTGCCGACCATGAGAGCGGTCGGGGTGGCGAGGCCCAGGGCGCAGGGGCAGGCGATGATCAGGACGGAGACGGCCGCGGTGAAGGCGGCGGTCCAGCCTTCGCCGGTGGCGACCCAGAAGCCCAGGGTGGCCAGGGCCAGGACGATGACGACGGGGACGAAGACGGCGGAGATCTTGTCGGCCAGGCGCTGGGCGGCGGCCTTGCCGTTCTGGGCGTCCTCCACCAGACGGGCCATGCGGGCGAGCTGGGTGTCGGAGCCGACGCGGGTGGCGCGGACGACCAGGCGTCCCCCGGCGTTGACGGTCGCGCCGGTGACCGCGTCGCCGACGGACACCTCGACCGGGACTGATTCACCCGTCAGCATGCTCGCGTCGACCGCCGAGCTGCCGTGCTCGACGACGCCGTCGGTGGCGACCTTCTCACCCGGACGGACCACGAAGGTATCGCCGACAGTGAGTTCGGAGACGGGGATGCGAACCTCGCGCCCGTCGCGCAGCACGGTGACGTCCTTGGCGCCCAGCTCCATCAGTGCCTTGAGCGCGGCGCCGGCTCGGCGCTTGGAGCGGGCCTCGAAGTAGCGTCCGGCCAGGATGAACGCGGTGACACCTGCGGCCGCTTCGAGGTAGATGTTGCCGCCGCCGTCGCTCCGGGACAGGGAGAACTCGAAGGGGTGGGCCATGCCGGCCATGCCGGCGGTGCCGAAGAACAGGGCCCACAGGGACCAGAGGAACGCTGCCGACGTGCCGACCGAGACCAGGGTGTCCATGGTGGCGGCACCGTGGCGCAGGTTGGTGAACGCGGCCTTGTGGAAGGGCCAGGCGCCGTAGACGACGACCGGGGCGGCCAGCGTCAGGGAGAGCCACTGCCAGTTGGTGAACTGCAGCGCGGGCACCATCGCCATGGCGATCACCGGTACGGACAGGACGACCGCGGTGATGAGGCGCTGGCGCAGCGGCGCGAGGGCATCGGGGCCGCCCCGGTCCGGCTCGGCGCCGTCGGCGCCACCGGCGGGGGCGGCCGGGGGCTGGGGTAGGGCGGCGGTGTAGCCGGTCTGCTCCACCGTGGCTATCAGGTCGGTCACCTCGACGCCGGCGTCGAAGACGACCTTGGCCTTCTCCGTCGCGTAGTTGACCGTGGCCTCCACGCCGTCCATGCGGTTGAGCTTCTTCTCGATGCGAGCCGCGCACGAGGCGCAGGTCATGCCGCCGATCGCCAACTCGACTTCGGCTGAGGCAGGGGCGGTGATGCTCATGATGCTCCTCGTGCGCGGATGGGGTGTTCTTCTACCGGCGGGCGGCGGTGGCGTGGGCGCTCCGCCGCCGGGCCGGGAATCAGTGGGCGGAGAGGCTCTCGGCCCGGCCGGTCAGCTCGTAGCCCGCCTCGTCGACGGCGGCGGCGAGGCGGGCGTCGTCGGGCTCGTCGGCGGTCGTGACGGTGACCAGGCCCGCGGCGACGTCGACGCTCACGCCGGTCACACCCGGTACGGCGGTGACCTCCTTGGTGACGGCGGTCTCGCAGTGGCCGCAGGTCATGCCCTGGACCTTGTAGACGGTGGTGACGCGCCCCGCGGTCTTCTCGTCACGCGCCGCGGTGGAGGTGGAGCAGCTGTGGTCGGGGGAGCAGCAGGACATGAGTGCCTCCGGTGGTTGGTCTGTCTGCGGGGCACTGTGGGCGCCCTCGGAGATATTTATACCCCCGGGGGGTATCGGCCGCAACCCCTCGGGGATGCGGGCGTGAGGGTGTGGCGATGCCCAGTCGATATAGGTTTCCGCTGGTCAGGCAGGGGTCGCGCGCGGGGCGGCAGGCCCGTACCGGCTCGGAGATCGGCAAGACGGGCTAGGCGAACCGGATACCCCCGGGGGTATATGAGGGGCGGCGGTCGGTGCGGGCGTACGACCTCAGCCGAGAGTGCGGGGAAAAGGCGTGCGGGGCGTCGGCCTGCCGACGCCCCGCGTGTAGGTGGATCAGCCGACGCGGAGCGTCAGCGTGGCGGCGTGCGGCTTGCCGCCGGTCCGTCACTGCAGGAACAGGCGCCAGGTGCCGGGCTTGTCGACGTCGTCTCCCGTGCCGGTGATCCGGTCGGGGTCGGGCTGCGGCGGGTCGATGATCTCCAGGTGCTTGCCGCGCGCGTCGGTGATGTCCTGGCCGCGCACGCCGGCGAGCCAGATCGCCTTCTTCCCCGACTCAGCTGATCTTGGGGCTGCGGCGCTCGATGAGGAGGACGTCCCGCCACACCCCGTGGTGGCGACCGATGCGTTCGCGGGTGCCCAGCACGCGAAAGCCCGCTCGCCGGTGGACGGCCAGGCTGGCGGTGTTCTCGGGGAAGATCCCGGACTGGATCGTCCAGATGCCGGCCGCTTCGGTCGAGGCGGCCAGTGTCTCGAGCAGCAGCCGGGCGACGCCCCGGCCCCGGGCGTCGGGGTGAACGTAGACGGAGTGATCGACCACCCCGGCGTACGCGCACCGGTCGGAGACCTTGGAGACGGCCACCCAGCCCAGCACCCGGCCGGTGGCCGGGTCGAGGGCGACGAACCGGTGTTCCGAGAGCTTCGCCGCGTCGAACGCCTCCCATGTCGGGGCGGCCGTCTCGAAGGTGGCGTTGCCTTCGTCGATGCCCGCCTGGTAGATCGCCAGTACTTCCTCGGCGTGTGCGGGTCTCAGCGGCGTGATGGCAGTGGCGGCCATCTCGGACTCGGTGGACACGGTGAGACGGCTCCCGGAGATTCAGGCGGGCCCTTGGCGGGCGGAGCTTCTTGTCGTTGTCTACCGCCGCACCCATCGATGCGGTGCCCGTCACGGTGTTGCTCGCGCGATGGATTCCGCCGGACTGTTCGTGGTGCTGGGTGAACGGCACACGTCTGGCATCGCAGCCATGGTCCCTCAGGAGGAAGGGCCCCGCCCACATGGCGAAGGCGAAACTCCACAGGCCCATCAGTACGGCGATGCCCAGGTGGAACGCGATACCGAGCGACAGCGGCAGCCATCGTTGAGGCCGTCTCGCCATCGCCGAGGGAGAGACGGGTGGCGCCGGTCGAGGGGCCGGAGGGGGCTTCGCTCTCCTGGATTCTGCCGCAGACCAGCCACCCCACGGCCGCATAGACGGCCGCGGATCCGAACACGAGTGCGGCCTGGAGGCCGGGCAAGGTGACGGACGGGGCGTCGGCGGCATGGACGTTGGCCCGCAGCACGGCGACGACCAGCCACCCGGTCAGCACGGCGGCGCTGCCGCCGGTGACGGCGATCACCCGCTGAGTGCTCGGGGGCCGCCCGTATCCAGGGGGTAAGTCCTCCGAAGAGCACGGCGTCACCAAGCAGCACGGCTGACGCGACGGCGAGAAACGCCCCTTGTCCCGTGAAGCCGTCGGCCTCCCCGCCCGGGCCCATGTGGGTGGCCATCCGCCCGGGCAGACGGTCGCGCAAGGAGAAGAACGAGAGGACCGGCAACGGCCAAGAGGGGCGGCGTGACGGCGACCAGGGTGCGACGTGCGTGCGTCGCCGCAGGGGAAATGCCGGATGGATCGGTGCGCAAGGCATATATCACCCGACATCGGGACCTATCGTGTCCTCATGACGGAACCGGCGCGGGGACCGCACAGCAGCGGTGACGACCAGGTCAGCGTCGTCTACACCTGGCAGGTGGAACCGGGCAGGCAAGGCGACTTCCAGGAGTGGGCGCACGGCATCCAGCGGGTGGCCCGCACCTTCCCGGGAGAGCTGTCCGTCACCTGGCTGCGGCCGGAGGGCGACGGGAATCGCTTCCACACGGTCGTACGGTTCCGGGACACCGAGAGCCTTGAGCGATGGATGGGATCCCCTGAGCGCGCACAATGGCACGCCCGGCTCACGGGCATCGCGCGTCCGGTGCACCCCCACCTCACGACCACCGGGATGGAGTCCTGGTTCACCGTGCCCGGCGGGGTCGCCCGGCCGCCCACCCGCTGGAAGATGGCGTGTATGACGCTCCTGGCCGTGTACCCCTTCGTCCTTCTGTACACGTGGCTGGTGGCGCCGGAGCTCGTCTCCTGGCCGGTTCCCCTGCGCGCCGCCGTTCTCCCGCTCGTGCTGTCCCCGACATTGACCTACCTGGTCATGCCCCGCCTCAGCGAGCTGTTCCGCCGCTGGCTCTACCCCGAGACCCCCTGAGTACCGGGGCGCATCGGGGCTCGGGCTGAAGGCGGTGTCCAAGGGGCAGCGGCCGTCCACGCTCTGCGCATGCGCCTTTACATGGTGTGTGGGGGTGGGGGGTGTGGTGTGAGGCCGCTCATGGGACCTGGATCACTTACGAACCCGGATAGTGGGCTCCCGATTCGGACATTTAGGTATGAAATGGGGTGGTGGGTGGGGTGCGCGGGGGCCTGTTGTTACCGGGCGGGGTAGTAGGTCACACCTTTGCCAGGGGCTTTTCGGGCCGCTAACAATTGCCGAGTCGCATGGCGCCGTCGATCGAGACACGGCGCTTTCTTCGCGCCGATCCGGCCAGTGCGACTCACGCGATTGGAAGAGGTTCAGCCAGCATGCGCTCCACCACCTTCGGTACCGCCCGTCTGACCAAGACCCACAAGCTCACCGCCGCCGGTCTGACCGTTGCCGCGGGCGCCGCCGCCCTCACCATGGCCGTCACCCCCGGCCAGGCCGCCGAGACCCCCTCCATCGCCGTGAAGCCCGTCGCCTGGACCACCACCGACCTCGGCGCCCACGACCACATCGGCAAGCAGTCCGACAACGCCGCCACCCAGGCCAAGACCGCCGCCGCTGCCAAGGTCAAGGCTGATGCCGCCGCGAAGGCCAAGGCCGGCCAGGCCCGCGCCGACCAGCAGGCCGCCGGCCGCTCCCAGACCCGCACCCCCGTCAAGCCCGCCCCCGCCAAGCCCAAGGCTCCCGCCAAGCCCAAGGCTCCCGCGGCTCCGGTGAAGAAGGCCTACGCCGACAACCTCGACGGGTGGATCAAGGAGTCCCTGGACATCCTGAAGTCCAAGAACATCCCCGCCACCTACGAGGGCATCAAGCGCAACGTCATGCGCGAGTCGACCGGCAATCCCCGCGCGATCAACGACTGGGACGTCAACGCCGTCAACGGCGTCCCCTCCAAGGGCCTCCTGCAGATCATCGACCCGACCTTCAAGGCCTACCACGTCGAGGGCACCGCCTGGGACCCCTACGACCCCGTCGCCAACATCGCCGCCTCCTGCAACTACGCCGCCGACAAGTACGGCTCCATGGACAACGTCAACTCCGCCTACTAAAAAACCGGCACAGGAGTCGACCCCCACACGCCCAAGGGCGGCAGCACCCACCCGGTGCCGCCGCCCTTCGGCGTATCCCTGCGGGAATCCCGGCCCGCCCCGGTCCGCGAGCGCGCGGAGCGTCCTGGTCGCTCCGCGCCGCTCCCCAGCGGCCAGGGCCCCTCAGCCCCGGCCGTGACCCGGGCCCCTCAGCCCCGGTCGCATGTGTGGCCGCTCCTGGCCTGATGGAACTGCTCCTCCTCCGTGGAGCCGCGCAGCGCGAGCGTCTCCGCGGCGGGGTTGAGCGCCGTGCTGACCTGGTCGAAGTAGCCCGTGCCGACCTCGCGCTGGTGCTTGACGGCGGTGAAGCCGTGCCGCTGGTCGGCGAACTCCCGCTCCTGGAGGTCGACGTAGGCCGGCATGCCGTGCTCCGCGTAACCCCGGGCCAGGTCGAACATGCCGTGGTTGAGGGAGTGGAAACCGGCCAGGGTGATGAATTGGAAGCGGTAGCCCATCGCCCCCAGCTCCCGCTGGAACTTGGCGATCTGGTTGTCGTCCAGAGCGGCCCGCCAGTTGAAGGACGGCGAGCAGTTGTAGGCGAGCATCTGCTCGGGGTACTCGGCGTGGACGGCCTCGGCGAACTCGCGCGCCTGTGCCAGATCGGGGGTTCCGGTCTCCACCCACAGCAGATCCGCGTACGGGGCGTAGGCGAGGCCCCGGGAGATCACCGGGCTCATGCCGGGCTCGACGCGGTAGAAACCCTCGGCGGTGCGCTCGCCGGTGCAGAAGCGGGCGTCGCGCTCGTCGACGTCGGTGGTCAAAAGATTGGCGGCGAGCGCGTCCGTACGGGCCACGATCAAGGTCGGCACATCGGCGATGTCGGCGGCGAGGCGGGCCGCGTTGAGGGTGCGGATGTGCTGGGAGGTGGGTACCAGCACCTTGCCGCCGAGATGGCCGCACTTCTTCTCGGACGCGAGCTGGTCCTCGTAGTGGATGCCGGCCGCCCCCGCCGCGATCATCGCCTTGGTCAACTCGAAGGCGTTGAGCGGGCCGCCGAAGCCGGCTTCGGCGTCGGCCACGATCGGGACCAGCCAGTCGACGCCGGCGCCGTCGCCCTCGGCGGTGGCGATCTGGTCGGCGCGCAGCAGCGCGTTGTTGATGCGGCGCACCACGGTCGGTACGGAGTTGACGGGGTACAGGCTCTGGTCGGGGTAGGTGTGCCCGGCCTGGTTGGCGTCGGCGGCGACCTGCCAGCCGGACAGGTAGACGGCCTGCAGCCCCGCCTTGACCATCTGGACGGCCTGGCCGCCGGTCAGCGCGCCGAGCGCGTGGATGTAGTCACGCTCGTGGAGCTGCCGCCACAGCCGCTCGGCGCCGCGCCGGGCCAGGGTGTGCTCCTCCCGGACGCTGCCGCTCAGCCGCACCACGTCCTCGGCGCCGTACGAGCGCCGTACGCCCTGCCAGCGCGGGTCCGTCGCCCACCTCTGTGCCAGCTCCTCGGCCGTCGTCGTCCCTACCTGCGCCATGACCGTCTCCCAGTGTCGCCGTGTCGCGTCGGACCCGCGCCGGGTCCGCAGCGCATCCGCGCCGGACCCGCCCGGACTTCTGCCAAGAATGCGAAGGGGAGTGCTTCCCCCGGTAAGTGCGGCCCGCCGGGCCCCCGTTGAGCGGGCAATGGTGAGAAGCGGGGGCTCCGGTGGGCCGTGCTACGACTCTGACAGTGGCACTCAGTGCCATCAAGCATGGCCGGTTGCCAAGTTCTGTGAATCTTCCCGGGCTTGTTTGCCAATCTTGCCAACTTTGCCAACCGCCAAGTCCGCGAAGCCTCCTGCTCCCGGCTAGGGTGGCCGTACGGAGCCGGGGGCGGCCGAAGGGGTCTGGGTGAGCGCGACCGTGAGCAGGACCGTGAGCAAGGCATGAGCAAGACCTACGCGGGGGTGCGACTGCGGCGCTTGCGCGAGGAACGGCGGCTCAGCCAGGCCCAACTGGCCCGGATGCTCGCCATCTCGCCCAGCTACCTCAACCAGATGGAGCACGACTCCCGCCCGCTCACCGTGCCCGTACTGCTGAGGCTCACCGAGGCGTTCGGTGTGGACCCCGGCTTCTTCTCCGAGCGCGACACCGGACGTGTCCTGGCCGACCTGCGCGAAGCCCTCGCCGACGAGGTGGCCGCCGCCCGCGTCTCACCCACCGATCTGTCGGAACTCGCCTCCCGGCTGCCCGCCGTCGCGGCGGTGCTGCTCGACCTGGGCCGGCGCAACCAGGCCCTGACCGAGCGGCTCGCGGAGGTCGCCGAGCGGCGCGGCACCGACGACCCGGCCCTGCCGCGCCCGCCCCACGAGGAGATCCGGGAGTTCTTCTACCGTCGGCAGAACTACCTCCACACCATCGACACCGCCGCCGAGGAGCTGGCCGCAGAGATCGGCATCCGCCCCGGCGGGGTGCTGCCGGCCCTGGCCGCCCGGCTCGCCGAACGCCACGGGGTCCGCATCGCCGCCGACCCCGACCACCTCCACAGCTACGACCCCCGCGCGCGGGTGCTGCGCCTGTCGAACCGGTTGCGCCCCGGCCAGCAGGCCTTCCGGATGGCGACCCAGCTCGCCCTGCTGGAGTACGGCGGGGAACTCACCCGGCTCGCCTCGGAGGACTACGAGGAAGACTCCGTCGTCCGGCCGCTGGCCCGGATCGGCATCGCCAACTACGTCGCCGCCGCGCTGATCCTGCCGTACCGCGAGTTCCACGCCGCGGCGGAGGAGCTGCGGTACGACATCGAGCGGCTCGCCGACCGCTTCGGGCTCGGCTACGAGACCGTCTGTCACCGGCTCAGCACGCTCCAGCGCCCGCGGCTGCGCGGGGTGCCGTTCTCGTTCGTACGGGTCGACCGCGCGGGCAACATGTCCAAACGGCAGTCGGCCACCGGATTCCACTTCTCCCGGGCCGGCGGCACCTGCCCGCTGTGGAACGTCTACGAGGCATTCGCCTCTCCCGGCCGCATCCATGTGCAGATCGCGGCGATGCCGGACGGGCAGCGCCATCTGTGGACCGCCCGCACCGTCACCCGGCACCGGGGCGGCTGGGGCGAGCCCGGCAAGACCTTCGCCATCGGGCTCGGCTGCGAGATCCGCCACGCCTCCCGGCTCGTCTACTCCGACGGACTCGACCTGGACAACGCCTCGGCCGCCACCCCCATCGGCATGGGCTGCCGGATCTGCGAACGCCTGGACTGCCCGCAGCGGGCCGTCCCACCGCTCGGCCGGCCCCTCGCCGTCGACGAGAACCGCAGCACCTTCGTGCCGTACCCGGTGCGGGACACCGGGCCCCACTGAACCGAGGCCTTGATCCGGGCCGCTGACACTCCGGGCCAGGAGACCCTGGACTTACTAGGACGTCCAACTATATGTTCGGAGGACAAGGTCCGCGGTGCAGGGAAGCCGGTGTGAATCCGGCACGGTCCCGCCACTGTGACCGGGGAGTTCGTCCTCGCGGTACACGCCACTGACGAGCGGGATGTCGGGAAGGCACCGGGACGCGCGCTGATCCGGGAGTCAGGATACCGGCCGCGGAACGTTCCGTGTTTTCCACGAGGATGGAGCAGACACGTATGGCACCGGTCCGTACCCACGACCCTGGTGATCCGGCGCGGCGAGCGGCTGTTCCCGCTCGCTGACGGTTCCTGGCCCTTCGCGTCCCGCGACCCGTCGGCGGCCGCGCGCAACCCGCGCTCTCCGCCGGACGCTTCGCGCCGTCCTCGGATCTCACCTGACGAGAGCAGGCTCTCCCATGGTCCGTGAACTCACCCATTTCATCGGCGGCAGGCACACCCCGGGAACATCGGGTGCCTACGGCGATGTGTACGACCCCAACACCGGCGCCGTGCAGGCCCGGGTGCCCCTGGCGAACCGGGCCGAGACCGAGGCGGCCGTCGCCGACGCGGCCGAGGCCCAGCGGGAGTGGGGCGAGTGGAACCCGCAGCGCCGGGCCCGCGTCCTGTTGCGCTTCCTCCAGCTCGTCGAGGGTGAGAAGGAATCCCTCGCCCGGCTGCTGTCCTGTGAGCACGGCAAGACGGTCCCCGACGCGCTCGGCGACATCCAGCGCGGTCTGGAGGTGGTGGAGTTCGCCGCCGGCATCCCGCACCTGCTCAAGGGCGACTTCACCGACAACGCCGGGACCGGCATCGACGTGCACTCCCTGCGCCGCCCGATCGGCGTGACGGCGGGCATCACCCCGTTCAACTTCCCCGCGATGATCCCGCTGTGGAAGGCCGCCCCGGCCATCGCCTGCGGCAACTCCTTCGTCCTCAAGCCCTCCGAGCGCGACCCGTCCGTCCCGTTGCGGCTCGCCGAGCTGTTCCTGGAGGCGGGGCTGCCGCCCGGTGTGCTCAACGTCGTCAACGGCGGCAAGGAAACCGTCGACACCCTGCTCGAGGACCCGCGGGTGCAGGCGCTCGGCTTCGTCGGCTCGACCCCGATCGCGGCCCACATCTACGCCACGGCCGCCGCCCACGGCAAGCGGGCCCAGTGCTTCGGCGGTGCCAAGAACCACTTGATCGTGATGCCCGACGCCGACCTCGACCAGGCCGTCGACGCCCTGATCGGCGCGGGCTACGGCTCGGCCGGGGAGCGCTGCATGGCGATCTCCGTCGCCGTACCCGTCGGCGAGGACACCGCCGACGCGCTGGTCACCCGCCTCAAGGAGCGGATCGGCACCCTGCGGATCGGCCGGTCCGACGACCCCGACGCCGACTTCGGCCCCCTCGTCGGCCGCGACGCCGTCGACCGGGTCCGCGGCTATGTGGACCTCGGAGTGGAGGAGGGCGCCGAACTCGTCGTGGACGGGCGCGGCTTCACCCTCGCCGGGCACGAGAACGGCTTCTTCGCCGGCGCCTCCCTCTTCGACCGGGTCACCCCGGACATGCGGATCTACCAGGAGGAGATCTTCGGGCCCGTCCTGTCGGTGGTCCGCGCGGCGGACTACGAGGAGGCACTGCGGCTGCCCTCCGAGCACGCCTTCGGCAACGGCGTCGCGATCTTCACCCGCGACGGGGACACCGCCCGCGACTTCACCCGGCGCGTGGACACCGGCATGATCGGCGTCAACGTCCCGATCCCCGTGCCGGTCGCGTACCACACCTTCGGCGGCTGGAAGCGGTCCGGCTTCGGCGACCTGGGCCAGCACGGCCCGGACGCCATCCGCTTCTACACCCGCACCAAGACCGTCACCTCGCGCTGGCCCTCCGGGGTCAAGGAGGGCGCGAGCTTCACCATCCCCACGATGGGATGAGCGCCATGACGACGGGCCTCACCGAGGACCAGCTCGCGATGGCCGAAACGACGCTGGACTTCGCGCGGGAACACCTCGCCCCGCACGCCGTAGCCTGGGACCAGGACAAACACTTCCCCCTCGACGTGCTGCGCAAGGCCGCGGGGCTCGGCCTCGGCGGGGTCTATGTACGGGAGGAGGCGGGCGGCTCCGGCCTCACCCGAGCGGACGGCGTGCTGATCTTCGAGGTGCTGGCCACCGGCTGTCCCTCCATCGCCGGCTACCTCTCCATCCACAACATGGTCGGCTGGATGATCGACCGCTACGGCGACGAGGCCCAGCGCGCCCGTTGGCTGCCCCGGCTGTGCTCGATGGACACCCTCGGCAGTTACTGCCTGACCGAGCCGGGCGCGGGCTCCGACGCCGCAGCGCTGCGGACCCGGGCCGCACGCGACGGGGACTCCTATGTCCTGACCGGCGTGAAGCAGTTCATCTCCGGCGCCGGGGCCGCCGAGGTGTACATCGTCATGGCGCGCACGGGCGGGGAGGGGCCGGGCGGCATCTCGGCGTTCGTCGTCGAACGGGACGACCCCGGGCTGTCCTTCGGTCCCGACGAGAAGAAGATGGGCTGGAACGCCCAGCCCACCCGCCAGGTCGTCCTGGACGGCGTCCGCCTTCCGGCCGACCGTCGGCTCGGCGCCGAGGGCGACGGCTTCCGCATCGCCATGAACGGGCTCAACGGCGGCCGGCTCGGCATCGCCGCCTGCTCCCTCGGCGGCGGACAGAACGCCCTGCACCGCAGCCTGGAGTACCTCGCCGACCGGGAGGCGTTCGGGGCACCGCTGCTCGACGCCCAGGCGCTGCGGTTCCGCCTCGCCGACATGGCGACCGAACTCGCCGCCGCCCGCGCCCTGGTCCGCCAGGCCGCGGAGGCCCTGGACCGCGACGACCCCCAGGCGGCCCAGCTGTGCGCCATGGCCAAACGCTTCGCCACCGACACCGGCTACTTGGTCGCCGACCGCGCCCTGCAACTGCACGGGGGCTACGGCTACCTCACCGAGTACGGCATCGAGAAGATCGTCCGAGATCTTCGAGTGCACCGGATCCTGGAAGGAACGAACGAGATCATGCGCCTGATCGTGGCCCGCGGACTGACGGGAGACGCCCGATGACCCCGACGGACGGCACGGACGACTGTGTGTTGCTGCGCACCGAGGGCCGCGCCGCGTACCTCACCCTCAACCGGCCGAAGGCCCTCAACGCCCTCAGCCACACCATGGTGCGCCGCATCGACGAGGCCCTCACCACCTGGGAGCACGACCCCGCCGTCGAGACCGTCGTGATCAGCGGCGAGGGCGAGCGGGGGCTGTGCGCGGGCGGCGACATCCGGTCCATCCACGCCGACGCCCGCGCCGGCGGTGACGCCTCCGCGGCCTTCTGGCGCGACGAGTACCGGCTCAACGCCCGTATCGCCCGCTACCCCAAGCCGTACGTCGCCCTCATGGACGGCATCGTGATGGGCGGGGGAGTGGGGATCTCGGCCCACGGCAGCGTGCGGATCGTCACCGAGCGCTCCAAGGTCGCGATGCCCGAGACAGGCATCGGTTTCGTGCCCGACGTGGGCGGCACCTATCTGCTGGCCCTCGCGCCCGGGGAGCTCGGCACGCACCTCGGGCTCACCGGAGTGCCCGTGGGCGCCGCGGACGCCCTGCTGTGCGGCCTCGCCGACCACTTCGTACCGGCGGACGCACTTCCCGCCCTCGGCGCGGACCTCGCCGCCGGGGCCGTGCCCGATGTCCTGCCCCGCCATGTCCGCGAGGCACCGGAGGGCCGGCTGGCCGCCGACCGGGAGTGGATCGACCACTGCTACGCGGCCGACACCGTAGAGGAGATCATCGAGCGGCTGCTCGCCGCGGGCACCCCGGCCGCCAAGGAAGCCGCCGAGACGATCCTCGCCAAGTCGCCCACCGCCCTGAAGGTCACCCTCGCCGCGCTGCGCCGCGCCCGGGACCTCGGCCCGCTGGAGCGGGTCCTGGAGCAGGAGTACCGCGTCTCCTGCGCGGCCCTGTCCGCTCCCGACCTGGTGGAGGGCATCCGCGCCCAGGTGATCGACAAGGACCGCGCCCCGCGCTGGTCGCCGGCAACCCTGGCGGAGGTCGGCGGGGCGGACGTGGCCCGGTTCTTCGCACCGCTCGGCGCCCGGGAACTCTCCCTCGCCGACGACGCCCCGCAGGAGGTGCCCTGGTGAGCGCCGTGAGCCCCGCGAGTACGGTCGTCGGCTTCGTCGGCCTCGGCCACATGGGCGGTCCGATGGCCGCCAACCTCGTCAAGGCCGGATACCGGGTGCGCGGCCACGACCTGTCGGCCGCGTCCCTGGCGGCGGCCGCGGCCGCCGGTGTCGAACCGGCCGTCTCGGCGGCCGAAGCCGCCGCGGGTGCGGACGTGGTGATCACCATGCTGCCCGCCGGCCGCCATGTCCTCGCCCTCTACCAGGACGAGGGGCTGCTCGCGGCGGCGACGCCCGGCACCCTCTTCGTGGACTGCTCCACCATAGACGTGGCCGATGCCCGGGCCGCCCACGACGCCGCAGCGCGAGCCGGGCACCGCGCCCTGGACGCGCCCGTCTCGGGCGGGGTGATCGGCGCGGAAGCCGCCACCCTGACCTTCATGGCCGGGGGCGGCGAGGCCGAGTTCGCGCGGGCGGAGCCGCTGCTGTCCGCGATGGGCAAGAAGGCCGTCCACTGCGGAGCGGCAGGCTCCGGTCAGGCCGCGAAGATCTGCAACAACATGATCCTCGGCATCTCGATGCTCGCGGTGGGCGAGGCGTTCGTCCTCGGCGAGCGCCTCGGCCTGTCCCACCAGGCCCTTTACGACGTGGCCTCCACCGCGTCCGGCCAGTGCTGGGCCCTCACGGTCAACTGCCCGGTCCCCGGCCCCGTCCCGGGCAGCCCCGCCAACCACGACTACCGGCCCGGCTTCGCCGCGCCCCTGATGGCCAAGGACCTCGGCCTCGCCGCCAACGCCCTCCGCGCGGGCGGGGTGCACGCCGAGCTCGGCCTGCGGGCGGCTGAACTGTACGCGGAGTTCGCCGAGGGCCCGGGGGCAGCGGAGGACTTCTCCGCGATCATCCGGACGATCAGAGACCGGTCCATCCAGGACACCGCAGAGAACGGAACGGCCACCGCATGACCTACGAGACCATCCTCGTCGAGCGCAAGGGCCGCACGGCCCTCGTCACCCTCAACCGGCCGAAGGCCCTGAACGCCCTCAACCTCCAGGTCATGAACGAGGTCGTCGACGCCACCGCCGCACTCGACCGTGACCCCGACATCGGCTGCATCGTCCTCACCGGCTCACCCAAGGCGTTCGCGGCCGGGGCCGACATCAAGGAAATGCGGCCGCAGGGGTACATGGACATGTACCTCAGCGACTGGTTCACCGCATGGGACCGGCTCGGCGAACTCCGCACACCGACCGTCGCCGCCGTCTCCGGCTACGCCCTCGGCGGCGGCTGCGAGCTCGCCATGCTCTGCGACATCCTGTTGGCCTCGGACACGGCGGTCTTCGGCCAGCCGGAGATCAAGCTCGGTGTGATCCCCGGCATCGGCGGCTCCCAGCGGCTGACCCGCGCGGTCGGCAAGGCCAAGGCCATGGAGCTGTGCCTGACGGGCCGCACCATGGACGCGACGGAGGCCGAACGCGCGGGGCTGGTCTCCCGGATCGTGCCGGCGGACGAACTCCTGGAGGAGGCGCTCGCGGTCGCCGACACCGTGGCCGGGATGTCCGCGCCGGTCGCGATGATGGCCAAGGAGGCGGTCAACCGGGCCTTCGAGACGACGCTGGCGGAGGGCGTCCGCTTCGAACGCAGGCTCTTCCACGCGGTGTTCGCCGTCGCGGACCAGAAGGAGGGGATGTCGGCGTTCGTGGAGAAGCGGCCGCCGGAGTTCACGCACCGGTAGACGGGCGAGTGCGGCTTCCCTCGCCGGGATGGCCCAAGCGCTGCCGAAATCCATTCGCCCGAGATCTCGTCATGGGAGAAGCTGCGGCCGGACGATCTACGGACGGGAGCGGATTTTCATGAGCGGGATCCTGGGCGGGACGCTGGCGGCGGGCGACGCGGTGACGGTGCGGCTGGTGAAGGAACCCCGGCCCGAGGTGCGGTACCCCGCGACCGTGGTGCGCGACGACGGCACGCACGTCGTGGTGCGCGCCCCCTGGGCCGGTGCCGACACCCGTGACTTCGGGTTCGTGCGGTTCGAGAAGGGTGACGTTTTCACCGAGCACTACTGGCGTGACCGCTGGTACGCCGTCAAGGAGGTGCGGGACGCCGCCGGGGTCGTGAAGGGCTGGTACTGCGACGTCACCCGCCCCGCCCGCGTCGAGGAGGCCGGGCTCGTCGTCACCGACCTGGACCTCGACCTGTGGCTCTCGGCCGACGGGGCCACGGTGCTGCGCCTGGACGAGGACGAGTTCGCCGAGAGCGGCATCGCCGAGCGCGACCCCGTCGCCGCCGGACACGCCCGCCGGGCGCTGGACGACCTCGAGGAGCTCGCCTGCGGCGGCGGCTTCGCCGCGCTTCTCGGGTAAGGCCTGTCTTGCCGCCTGCGGTTTGTCCTGCCGACGGCGGGTCCGTCTTGCCGCCTGCGGCGGCGGGCGCCCTGCCCGGCTGCGCGGGCTCTGGATGCTGTCCGGCGGACCTTCGGCTGCGGGCCGTCTTGCCGCCTACGGCGGCGGGCGCCCTGCGGGCGCGTCCTCAATCGCCGGACGGGCTTATATAAGCCCGTCCGGCGATTGAGGACACAGCACAGTAGCCCGTCCGGCGATTGAGGACACCGCCGCGCAGCGGGGGTGCGCACACCCCGGCCCACAGAGACACGTCTGCGGGGAACCCATGGCAGGCTGGCCCCATGAGTGCTACGAGCCCCCGCACCTCCGCCCTCGACCTCATCGGAGCGGTGGTGGACCCCGGCAGTTGGCGCGGGTGGGACGAACCGGTCGAGGTGACGACCGACGACCCCGACTACCGGGCCGATCTGCTCGCCGCGCGTGAGCGCACCGGGCTGGACGAGTCGGTCGTCACCGGCGAGGGCCTGCTGCGCGGGCGCCGAGTGGCGGTCGTGGCCTGCGAGTTCCGCTTCCTGGCCGGGTCGATCGGCGTGGCGGCGGGGGAGCGGCTCGTCACCGCCGTGGAGCGGGCCACGGCCGAGGGGCTGCCGCTGCTGGCGGCGCCCGCCTCGGGCGGCACCCGGATGCAGGAGGGCACGATCGCCTTCCTGCAGATGGTGAAGGTCACCGCGGCGATCACCGACCACAAGGCCGCCGGGCTGCCCTACCTCGTCTACCTCCGCCATCCCACGACGGGCGGGGTCCTCGCGTCCTGGGGCTCCCTCGGCCACGTCACCGCCGCCGAGCCGGGTGCCCTCATCGGGTTCCTCGGGCCGCGCGTCCACGAGGCCCTCTACGGCGAGGAGTTCCCGCCGGGCGTCCAGCTCGCGGAGAACCTGCTGGCCCACGGCCTGGTGGACGCCGTGCTGCCCGCCGACCGGCTGCCGGAGACGGTGGCGCGGGCGCTCACCGTGCTGTGCGGGGACGCCGCCGAGGCTCCGCCCGAGGACCCGCCCGGCGCGCACGACCCGGCTCCGGCCCCGGTCCCCGCCTCCGCCGCCGAGTCGATCCGCCGCTCCCGGCGCCCCGATCGGCCCGGGGTGCGGCGGTTGCTGGCGGCCGCGGCCACCGATGTCACGCCACTCAGCGGCACGGGCGCGGGGGAGCGGGACCCGGGGCTGCTGCTCGCGCTCGCGCGCGTCGGCGGCACCCCGTGCGTCGTGCTCGGTCACGACCGCGGCAGCCACGCCGAGGAACCGGGCCCGGGCCCGGCGGGGACCGGTGTTCCCGCGCACGGCCAGGCGCTCGGTCCGGCCGGGCTGCGCGCCGCGCGGCGGGGGATGCGGGTCGCCGCCGAGCTGGACCTCCCGCTGCTCACCGTCGTCGACACGGCCGGGGCCGCGCTGTCGCGGGACGCCGAGGAGGGTGGGCTGGCGGGGGAGATCGCCCGGTGCCTCGCGGACCTGATGGCCCTGCCCGCCCCGACCCTGTGCCTGCTGCTGGGACAGGGCGCGGGCGGGGCCGCCCTCGCGCTGCTCCCGGCGGACCGGGTGCTGGCGGCCCGTCACGCGTGGCTCTCGCCCCTGCCACCGGAGGGCGCGTCGGCGATTTTGTACCGCACGACGGACCGGGCGTACGAAGTGGCCGAACGTCAGGGGGTGCGGTCCGCCGACCTGTTGGCGAACGGCATCGTGGACCGCATCGTGGAGGAGGGCGAGGGAGAGACGGCGGATTCCGACGGCTTCCTTCCCCGGCTCGGCCGGATCCTCGGCGCCGAACTCGCTGTCCTCAAGGGGCGTGAACAGGGTGAACGGCTTACCGCCCGCCGCGCGCGCTACCGAAACCTGGGCGTGCGAAGGTGACTTCGCGCCCAGAAAAATGCGGGCATTGCCTCCATACCCCCACGGGGGATTGGCGCCCTTAGGTTTGCCTAACCTAAGGTCTCGGGTGTGAAGGCGATCGATCTCCGGGATGCCCGGACCGCTGCCGCGCGCCCCCGGAAGGCCCCGGTCCGGGCCGTCGCCCCCGTGTCGGCTCGCTGCGCGGAGCTCGGCACGGTCATGGGCTCCAGGCCCGCGTTCCCCGTCGCGTCCGCCTGGGTGCCCGCCGTCCCGGCCGCCGGAGTGCGGCTCGCCGGGTCCGTCGTTCCGGTGCGTTTCCTCGCGCCCGTCCGTCCGGCCGCATCCCACCGTGCGCGGACACCGGCGGGCGGGGACCGCCGTCCACAGGCCCCCGCCGCGCCCGGGCCAACCCGCCACCGTCCTCACCCGCTCGTGCCGGAAGCCCGGCACCGAGGCCGGGCGGGCCGCCGTGACGGCCTCCCCCGGCCCCGGCCGTGCGGTCGTCGGCCCCGCCCGCCCCGTCCGCCGTCCGGTGGGCACGTCCGATGCCCGCCCAGCCGGTGTCGGCCCGTCGTCCGAAGGCCGGTCGGGGCACGCGCCCTGCCCGTCGGCAGCCTCGAACCCACCGCGTGCGGCAGCGGATGGACGCGGGACGACGGCGAGCACGGAGCCGGAGCCCGAGCCCCCGGCATCGCGACCTCCGGAACGTAGCCGCCCGCCGTGCGGCCCGTGCGGCCCGTGCGGCCCGGCGTCGGCTGTCCCCACCCGTCAGCGCGCCCCACGGCGCTGAGACCTGCCCGAAACCCGCCACCCGCCCCGAAAGGCGCCTCCCGTGCGGCTTCATCTGCTCGCGCTCAACCCGACCGACTCCGTCACCGAGGGCTTCCTTCCCGCGGCCGCCCGGCTCGGTCTCGCCGTCACCCTCCTGACCGACCAGCCGGACGCCCACCGGCGCGCCTACGCCCGGTTCGCCGAACGGGCAGCCACCGGCCTCCCCTGGCCCGAACTCACCGTCGTGGACTGCGACGTACGCGAATTCCGCGAGGTCATCCGGCAGATCTCCGCACTGGGCCGCCCCGACGCGGTGTTCACCAACAGCGACCACCTCCAGACGCAGGCCGCCCTCGCGGCCGACTACTTCGCGCTGCCCGGCAAGGACTGGCGTGCCGCGCTGCGCACCAAGAACAAGGCGCAGCTGCGCCGCGACCTCGCCGAGGCGGGCATCGACACCGTCTGGTCCGCCGAACTGGGACCCGCCGAGGACCCGGACACCCTGAAGGACCTCCAAGCGCCCTTCCCCTGCGTCGTCAAACCCTGCGAAGGCGTGGCCAGCGAGGACGTCATACGCGTCGAGGACGGCGACGAACTCTTGGCGCGCTGCCGGGAGATCCGCGAACGCAGGCCCCACGCGGCGCTCCTCGTCGAGGAATACCTCGACGGACCGCTGCACACCCTGGAGACACTGGGCGACGGCCGCACGCTGCACACGGTCGGCTCCTTCCGCACCCGGCTGTCCCCGCCGCCGCACTTCATCGAGGAACGCCTCGACCTGCTGGCCGCGCCGCCGCGACCGCACGCCGACCGGGTCCTCGAACAGCTTCACGCGCTCGGCGTCGGCTTCGGCGCCTGCCACACCGAGTTCGTCACCCAGGGCGGCCGCGCCCGCCTCATCGAGGTCAACTACCGTGCCATCGGCGACCAGTGCGACCTCACCCTCGCCCAACTGCTGGACATCCCGCTCTTCGAGCACATCCTCCGCGTCCACCTCGGCGAGCCGTTGCCCGCCGACCTGGGGGCGCGTACCGACGGCCGGGCCCGCGTGGAGTACGTCCGCGCCGACCGCGGCGGAACGCTCGTCGCGGCTCCCCGGGCGAGCGACACCGAGCGCGACGGCGTACGGCTGGTCTACCGGCCGCTGCGGGAGACGGGCGCGGAGCACCCGCTGTACCGCACCAACCGCGACTACCTCGGCGTACTGCGGGCGACCGGCACCGACCAGGGCCGGATCGACCGGGCCGTCGAGGAATTCCTGGCCGACCGGCGCTGGGAGATCGTGTCATGACCCCCCACGGCTCCGACCCGGCGGAGGACGAACTCCTCGGCCGGATACTGAGCACGCTGCTCCGCGAGGACACCTACGGCCTGCGCAGCCGCGCGCGCACCGAACGGCGCCCGGACGGCGACTGGCTCCGGCTCCGTATCGGCGGGGACGGCTGTGCGCTGCCCGTCGGCCCCGAGGGCTTCCAGTGCGAAGTGCGGGCCCGGGAAGCGTTGCTGGAGACCCCCGGCGGTGTCCTCACCGGACTGCGCCCCGTCCTCACCCGGCTGCGCGCCGCGGTGGCCGCCGAGGACCGGGCCGGATTCGACCACTTCCTCGCCGAGTGCGACGAGGCGCTCGCCGCCACCCGGCTGCACGGCCGGGTACGCGAAGACGTCGTGGAGCGGTTGGCCGGGGCCCACGGGCGGGACACCGGCCGGTGGACGGGCCCGCGCCGCTCCCTCGCCTACGACACCCTCGCCGCCTTCCGCGACCATCCCGTCTACCCCACCGGCCGGGCCCGCGCCGGGCTCACCGAAACGGAACTCCGCGCCTACGCACCGGAGTTCCACCCCACCTTCGCCCTGCGCTGGCTCGCCGTCCCCCGGGGCACCGTGCGCGGCGGGCGGGCTAAGACCCCGCGGTGGTGGCCCACGCCCGGCGCCCTCGGCCTGCCCGGCCTCGACACCACCCACCTCACCCTGCCCGTCCACCCCCTCACCGTGGGCGACCCGCTCGCCGAAGCGCTGAAGGCCGCCGGGCTCGAAGGCGCCGCCCACCTGGCCGAACGGCCCTGGCTCGCGGTGACACCGACCCTGTCGATGCGTACCCTCGCCGTGCTCGACGACCCGGACGTGCACCTCAAACTCCCGCTCGCCACCGCCACCTTGGGCCTGCGCAACCGGCGCACCATCAAACCCGGCACCCTGGTCGACGGCGAGGTCGGACAGCGGCTCCTCGAAGAGATCATCGCCGCTGAACCGCGCTTCGCCCCCACCGTGCTCCTCGCCGACGAGCGCACCCACCTCGACGCCGGCCACGAACTCCTCGCCGCCCTCGTACGCCGCTACCCGCCCGGCCTCCACGACGCGCACATCGTGCCCGTCGCCGCGCTGCTCGCCCGCACCCCCGACGGCACCCTCGTCGCCGACGCGCTCGCCGGGCGCTACTACGGCGGCTCGCTCACCGCCTTTCTCGACGCCTACCTGACGCTGCTCTTCGACTGGCACGCCACCCTGTTCGCGTACGGCATCGCCCTGGAGTCCCACCAGCAGAACACCTCCGTCGTCCTCGACAGGACGCCCGCCGGCCCACGGCTGCGCCTGCTGCTCAAGGACAACGACGGGCCGCGCGTGCACTCCGTGCGGCTCGCCAGGCGGCTCGGCGGGGAGGCCGCCGACCTCCTCGGCTTCGACGACCGACGGATCCTCGTCGGCGGTGACGGACCCGTCGCCGACGTCTTCGCGACGATCACCGTGCACCTGTGCGCGGGCGCCCTCGCCTTCGAGCTGGCCCGCACCGGCCGCGCCCGGCTGGACACCCTGCTCGGGCAGCTCCGCGACCGGCTCACCGAAGCCGTGGACCGGCTCGCCCCCGGCCCGGCAGCCGTGCTGCGCGCCCGGGTCCTCGACGCCGACCGACTTCCGGTCAAGGCCATGGTCACCGCCGGCACCCTGCTCACCAAGGAGCGCTCGGGCGCCGCCGACATCAACAAGTACTACGTCGAAGGCCCCAACTACCTGCGAGCGGGCGCGTGACGGCGCCCCGGACAGGCCCCGGGCCCGCGCTCGTGGCCGCACCCTTCCTGGTGGGCACACTCCCTCCATGGGCGTCACCGCACCGCCGGTACCCGCTGCCGCCGACCGCCCCCGCCGGCACCCCCACTGCCCTCCGTACCCGCTGGAGTCGCTGAATGTCCTCCGCGTCCCTTCCCACCTCGCCTCCTCTCTCCGCCCCTCGCGCGCGGGCCACCGCCCTCGCGGGCCGGGCGGACGCCGACCAGGTCGTCGCGCACACCCTGCTGAACTGCCTGCTCCGCGAGGTGTCCGGCCCCGAGCACCAGACCGCCGTCAGCGACGGGCACCTGCTGCTGCGACTGCCGCGTTGCGGCGCGCTGCTGCGCGTCGCCCTGCGCCGCGCCTCCCTGATCGGCGCGCACCGCTTCACCGGGCCCGTCAGCGCGCAAGGCCCCGACGGCTGGACCGAACTGCCCTGGCAGACTGTCGCCGAGTACATCCACCGCGAGCTGGAACTGCGCACCGGCGTCCGCAACGACGAATTCCTCGCCCAGGTGGCCTCCAGCCACGCGGGCGTGAGCGCCGCCCTGGACGCGGCCCGCCGGGAGACCGGGGCGCCCGCCCGGCGAGGCTCGGACGGCCCGGACGCCTATATGGACTCGGAGCAGTCCCTGCTCTTCGGCCACCGCTTCCACCCCACCCCCAAGGCCCGCACCGGCTCCATGGCGGACTGGGACCGCTACGCCCCCGAGACCCGCGCCCGCTTCCGGCTCCGCCACCTGGCCGTACGGCGGGAGCACGTCCGTGAGGAGACCGCGACGCCCGGCGCCCTCGCCGCCCTCGACCGGCAGGGCACCGTCCCCGACGGCTACCGGCTGCTGCCCGTGCACCCCTGGCAGTACGCCATGCTCCGCGACGACCGGACCCTGCGCGCCGCCATCGGCCGCCGCGATGTCCTCGACCTCGGCCCGCGCGGCGCGGAATTCGAGCCCACCGCCTCGGTGCGGACGCTCTACGACGGCCGGGACTTCCTCAAGTTCAGCCTGAACATCCGCATCACCAACTGCCTCCGCAAGAACGCCGAGTACGAGCTGACCGGCGCCGTCGCCCTGACCCGGTTGCTGGAGCCCGTCGCCGCCGACCTGGCCGCCCGGTTCCCCGGCACCGACCTGCTGCGCGAGCCCGCCTACCGCACCCTCGACCTCGGCAGCCGCGACCTCGCCGAAGGCTTCGGCGTCATCGTCCGGGAAGGCCTGGGCGCCCGGCTCACCCCCGGCGTCACCGGGCTGCTCGCCGCCGCCGTCGCCGACGAATACCCCACCGGCACCGCGCAGCTCGCCCGGCTGCCGGCCACGGCCGGCCCGGCGGAGGCACTCGCCTGGTGGGACGCCTACCTCGGCCTGCTCGTCCCGCCCGTCCTCGCCGCCTACTTCGACCACGGCGTCGTCCTCGAACCGCACCTGCAGAACGTGGTCCTCGGCGTCGACGCCGACGGCACCCCCCGGCAGATCCTCTTCCGGGACCTCGAAGGAACCAAACTGCTCCCCGACCGGCACGCCACCGCCCTAGCCGCCCTCCCCGACGACGTCGCCCGCCCCATGACGTACGACCGGGAACGCGGCTGGGACCGGGTCGTCTACTGCCTGCTCGTCAACCACCTCGCCGAGATGCTCGCCGCCCTCGCCGACCGGCACCCGCACCTGGAGCCGGAACTGTGGCGCGCCGTGCGCGCGACGCTGGACCGGCGCGCCACCGCCCACGGCGACCCGCCCCCGCTGCGCGCCCTGATCGCCGGGGTGCCGCTGCCCGCCAAGGCCAACCTCCTGACCCGCTGGGAACGCAAGGCCGACCGCGACGCCGGCTACGTCCGCATCGCCTCGCCGCTGGTGCCCGACCTGCTGTCCGCGTTCCCGGGCACCACCCGCACCGAACCCTGGAGTCCCACACCGTGATCACCCCCCGCGTCGCCGCCCGCGCCGCCGGCCTGTCGGCCGACGAACTGCCCGCCTACGTCTACGACCTGGCCGCGCTCGACGAGCACGCGCGCGCGATACGGGCCGCCCTGCCCGGCAGCGTCGAGCTGTACTACGCGGCCAAGGCCAACCCCGCCCCGGAGATTCTCCGGGCCCTCGCCCCGCACGTCACCGGGTTCGAGGTGTCCTCCGGCGGCGAACTGGCCCACGTACGCGAGGCCGTCCCCACCCTCCCGGTCGCCTTCGGCGGCCCCGGCAAGACCGAGGCCGAACTGCGGCTCGCCCTCCGCCTGGGAACCCGCCGATTCCACGTGGAGAGCGAGGGCGAACTGCGGCTGCTCGCGGAACTCGCCGACGGGCGGCCCGGCGACGACCCCGTGGACGTGCTGCTGCGCGTCAACCTCCCGGCGGGGGACGGCGAACTGGCCGGGGCGGCCCTGGCCATGGGCGGCGGACCCGGCCCCTTCGGCCTCGACCCCCGCCGCGCCGAGGCGTGCCTGCCGCTGCTGCGCGGCAGCAGGCTACGGCTGCGCGGCATCCACGCCCATCTGGCCAGCGGACTGAGCGGTCCCGCCCATCTCGCCGTCGCCGCCCGGATCGCCGACTGGACGCGCGAGCTGGCCGACCGGCACGGCCTCACCCTCACCGAGATCAACGTCGGCGGCGGCATGGCCGTCGACTACTCCCGCCCGGCCGCCCTCTTCGACTGGCACTCCTACGGCGCGGGCCTGCGCGACCTGGCCGTCCGCAACCCCGGGCTGACCCTGCGCGTGGAACCCGGCCGGGCGCTCACCGCGTACTGCGGCTGGTACGTCACCGAGGTCCTCGACCTCAAGCACAGCCACGGCGAGGCCTTCGCCATCCTGCGCGGCGGCACCCACCACCTGCGCACCCCCGCCGCCAAACAGCACGACCAGCCCTTCACCGTGCTGCCCGTCGACACGTGGGAGCGGCCCTGGCCGCGCCCGGCCGCCCTGGACGAGCCGGTGACCCTCGTCGGTCAACTGTGCACCCCCAAGGACACCCTGGCACGCCACGTCCCGGTGGCCGAGCTGCGGGTCGGGGACCGGGTGGCGTTCTCCATGGCCGGCGCGTACGCCTGGAACATCTCGCATCACGATTTCCTGATGCACCCCGCGCCGACCTTCCATTTTCTCGATGGGAGCGGGCCTGACCGGGGCTGACCGGGCGGGTCACGCCTGGCCGACGGGCCGTCCGACGGCCAGGCAGGAGTCGCCGTTGAGGAGGCCCACGCCCAGCCCGGTGGCGGTGTGCAGGACGGCCTCCCCGACGCGCCGGGTGCCGATCAGCCCGGCCTCGCGCAGCACGGAGGTGTGATGGCTGACGGTGGCGGGCGAGATGCCCACCCGGCGGGCGACCTCACCGGTCGTACAGCCCGGCCCACCCGCGACGGTCTCCAGGACCGCGGCCCTGCGCATCCCCAGCAGGGCCGCCAGCGCCCGCCCCGAGGCCGGCCGGGGCTCCGGCTCGTCGAGCCAGCGCAGATCGTGGGCGATGGGGTAGACCAGCACGGGGGCGAGCCCCCGGTCGCGCAGCAGCGTCGGCGCGGGCCAGCAGAAGAACGAGGGCACGAGCCGCAGTCCCCGCCCGTCGAGATGGAGGTCGCCCCGCACGTGCGGGCCGCGGAGCTCCAGCACCGGCGGGCTCCAGCTCAGCGCCGGGTGCAGTGTGGGCAGTAGTCGCGCGCTGCCGCCGGTGAGCAGGGCACGGGTGCGCACCGAGCAGTCGGCGCCCAGCCGGCCCTGGATATGCGCCCAGTGCGGGACCAGCACCGCCCGGTGGTAGTCGCGCACCGCCTGCGCCAGCCCGTCGAGGGTGTCCCGGTCGCCGTCCCCGAGCGGCCGGGTCCAGCGGGCCAACGGCCGGGTGGCCGACAGCTCCGTCAGATCCTTGCGCAGCCGGTCGCGGGGGGTCGAACGCAGGGCGTCGATGCCGTTCTCCAAGCCGTCGGCCCCGGCGGCGGGAGTGAGGAAGTCGGGGGAGTAGCCGTAGGGAGGCGCGAGGTCCAGCAGCCGTCGGTCCACCGTGCCCGGATCGGAGCGGACCCGGCGGCGCCAGCGGGCGAACACGGGCGCGGCGTCGGTGCTCTGCAACACATGCAGGCTCAGCAGCACTTCCCACAGCGGATCCGGGTGCTGGGCGATCGTGATGCGGGTCAGATCCTCGCTGGTGAAATGGATGCGCAGCGTCATGGCGGCGTCCCTCGTGCTCGGGATGCCTCGCGCTCCCGCGGGGGTGGCCGCGGATGCCAGGCGTGTCCGTGTGTCCCTTTTGCTGGGTGGGACGCCCGGCATGCCCGTAAGGTTGCTCTGAGTTGACAGAATATCACATTCTGTAAAATTTCCGGATGGTCGTGGTCCACTGCGGCATCCGCAAGGCCGTCCGCGAGCCGGCGACCACGGCCCGGCCCGCGCCCGGATCGGTGATCATGGCCGTACTCCCGTCGCCACTCGGCGCAGACCGACCGCCAGGGCCGCAGGATCGGCCGGACGGCGTACTCGCCGCCGCCCCGGCCGGTCCCGTGGCCGCCCCCGGCGTCCCCTGCGCGCCGGGGGCGAGTCGTCGCCCATCTCCAGCCCGCGGTCGAGGATGTCGGGCAGATTCGCCTCTCCGTGCAGGGTGCGCGGTTCCTCAACGGCGGTCGGTGGTGGGGCGGTGCGGTGCCCCGCGTACGGTCGCGGTCCATTTCGTCCCGACGGTCCACGTCGCGGTGCCGCGGGCCGGCCCCCCGACCCGGCCCGGCGGCACGATCCAACGTGCCAGGGGGCGCCGGAGGAGGTCCACCTTTTCGAAGGCCCTCTAAAGTCGCAGGTCCGCCGGGTGTGGACGAGTTTTCGAGCGCCATGGGCCCCGCAAGCCACGGCTGTCACGGCCGGCCCGGGCAGGTGTGCGCAGGAGCGGAGCGGTTCCCTCACGGCCGACGAGCACCGGCGGGCCCCTCCGGTTTCGGCCAGGTCGCGCCACCACGACGCGGTGCGCGGCCACTGTCGTGGGCGCGGAACGCCCGCGGCCGTGGCGACGGGCCCGCCCGAGTCCGTCGTGGCCGGAGAGGAATCACCGACCCGGTGGCGCCGAGGAGTCGTCCGCGCAACTCGGCGCGCGTCGCCCTGAACCGCAGCTCGGCGGGCACGTGAGTCCTTTCCGGGGCTGCCGGTTCAGGTCCGGCGACCATGAAGCGGCGCTCCGTAGAAGGCACTTCGGAGGTCGCGCCCGGCGGGATTGGCCGGTTCCGGGGGGTTCCAAACGATCTTAGATGGTGCATGCATCTAGATTGGGCGTACGGTGATCATCGCGATCCGCTCGCGCAGCGTCGCGGACCGTGATCGACGAGGGCACAGCCGCCCCGGGCCACCCGGGCGGCCTACCGAGAAGGAGACCGCGACCATGTGCGGGATCACCGGATGGATCTCCTACGACCAGGACCTCAATACCCCCACCACACGCAGCACGCTCGAGGCGATGACCGAGACGATGGTCTGCCGCGGCCCGGACGCCGGAGGCGTCTGGCTGGACACCCACGCCGCCTTGGGCCACCGCCGGCTGGCCGTCATCGACATCGAGGGCGGCAAGCAGCCGATGCTCGTCGAGCACGACGGCCGCACCCTCCTTGCCACCACCTACAGCGGTGAGGTCTACAACTACCGTGAGCTGCGGTCCGAACTCGAGGCCCTGGGCCACGCGTTCCGCACCTCCAGCGACACCGAAGTCGTCCTGCACGCCTATCTCGAATGGGGCGACGCGTTCGCCGAGCGCCTCAACGGCATGTACGCCTTCGCGATCTGGGACCCGCGCAGCGAGGAACTCCTCCTGGTCCGCGACCGCATGGGCGTCAAGCCGCTTTACTACCACCCCACCCCCGACGGCGTGCTCTTCGCCTCGGAGGCCAAGGGCATCCTCGCCCACCCCGCCGTCCGCCCCGCCGTGGACGCCGAGGGCCTCGCCGAGCTGCTGGCGAACACCAAGACCCCCGGCCACGCCGTCTACAAGGGCATGTACGAACTGCGCCCCGGCCACCTCGCGCGCATCCGCCGCGACGGCCTCACCGTCCGGCGCTACTGGGCGCTGGAGGCACGGGAGCACACCGACGACCTGGGCGCCACCGTCCACCACATACGCGAGCTGCTCGACGACATCATCGCCCGCCAGCTCATCGCCGACGTCCCGCTGTGCACGCTGCTCTCCGGCGGGCTCGACTCCTCCGCCATCACCGCGCTCGCGGCGAAGGGCCTGGCCGACGCGGGCCGTGGCCCGGTGCGCTCGTTCTCCGTGGACTTCGCCGGCCACACCGAGAACTTCACCCCCGACCAGATGCGGCCCACCCCCGACGGCCCGTACGCCCACGCCCTCGCGGCGCACGTGGGCTCCGACCATTCCGACATCGTCCTCGACACCGCCGCCCTGATGGACCCGGCCCACCGCGCGGCCGTCCAGTCGGCCCGCGATCTGCCACTGGCCTTCGGCGACGGCGACACCTCGCTCTACCTGCTGTTCAAGGCGATCCGCGAACAGTCCACCGTGGCCCTGTCCGGCGAGTCGGCCGACGAGCTCTTCGGCGGCTACCACTGGTTCCACGACCCCGAGATCGTGGCGGCCGACACCTTCCCGTGGATCGCGGCCGGCATCGCCGACCGCTTCTCCGGCCCGCGCAGCGGCGGCCGTGTCGCCCTCCTCGACGCGGGCTTCCTCGGCAAGCTCGACGTGGACGCCTACCGGGACGCGCGCTACCACGAAGCCCTCGCCGAGGTCCCCCGGCTGGCCGGCGAGAGCGGCCACGACCGGCGCATGCGCGAGGTCTCGTACCTGCACCTGACCCGGTTCGTGAACCTCCTCCTCGACCGCAAGGACCGCGCCAGCATGGCCGTCGGCCTCGAGGTCCGGGTGCCGTTCTGCGACCACCGCCTCGTCGAATACGTCTTCAACACCCCTTGGGCGATGAAGACCTTCGACGGCCGGGAGAAGTCCCTGCTGCGCGCCGCCACCCGCGACACGCTCCCCGACATCGTCGCCGACCGGGTGAAGAGCCCCTACCCGAGCACCCAGGACCCGCGCTACGCGGCGGCCCTCCGCACCGAGCTGAAGCGGGTCATGGCCGACAACGACGCGCCCGTACGCCCGCTGCTCGACAGCGGGTCCGTCACACAGGCGCTCGCCGACGACGCGGGCGAGTCCTTCCGGACCGGTACGGAGCTGGTCCTCGGCATCAACTCCTGGCTGCGGACCCACGGCGCGTCCCTGGAGGTGTAGCGCGGCAGGGCATTGCCCGAGGACCGGGCACGGTGGGTCTCCCAAGGCGCACAATGGGTGGTACCACCTCGCCCAGCCAGGAGTCCCACCGTGGCCTTGCAACTGACCGTCGACCCGGACGCGACCGAACCGCCCTACGAGCAGATCCGCGCCCGCATCGCCGACCGGGCCCGCTCCGGCGCGCTCCCCGTGGGCTACAAACTCCCCACCGTACGGGGCTTCGCCGAGGAGCTGGGCCTGGCCGCCAACACCGTGGCCAAGGCCTACCGCGCGCTCGAAGCGGACGGGGTGATCGAGACCCGGGGCCGCAACGGCACCTTCATCGCCGCCCCCGGCGACGCCGCCGACCGGGAGGCGGCCGCGGCCGCCCAGGCCTTCGCCCAGCGCGCCCACCGGCTGGGCCTGGACCGGGCGGCCGCGCTCGCCGCCGTCGAGGACGCGCTGCGCGCCGCGTACGACGGCGGGGAGGAGCGGTAGCGCCGGTGCGGGGTCATCCCGGAGGAGCGGTCGGCCCCGCACCGCCGTCGGCCTACAGGTAGAGCCCCGAGTCCGCACCGTCGTGCTGCGCGGGCACCGACGCGGGACCGCTGCCGCGCCGCAGCGCGAACAGCTCCGCGAGCGTCGCCCCCTCCCGGCCGACGCCCTCCTCCCGGCCGAGCCAGTTCACCGCCTCCGGACGGGTCAGCGAACCCACCTCGATCCGGGCGAGACAGCGGCCGGGACGCACGACGGCGGGATGCAGCCGCTCCAGGTCCTCGTTGGTGGTCACGCCGACGAGGACATTGCGGCCCTGGCCGAGCAGCCCGTCCGTGAGGTTCAGCAGCCGTGACAGCGCCTGCCCGGCGGTGTGCTTGGCCTCGCCCCGGATCAGCTCGTCGCAGTCCTCCAGGAGCAACAGCCGCCAACGGCCCTTCGCCGTGCCGTCGTCCTCGCCGATCGCGATGTCCATCAAATAACCGACGTCGTTGAACAGCCGCTCCGGGTCGAGCACGCAGTCCACCTGGCACCAGTCCCGCCACGAGCGGGCCAGCGTGCGCAGCGCCGAGGTCTTGCCCGTGCCCGGCGGACCGTGCAGAAGCAGCAGACGGCCGGCGATGTCATCCGGGGTGATCTTCATCAGCCGGTCCATGGCGTCCGCGACCGGCGCGGTGTAGTTCGGACGCACCTCCTCCCACGTACCGGCGGAGATCTGCCGGGTGGTGCGGTGCGGGCCGCGCCGCGGGGAGACGTACCAAAAGCCCATGGTGACGTGCTCGGGCTGGGGCTCGGGCTCGTCCTCCGCGCCCGAGACGGCCTGGTCCAGCACCTTCTTGGCCAGCTCGTCGGTGGCCGCGGTCACCGACACGTCCGCGCCCCGGCTCCAGCGGGAGATCAGCAGCGTCCAGCCGTCGCCCTCCGCGAGGGTCGCGCTGCGGTCGTCGTCCCGCGCGGCGCGCACCACACGGGCGGACGGTGGCAGCAGCGTCACCCCCGTCTTGACGCGGTCCACGGAGTGGCTGTGCGCGTACGGCTGCTCGCCGGTGGCGAACCGGCCGAGGAAGAGGGCGTCGATGACGTCGGACGGCGAGTCGCTGTCATCCACGTTCAGCCGGATGGGCAGGGACTTCTCCGTCGGGGTGGTGTCCGGTTCGGCGGGCAGGGCCTGCCTCCTGGCAGCGGGGCGGTCGGCACACATGCCGCCCATGATCCGGCACGGACCGCCCGCGCGCACCAAGGTTTTCCCTGGTTCCGTCGTAGTTACCCGGTAAATCGCCGCACACCGATTCCCGCGCCGATACTCTGGCCGGTGATGGGACGTCATGAGGGCCGGCGGTTGTCCCGGGCAGGTCGGTGGGGATTCACGGCACTGCTCGGTCTCACCCTGCTCGTGCTCGCCCTGCTGGTCGCCATGTGCGGCGGCGTCCTCCAGCCGCGCGACGACGACGTGGACACCCGCCGGGACGCCGCCGTCGGCTGGGGGTTCACGCACACGCAGTACAGCGCCGACCGCGGCGAGGCCGATGCCCGCAAGACCGCCGGCAGGCTCCTCGCCTCCGGCCCGCTGTCGCAGAACCAGCACATCATGGGCTGGGGGGTGGACAACCCCGAGCCCAAGCCCGGCGCGTACAACTTCGCCGACCTGGACCGGCGTGTCGCGCTGATGCGAAGAACGGCCGGGACGCCGGTGCTCACGCTGTGCTGCGCCCCCGACTGGATGAAGGGCGGCGGGCAGCGGACCGACTGGTCCCAGAAATCATTGGAGACGGCCCCCGACCGCAAGTACTACAAGGATTTCGCGAAGCTCGCCGGAGTGGTGGCCAAGCGCTATCCGGACGTACGCCATTTCATCGTCTGGAACGAACTCAAGGGTTTCTTCGACGAATCCAAGAACCGCTGGGACTACGAGGGCTATACCGAGCTGTACAACCTTGTCCACGCCGAGCTGAAAAAGCAGAACAAGAACAACCTCGTCGGCGGCCCGTACGTCGTCATGGACAGTGAGGCCCCCGGATCCAAGGCCAACGCGTCATCGCTGCGTGGCCCCTGGGGGGTCGTCGACCAGCGGTCCGTCGACGCCGTCACCTACTGGAACAAGCACAAGGCCGGAGCCGACTTCGTCGTGGTCGACGGCTCCAGCTATACGCGGGAGAGCGATCAGTTCTACCCCGACGAATTCGATGCCACGACCAAGTTCGCCGCGGTCACGACCTGGCTCAGGAAGACCACCGGGCTGCCGGTCTGGTGGGCCGAGTGGTACGTGGAGCCCGCCGACGGCAATGACGACCGAAGGGGATGGACCGAACAGCACCGCCTTGCCGTCCAGGCCGCCGCGATGATGCAGCTGGCCGGCTCGGGCGCCTCCGCGGCCTTCTACTGGAACCCGCAGGAGCAGAGTGCCGACTGTCCCGGCTGTCTGTGGCGCAGCACCGAGCTGACCGACGGGGGCAAGGAGCTGCCGATGATGAAGCTGCTGACCCGGTTCGCCAAGGAGTTCCCGCCCGGTGCGGATTACCGCGAGGTCGAAACCGACGACGGCGCACGTGTCCGCGTGCTCGCGACGGACGGGGCGCTGCTGGTCGTCAACACCCAGAACCGGGCCGTGTCCACCCGCGTGGACGACCGTAGCGTCGATCTGAAACCGTACGAGGTCCGCTGGATCGCCTGAGCCCCTGGCGTCCGGCGCCGGGCGGTGGCCGCCTGCCCACCTCACCGGCGCCGGGCGGCCGTCAGGACATCGTCGTGAGCCGCACGACCAACGACACCAGCAGCAGTACCAGCAGCGGCAGCGCGAACCAGTACGAACCCTGCAGCCATCGCAGTTGCCGTACCCCCGGCCGGGCCGCGACCCGCGACAGCTCCCGCGCCGTGAGCAGCACCATCAGCGCCAGTGCCGCCAGCCCGCCGATCACCGACATCGGGGTCCACGTCACCCGCGGCCCGGCCGGGCCCGGCCGGGGCTCCGGGACCGCGCCCGGGGACTGCCGGGACAGTTCGTACAACACCGCGTCGTCGTTGGACAGCACCCGGCGCAGTTCGGGCCGCCGGTCGAGGGCGCGCAGCAGCCGCGGCTCCCAGTTCACGGCGTAACCCGCGTCCAGTTGGAGGGTGACGGACTGGCCGCGATTGACCATGAGGTAGGAGTTGGGTCCGGCCTTCCGCAACGCGACGACCAGGCTTTCCACCAGGGCCGGATCGCGCGGCGCCTGCGTCGGTTCGTAGGTCACCCGCTCCATGTCACGGGCACCCCAGGGCATGGCGGGCGTCACGCTGTTGACGGGGTCCTGGCTCATCCACAGCAGTCGCACGGTCGGCCTGTCGTGCTCGTACACGTACTCCATCGCGGCGACCTCACCCGGCCGTACCCGCTCGAAGGGCTCGTTCCCCCAACGCGCCACGAGGAAGCCGAAGATGAGCACGAGGCCCGCCAGCAGCGCGGCGAGCGGCCCCGCGGCGGTACGGCCGCGTGCCGCGCCCGTGCGCGGGAAGACCGCGAGGGCGGCCAGGACGCAGGCGCCGGGCAGCGCGAACAGGAAGACCCGCAGGGCCACTTCGCCGCCGTACGACTGCATGCCGAAGGCGAGGAAGGGGACGGCGGTCAGGACCAGGAGCGCGGTATCGGCGCGACCGGACCGCCGGCGGCGCCACCAGCCGTACGCGGCGCAGGCCAGCACGCCGCCCGCGAGCGCCACCCGGGTGTACAGCACCAGCTTGTGGGTGCTGCTGCCGCCCTCGATGCGGCCCGAGACGGATGAGGAGACATTGCCGCCCAGCGAGCCCAGGCCGCCGAACAGCTCGTCGAAGTGCCCCGACCAGTACGGCTCCGCGAGGAACCCCACCCACACCGCCAGCATCACACCGCACAGCAGGGGCAGTCCGGTCAGTGTCGAGCGGCGCGTGAGCACCAGCACGGTCAGCACGCCCAGCATCACGAAGGGGGTCAGTTGATGGCTGGCCACCGAGGCCGCGAACAGGGCGATGAGCAGCGCCAGCAGCACCCCTTGCTGGCGGCGTCCGGCGGGCGCGACCTCCGCCTCGCCCGGCAGCAGCTTCCCGCCCAGCTGCCGGGGCCAGCGGAACCACACCAGCAGCACGGCCATGAAGAGCAGATAGATGAAGTAGTTCAGCGCCTGGGGCGAGAAGTAGTCCTGTCCGACCCAGCCGCACAGGGCGAACAGCCACACCGCCGTCCACTTCGCCCGCCAGCTCGCCCGCACCGCCCTCAGCAGCAGCGCCAGCGGCGCGAGACACAGCAGCTGAACGGCCAGCGGCCACCAGCGGAGCACCTCGGTGAGGTCGCTCACCCCGCAGGCCCGGGCGGTGAGGGCGGCGAGGGCGAAGAACCCGGGCCAGCTCCAGCGGGCGTCGAGGTCCGGCGCGGCCACCTGGGACCGGTCGATGTAGTCCAGGAAGCCGAGGTGCTGCCAGGCCGTCGCGAAGCGCGGCTGGTCCTCCAGCAGCGCGGGCACGGCGTGCAGGGACACCACCGTCAGCAGCAGGACGGCGGTCAGCAGCCCGCGGCGGGGCCGGTCCAGCCACAGCGCCCACGCGAACGACACCACCAGCAGCGCGGCCCCCAGCACCGTCCCCACCGGGAGCACGGACACCAGCCCGAGCCCGCCCATGCCGTCCAGCTCGGACTCCCCGAGGGACCTCAGCGGCACCCAGTACATCGCCAGGGCGGCGCCGAACAGCAACCAGATCCCGGCCTCCGGCCCCCGCCACCACGGCCTGCGCGCCGCCGGCGCCGTACGGGTGACCACGGTGGGCGGCGCCCCCGAGCCCTCGGGCAGCGCGGACACGTCGGAGGCCGCGGAGACGGACGCGGCGGTCGAGGCCGAGGAAGCGCCGGCCGGCCCTGCCGAAGGGCCCGCGGCAAACGCGGCGGACGTGCCGCTCGACGCCGCGGCGGCGACGGAAGCCGGCGCCGGAGCGGAGGCCGTGCGCGGCTCGTCCGGCTCGGCGGGCACTTCCGGCTCGGCGGGGACTGCGGAGGACATGGGTACCGCCTCGGGGGTGTGCCGGAGATCGGGGCGCCTCTCCAGGTGGTCGAAGTCCAGCCGCACGCCCAGCGGCACGGTGTCCGCGTCCAGCGCGGCGCGCAGCGCCCACCGGGTGCCGAAACCGCCGCTGTCGCGCTCCGCGCCGGCCGCCGCCCCGCGGCCGTGCCTAAAACCCTCGCGGGCACCCCGCCGGTCGCCGTGGACCGCCAGATCCGCGAGGTCGCCGTCGGGCGCGGCGCCGGGGGAGCGGGGCGGCGGGGCCGCCGACGCCTCCTTGAGGATCCTGCGGAGCCGCACCGCCGAGATCGAGGCGATCACCGCGAGACTGACGACCTCCGCGATGCCCGCGCCCGCCAGCCCCAGCCGGGGGAGCAGCAGCAGCGTCAGCCCCAGCACCAGGACACACAGCAGCCCCTGGAGATAGGCGAGCCCGGCCGTCCGGCTCTGGGCCCGCAGCACCGCGAAGTACACCTCCATCACCACCCGCAGCGCGGCCCCCACGGCGAACCACCGCAGCAGCGGCGTGGCCGCGTCCGCGTAGTCCTGCCCGAAGACCCGCAGCACATACGGGGCGAGGAGGAGCAGCAGCACACAGACCGGGACCATGATCTTGGCCATCCGGCGCAGCGCCTCCCGGCAGTTCTCCGCGAGCCGGTCCGGGTCGTGCGAGCCCTCGACGGTCAGGGAGGCGCCCATGTTGATGGCGAGCAGATTCACCGTGCCACCGATGGTGGTGGCGATGTAGAAGTACGCGTTGTCGGTGGAGCTGACCTGCGAGGCGACGATCACCGGCACCAGATAGACCACGGCCAGCGAGAACAGCGACCCGGTGTAGTCGCCCGCCAGGAAGCGGCCCATCTCCCGGTAGGTGGGGGGCCGGGCCGTCTTCGCGGTCGCCAGGGCGTGCCGCGGCACCAGCCGACGGAAGACCAGCCAGCCCAGCGGCAGCACCGACACACCGATGGAGACGACCCAGGACGTGAACACCCCGGACGTCGGCAGCACCGCCGCCAGCGCCACCAGCAGCGCCAGCTTCGCCGCGGAGAACGCCGTATTGCCCACCGGCACCCAGAACGCGCTGCGCAGCCCGGTCAGCACCCCGTCCTGGAGGGTGAGGAGGGACCAGGCGACGACGGCGACGACGAACCCGAGACCGGGCAGCACTCCGCGCAGGGAGCGGTAGGAGGGGCCCCAGAGGTCCAGTGTGGACAGGAAGACGCAGGCCGCGACGGCGACGACGGCCGAACTCCCCGCGTACGTACGGAGGACGAGCCGGCCCGTCGATCGCCCGGCCACGGGGATGAAGCGGGCCAGCGCCCCGGTCAGGGTGATCGCGGTGAGCCCCGCGAGCAGCTTCATCGCGGCGATGGCCGCGGATCCCTGGCCGACCGCGTTCGGGGTGTAGTACCGGGCGGCGATCAGCCAGTAGCCCACGCCGAGGACGGCACTGATGCCCGTATTGAGCATCAGGGCGAAGGCGTTGCGGAACAGTGGACTGCTGCCGCCGCGCCCCGGGAGCCGCAGTCTGCGGCTCACCGGACTCTGCGCCTCCCGTTCCTCGGCCCGGGTGGACGTGTCAGACACGGACTTCGCTTATCTTCCTCATGATCTGTCGAGTTCTGCGAACCATGGCGTAACCCTTGGTCAACGCGCGGTCCCCGGCGAAGTGACGGCCGACGCCCCGGCCCTCGACGAGTTGTTCGAACTCGTCGATCGTCGTTGAGCGGCCCACGGTGACGCGCTCCAGTGCGTACGGCCCCTGCCGCCGCGCGGCCAGGGCGTTGCCCACGGCCAGTGAGACGCCGAACCCGGCCGTCCGCACGGCGCTCCGCACCCGACGGCTCGAATAGCCGTAAGGGTAGGCGAAGGACACCGGCGGACGGTCGAGCTCCAGAGTCAGTACCTCCCGGCAGCGTTCCACCTCGAACCGCAGCCCGGCGTCGGCGAGTTGGTCGAGCTGCGGGTGGGTGTGGCTGTGGCCGCCGA
Organism: Streptomyces sp. NPDC033229; assembly: GCF_055576875.1. Classification (NCBI taxonomy): domain Bacteria; kingdom Bacillati; phylum Actinomycetota; class Actinomycetes; order Kitasatosporales; family Streptomycetaceae; genus Streptomyces; species Streptomyces sp. NPDC033229. The sequence continues at coordinate 84,332 of NZ_JBVIQR010000009.1, read as the reverse complement.
TCTCCAGTCCGGCACCGGCCAGCTCACGGACCTGGTCCCAGGTGAGCATGAGATCCAGTGCCCCACCGGTCTCGTGCTCCCCGCGCACCCACCCCGTGGAGGCGAACAGCGTGGCTGTGAAGCCGTGCTCGGTGAGGACGGGAAGGGCATAGCGGTGCACGCCCTCATAGCCGTCGTCGAAGGTGATCAGGACGGGACGCGGCGGCAGCGCGAGGCCGCCGCGCCAGGCAGCTGCCAGCTGCTCCGCGGTCAGTGGGGAGAAACCCCGCTCGGCGAGCAGCCGCAGCTGCTCGCCGAACGCGGCCGGGGACACCGACAGCGTGTGCGCCGCGCGCGAGGGCGTGTGCGCCACCGCGTGATACATCAGTATGGGGACCGGACCACCGTTCATGCCTCGGTCCCCTCCTTGGCCGCTTGCTCGGCCGCTGGCTCGGCCGGTTCCTTGGCCGGTTCCGTCACGGGACCGGCGGCGGCCGTGCCTTCCGGGGCGGTGGACAGCCCCGGGCCGCCGACCGGCTCGGGGCTGATCCCGACGCCCGGTACGGTCGCCGGCGCGAACCGCTCGCCGCCACGGCGCGCCCGTACGCTGCCGACCGCGTAGCCCCCGGCCGCCGCCGCCACGCCGGCCACGATCGCGCCCGCCCGCCCCGCGCCCCCGGGCCGGCCGAGCAGCGCGTCGCGGACGCCGCGCGCGATGCCCGCGGGCAGCACGCGCGTGGTGTACCGGCGCTCCGTCGCAAGTCCCGCCCGGGCGCCCACGCTCCGCGCCACGAGCGCCTTGGACAGGCCCTCGGCGTACGCGCGGGTGCGGAAGTAGGCGAACCGCTCACGGGCGGCGGGCACCCGGTGATGGATCACCGAGCGGTCGTCGATCAACAGCACCGCTTCCGGTACGGCCCGGGTGAGCCGGATGCACAGCTCCGTCTCCTCGCAGCCCAGCGGCAGCCGGTGGCCGTCGCGGCCGATGCCGTTGGCGAAGCCGCCCACGGCGGTCAGCGCCGACCTGCGGAAGGAGGCGTTGCCGCCGAGGACGTTGCGGACCTCGGTCCGGCCGGGCGGCAATCCCCGGTACGTACAGCCCACGACCCAGTCGAACTCGGCCGGGAACCACACGGGTCTGCGCCGGGACTCCCACACGGGGAGGGTGCGGCCGCCCACCGCCATCACGCGCGGGTCGGCGTAGGCCTCGGCGAAATACCGCAGCCAGTCCCGCTCGGCCACCGCGTCGTCGTCGAGGAAGGCGATCACCTCGCCGGTCGACGCCGCGGTCCCGGTGTTGCGGCCCGCCGACAGACCACGGGGGCCCGCGTTCGCGAGCACCCGCACCCGGTCCGGTGTGCCCCCGGCGCCGTCGTCGCCGAAGGTTTTGGCCAGCCGCCGCAGGAGGGCGGGATTGTGGTCCACGACGATCAGCGTCTCCAGCGCGGGCCAGGACTGTTCGCGCACCGAGGACACCGCCGCGAGGATGTCGTCCCACCGGTCCTCGGTGTAGACACAGATGACCACCGAGACGTCAGGCGCCCCACCCGGCCCGGCCGGTGGAGGTTTCAAGACACCTCCCCCCGGCTCGCGGCCGGCGCGATCGCGAGCCGCGGCGGGCGGCCTCGGAGTCGCTTTGCACCATGTTCACGCAGAATCACATGCAGCACCCGTAGTCCGTCGCGCACGGCCCGTAGATTGCTGGTGCCGTGGATGCGGACGAACTCATGGCTGGGAATCTCCTGTACCCGCAGCCCCGCTTTGGCCACTCTGATGTTCATCAACGTCTCCACCTCGAACCCCGCGCAGTCCAGGGCGAGTTCGTCCAGGCAGCGCTTCCAGAACGCGTTGTAGCCGTAGCACAGATCGGTATAGCGTGCCCCGAACTTGTGATTGACGATGGAGGTCAGGACCCGGTTGCCGAGCTTCCGGATCGGAGTCATGTCGTCAGTGCCGCCCCCGTTGGCGAACCGAGAGCCCTTGGCGAAGTCCGCGCCACCGACGAGCGCGGAGACATAGCTGACGATCTCGTTGCCGTCCGCGGAGCCGTCCGCGTCGACCATGACGATGATCTCGCCCGTGCACGCCGCGAAGCCCGTGATCAGGGCATCTCCCTTGCCCTTGCCGAGCTGTTCCACGACCTTGACGTCCGGCCACAGCTCACGGGCGACCTGCACGGTGTCGTCGGTCGAATTGCCGTCGACGAGGACCACTTCGTGAATCCACTCGGGCAACGTCTTGAACACGTACGGGAGGTTCTCCGCCTCGTTCATCGCCGGGATGACGACGCTGACCGGCGGTGCGATCGCGAAATGTGAGGTGACCGGGCGGTAGCGGCCGCTTATCAATGGATCTTGATCGGCCGCCGGGCGCAGAAAAGAACTCATGTACTGTCTCCCTCTCGTCCGGTGGACCGCCCGCCCAGAGCGGTCCGGTGGTTTTCCGGGTCGAAAAGGGGGTACGCACCTTGGCCCGGACGGCTCGGATCGCCGTTCGGACAGGGTGAGTTGGCAAGTGTTACCGGCCGCGCGGCACGCGACTCGGCATGCTGTGAAGGCCGAGCGCGGCTACCCCCTACCGCGCCCCGCTCCGGGCACCATCGCGACGCTCGAGCCCTCCCCTAGTGCCGCTTTGCGTGATGGACCGTTGCGGGTGGATGTACGACGGTATTGATGCTTGAGACTGTATGGCAAGAGCTCCTGCGGTGACTCCTCCTTTGGTGTTTTCCCGCCGCGTTCGAGGTGTCGGGTATTGGTGATCTGTGTCGACGGCGCATTCGAATATCGTGCGCCTCAACTACCTTCGCGCAGGCTCCCCATGCGCTTGAGAAGCCGGTCCGCCGGCTCGAAGAGGCCCGGCCGGGACACCACGGTGTTGCGGAGCGCCCGCAGGGGCGCCCGGCGTGCGCGGTGACCGAAGGCCACCGGGTGACGACGCATCACCCACCCCTCGCACACGACGAGTTCACGCGTCTTGAGCAGGTCCTTGTACTCCTTCTCGCCCCGCCCCAGGTCCACATAGCCCAAACCCTCCGCGGCGGCCCCCTCCGCCATCCGCAGATGCAGCAGTAGCCCGGGGGAGTACCTCCCGAACTCCGGGTCGTACGCGGGGAACCAGCAGGACAGCACCGTCCGCGAGCGCGGCCCGAAGTGCGCCGCGACCGGCCGCCCGCCCGCGTAGAGCACCGAGAGCAGACCCGCGAACGACTCGGTGCGGGTGTGGAAGAGCTGATCGACCAGCCGGCAGATCCAGGGGCGCGCGAACCGGTCGCTGCGCCCGGTTCTTCGATACTGCGCCGACTTCCATCCGATCAGCGTCCGCAGGACGGCCGGATCGCGTTCGTCGTGCACGTACCGCACCTCGCCGACGTTCCGGGCGAGCCTGCGCTCCTTGGCGCGCGTGGTGCGGACGAACTTCGGCCGCTGTTTGCGCAGCGCCGTCAGATACCGCTCGAAGCCCTGGTCCACATCGATGACCGGCGAGGCGAATGCCCCGGAGGCCGCCACCTCGAACGGCTTCTGTCCCTCCACCAAGTGGTCGAACTCCCAGACGGACAGCCCGCAGGCGTGCAGCAACTCCCGTGCGTCCCACTGGAATCCGGGCCGGTGGACCAGGCCCTGGGCATCGGAGACACCGAGGCCGATCGCCCGGCCCACCCCCAACGGGCTGCGCTGGTACGGGAAGAAGGCCACCGGCTCGCCGTCCTCCCGCACGACCGCGATCCGCGCGCCGTGCCGGGACCTGCCGACCGCGAGCGTGAACTCCGGTGCGAGAAAGGGGTTCGCGAGCTGGGGCGACCCGTCGAGGGCGGCGCGTCGCTGCATGGCGGACCACGCCGCCCGGTCCGCCGCCGTGAGGTCACCGGGTCGGTACACCCTGATGTCCACCTCAGGCGGCCCGGCTTCGACGAGCGTCGTCCCGGCGCCGGCACACGAGCGCCGGCAGGAACAGCAGCAGGCTGACGATCGCGACCGCGGTCACCCCGCCCCGCACGCTCCAGGCGTGCAGCGCGAGCATGGACTGCGCGACCAGCAGATCGATGGCGACCGCCCCGCCCGCCGCGACGACCGAGCGGCTGAGCGGATCGAGGCCGCGCAGCGCCGCCGCCACGGCGCCCGCCGGTGCCATGACGAGAAAGAAGAGAGTGAGCGGCGCACGCAGTGGCGAGCCGATGTCGGCGAGCGCCAGCGCGGCCCCGACCCCCGCGATGGCGACGGCGGCGCCGACGACCAGGGGAAGGGACTCGGCCGTCCGAGTTCTCCTTCCGGCGGGGTCGCCGACTTGGCTGAGTTCTGTGGGATCCGTGAGATCAGTGACGTTCTGCATTGGCGACTTTGCCCCCCGAAGCGCCGGATGCCGGGCTTCAATGTCGCGCAATCGGCAGAGGCGCGTCAAGATGTGAAGGCCGTGCAAACGGCCTCCGGTTATCGCACCGCGGTGGAACTGGAGGTTGTCCGTCAAGTGAACACTTCACCACAGTGTCGCACCGTCAACCAGGGACCTCCAAAAGCCCGTTGGGGCATATGAGGGACGCCGGGCGGCATCGGCATCCGGACGGACACCGACGCGGACTCCCTCGCCCGGCCGACGGGGCCCAGGTGGGCGGGTCGGGAAGCGGAATGACATAGACCTGACACACAAAGGTCATTTATAGGACCGCTGTTCCCACAATTTTGGCATGGACACTTCCATTATTACGGGGGTGGCTGCTACGACGGACGTGGCCGAAACCCTGCTATGGGAGGTTCCATGAAACTGTCCACGCTCACCGGCTCCCTTTCCGCGCTCGTCCTCGCCGCCGTCTGTGCCCTGTCCGGGGCCGGGGCCGCGCAGGCGGGGGAGAGATCCTCAACTCCCGCCTATGTGGCCCTCGGTGACTCCTATTCGTCCGGGGTCGGGGCCGGCGGATACATCGGCTCCAGCGGCGACTGCAAGCGCAGCAGCAAGTCCTATCCGGCGCTCTGGGCCGCCGCGAACGCGCCCGCGAGCTTCGCCTTCACCGCCTGCTCGGGCGCCCGAACGGGTGATGTTCTGAGCCGTCAGCTCGCCCCGCTCACCACCTCGACCGGGCTCGTCAGCATCAGCGTCGGCGGCAACGACGCCGGATTCGCCGACACGATGTCGACGTGCGTCCTCGGCTCCGACAGCGCCTGCCTGAACCGGGTCGCCCAGGCCCGTACGTACATCGAGGGCACCCTCCCCGGGCAGCTCGACTCGGTCTACTCCGCGATCAAGGCCAAGGCGCCCGCCGCCCACGTCGTCGTGCTGGGCTATCCACGCTTCTACCGGATCGGCGGCGGCTGTAGCAGCGGCCTGAGCGAGAACAAGCGGATCGCCATCAACGGCGCGGCGGACCACATCAACTCCGTCCTGGCCAAGCGCGCCGCCGACCACGGCTTCGCCTTCGGCGATGTGACCGCGACCTTCGCCGGCCATGAGATCTGCTCCGGCAACGCGTGGCTGCACAGCGTGACGCTCCCCGTCGACGAGTCGTACCACCCCACCGCCTCGGGACAGTCCGGCGGCTATCTGCCGGTCTTCGCCTCGGCGGCCTGAGCCGCAGGCCGAGTCTCCGGCCCTGGCGGCGGACCGCTAGGGCCGGAGGTGCGGGAGGCGGGGGAGGAGGGGGAGGGAAAGGGGCGCGGAAGAAGAGGGGCGCGTAGTAAGTGCATAGAGAGGCGCATGGGAAAGAGGGGCGCCCCCTGTTGCCCCCGTCGCCCCCCGAGTCTCACCGTCCGTGACTCATACCACGTCCCGTCACCGCGCCCCGGCCTCTCCAGGGCCGGTCCGCCGCTCGACCGCCCCTTCCTGGCCTGCTTTCCCTTGGGGGCGGCTCCGCCCCCGCAAGGGAGCAATTCCGAGTAAATGCCCCACAACGGAGTGTGATTACCACCGGTTCGTCACTGCTTTCGCCTCGCCAACTCGCCCTCCGTGACAGCAGGTTCGCGCCAGGGCCGTCAACGCCCTTGACGGGGTGGTGAATCCGGGCTCCCGATGCGCGGGTGACGCGATGGGGCGATAGGGTTACTCTGCCTGGGCCGGGTGCCTCGTACGGGTGGGGAGTCTCAAATGGATCAGATAGCAATGCGCGGCAGGCCACGTGTGCCTGCCATCAACTGCGGAAACGGCGCCACCAGCGCGCGTCTCGACCGCCATCTCGCCGTGCTGGGCGGGCCCGCCCTGCCGCAGCGTGAGGTGGAGGGCGCGACGGTGCTGATGCGCGAGCTGACCGCGCGTGACCGCACGCGTACCAAGCAGAGCCGGACCGCCAGGGTCTCGCTGTTCGCACCGCTGCGACGGCTTCGCCGTTCGCTGTTCGGCAACCACAGCTGACCCGGGGCCCGGCCCCCGAACCTCGGAGCCCGGCAGCCCCACCGACCCGGCACAGGGGGGGGGGGGGGGGGGGGGGTTGTGGGGGGGGGGGGGGGGGGGGGGGTGGGGGGGGGGGGGGAGGGGGGGGGGGGGGAAAGGGGGGGGGGGGGGGGGAGGTTC